>CAZMED010000110.1:0-10002 GCA_964565045.1 uncultured Thermoanaerobaculia bacterium
GGGCACCGTTTGCGCAGCGAAGTGCGAAGTTCCTGCGACCTCCGAGAGGACCCATGCCGGCAGCGCGTTACCGGAGCGAGATCAGGACTTTGGGATACGTGGTACCGAGTTCGTTTGAATGTTTGCACGTTGCCACCCCACCCCCACCAGCCGAGACGGCTGCCCTTTGTGGGGTACGCGTCTCGCGTGCCGGGCGGGTGGTGCGGAGATGCCAATCGGTGCGGCACCACCGAAACCGGAGTGACGGTGCTCAGGTTGACATACGTTGCTCGCCAGGCGGGGATGGGCGGGAAATCCGAAATCCGAAATCCGAAATCCGAAATGGGTGGGTGGGCGGCATTCCTAATTCCTCATTCCTAATTCCGAATTTGCACTACGTGCCGATCCTGGTCACCACCACCAGCGGCCCCTCGACGTTGGCTTCGTCGGAGAGGTCGACCTTGCCTTCGATGTACCAGAGGTTGTCGTCCTCGGAGTCGAGCAGGACCTGGACCACCTGCCACTGGTCGGCGCCGACGGCATGGATCTGCGTGTGCTCGGCGAGGCGAGCACGGTGGTCGAAGAGCAGCCTCTCATGCTGCGCGAAGAAGGGCTCCAGGGCGGCGGCGAAGTCCTCGGGTGATGCGAGGGCGCCGCGCTCTTCGGGATCGACGCGCACGCACTCCGACGCCTCCTCCCAGTCGCGGCGGGCGAGAGCGGCCACCAGGTGGTGGAGCTCGGCGCGCAGCCGCGAGGCGAGGGCCTTCGGGTTGCCGCGCAGCTCGCGCGCGGCGAGCACGCGGTGGGCGACGCGGGTGTCGGTGATGCCTTCCTCGATGAGCTCCGGGTGGCGCAGCGCCTCCCACTCCTCGATGAGGCTGGTGTCGACCCGCTCGAGGAGCGCCCGGAAGTAGGCGATCACGTCGTGGACGTCGTCGTTCTTGACCTGGTCGGGCACGTTCTGGTCGAGGGTCTTGTAAACCTGCGACAGGTAGCGCAGCAGCACCCCTTCCGAGCGCTGCAGACCGTAGCGCCGCACGAAGTCGGTGAAGCCCAGGTACTCCTCGATCATCTCGCGCGCCACCGATTTGGGCGCGACGGCGTCGCCCCCGACCCACGGGTGGTCGCCGCGGAAGCGGTCGAAGGCGGCGTGGATGTAGTCGGCGAGGGGCTGCGGGTGGGTGAGCTCGTCGAGGCGGTTGATCCGTTCCTCGTACGACACCCCTTCCTCCTTGAGCCGCGCCAGCAGCTCGGTCTTCGCGCGGTCGAGCTGGCGGCGCAGGATCACCACCGGGTCCTCGAGCACGGACTCCACCAGGCTCAGGATGTCGAGGGAGTGCTCGGGCGCCAGCGGATCGAGGCCTTCGATGGCCTCCACCAGGAAAAGGGACAGATTGTGAAACAGTGAGAAATCGACCTGCAGGTCCTCGTCCACCGTCACCCACAGGTAGGAGCCGGCGGTGTCGCGGACCATGCGGATGATGCCGGCCCGGTACAGCGAGCGCACGAGCTGCGCCGACCGCGCCAGGTGCTGGGCCTTGCCGGCGTCGTCGTCGTGGCAGCCGGCGATCAACCGCCGCAGCGAGTTGAAGTTCCCCAACGCGGGATCGTTGACGGCGGCGTCCCGCTGCAGCAGGTCGACCAGCATGCCGGGCGTGATCCGGAAGCGCGACTCGAGCTTCTCCGGCGGGTCGGCGACGAGCTTGGCGAAGGTCTCCTCCGACCACGAGACCTCGCCCTGCTTCGGCTGCTTGCGGCCGCCCTTCGCCTTCTTGCCGCTGCCGGAGGCGGCCTTGCGCTGCTCCTTGATCCTCTCGATGACCTCCTCGGGTGCCTGGCACACCACGCTGCCCTCGTCGTCGAAGCCCTTGCGCCCGGCGCGGCCGGCAATCTGCTTGAACTCCCGCACCTTGAGCCGGGACACCTTGCGGCCGTCGAACTTGGCGAGCTTGGTGAAGAGCACCGTCCGCAGCGGGATGTTGATGCCGACGCCGAGGGTGTCGGTGCCGGAGATCACCTTGAGCAACCCGCGCTGCGCGAGCTGCTCCACCTGGAGCCGGTACTTCGGAAGCAGGCCGGCGTGGTGGACGCCGATCCCGAACCCCAGAAAACGCCGGAACTCCTTGCCGTAGGGGGTCGTGAAGCGCGCGTCGCCCACCGCGTCGCGGATCGCCGCCTTCTCGTCCTTGGTGGTGAGCTGCATGCTGGTCAGCTTCTGCGCCATCTCGGCGCAGTCGCGCTGGGTGAAGTTGACCAGGTAGATCGGCGCCTTGTCGGCGGCCGCGAGCGATTCGATGGTCTCGTGCAGCGGCGTCTCGCGGTAGCTGAAGTCGAGCGGCACCGGGCGGTCCGAGGACTGGACCAGCGCCGCCTCACGGCCGCTGAAAGCCTCCATCTGGCCGGTGATGGCGCTCATGTCGCCGAGCGTGGCCGACATCAGGAGAAACTGGGTCCTCGGCAGCGTGATGAGCGGCACCTGCCACGCCCAGCCGCGGTCGCGGTCGGCGTAGTAGTGGAACTCGTCCATCACCACGTACGGCGCGTCGAGGTCCTCGCCCTCCCGCAGAGCGAGGTTGGCGAGCACCTCGGCGGTGCAGCAGATCACACCGGCGTCGGCGTTAATGCTGGCGTCGCCGGTGAGCATGCCCACGTGGTCGGCGCCGAGCTCGGCGCACAGCGCGAAGAACTTCTCGCTCGCCAGCGCCTTGATGGGCGAGGTGTAGAAGGAGCGCCGCCCCTCGCACAGTCCGCGGAAGTGGAGGCCGAGGGCGACCAGCGACTTGCCCGAGCCGGTGGGCGTGTCGAGCACCACGTGGCGGTCGGCCATGAGCTCGAGCAGCGCCTCCTCCTGCGCCGGGTAGAGCTCGAAACCGGTGTCGGCGACCCACTCCAGGAAGAGGCCGAGGATGCGGTCGGGGTCGTCGCTGCCGCCGGCAGGCACCCGCGACCCGAGGGTGCTGACTCCGTCCTGGGGAACCTCGGGAGTTGTGCTCGCTGCGCCGGCTTCGTCCGTCATCGCGTCAGTGTACGGCATCGGTTCCGATGACGGGGCCTTATCAACGTGCCGGTCAATGGGTTCAGCGACAGCGGCTGCGCCAGCGGCAGCGGCAGATTCAGAGGCAGTTGGCAGTGGCGGGGTCAGTTATCAGCGGCCGGGTCAACGTCGGCGGCGGGTGAAAAGCCATCAACGGACAGACTGAAGAAGACGACGATTCACGTTCGTACGTCGCTTCTCTGCCACCCACCCGGCAGCCGGGACGGCTGCCCCACAAAACCCGCCAATCGCTGAAGCCGCCTTGTGGGGCACGCGTCTCGCGTGCCGGGCGGGTGGGGACTCCGAATCTCGGTGACCGGGGGGCGGGCGGGAAATCCGAAATCCGAAATTCGAAATCCGAAATCAACCAGGACCCAGTCCACCTGTCTCCGAGGGGGCCCAATCGAGCTGTCTCACGCCGTCATGCCGGCGAGCCGCTCACCGACGATGCGCTGCGCCTCGGCCATGAGAGTGTCCATGAGCCCGGCCACGCTCGGCACGTCGCGCACCAGGCCCACCGATTGTCCGGCGGGCATCAGGCCGACCTCGATCTCGCCGTCTTTGAGCATGCGCAGTCCGTTCCTGCCGGTGACCAGCGGCGCGAGCTCGGTGATGCCGGCGCCCTTGCTCTCGAGCTCCACCACCTTCTCGGCGACCTCGTTGCGCAGCACGCGCTCGGTGTTCCTGAGGGAGCGCATGACGTACATGGTGTCGGTCTCGGTGGCGCGCACCAGCCACTGCTTGACGTTGTCGTGGGCCGGCGACTCGAGGGTGGCGACGAAGCGGGTTCCCATGTTGACGGCCTCGGCACCGAGGGCCAGGGCGGCCACCAGGCCGCGCGCCTCGGCGATGCCGCCCGAGGCGATGACCGGGACCTTCACCGCGTCCACGGTCAGAGGGACCAGCACCAGCGACGCGATGTCGTCCTCGCCGGGGTGCCCGGCGCACTCGCAGCCGTCGATCGAGATGTAGTCGCAGCCGATGGCCTCGGCCTTCTTCGCGTGGCGCACCGAGGTGCACTTGTGGATGACCTTGGCGCCGCCCGCTTTGATGCGCTCGAGGTAGGGCTCGGGGTTGCGGCCGGCGGTCTCGACGATGTCGACCCCCTCGCCGACGACGACGTCGATCAGGCTGCCGTAGTCCTTGGGGACCAGGGTCGGCAGGAAGGTGAGGTTGACCCCGAAGGGCTTCGCGGTGAGAGCCCGGGTGCGGGCGATGGCCGCCGCGAGGCCCTCGGCGGTCTCGAAGGTGAGCGCCGTCAGCACCCCGAGCCCGCCGGCCTCCGACACCGCGGCCACCAGCTCGGGCTGCGACACCCACATCATCCCGCCCTGAATCACCGGGTGCTCGATCCCCAGCTCCTCGGTGACCCTGGTCTTGAATACCTGCTTCATGGTCCCCCTCGATGGCTGCGCGCCGAATCAGGCACGAAAGTACCATGACGACATCGAAAGCAATGCGTCGTCTGGCAGCGTTCCGAACGATGCAGCACGGGCAGGAAATTTAGAATTCAAAATTCAAAATTCAAAATTCTCAATTGAGCGGCGCCACCGGCGCCGCTCAATTGAGGTAATACTCCTGCAGCATCTGCAGCAGCACCGCCTCGCGCTGCTCCGGCCGGATCAAGGGGTCCTCCTCGATCTGGGCCTCGAACCCGGCGATGATGCGCGGGTCCACCCGCTGCAGCACCTCTTCCGGGCGCGCGACGCCGCCGCGACGTCGGAGCTCGTCGGCGACGCCTTCCTGCAGACCGTCCGCGTTGACGAACCACGCCCGATCGAGCTTGCTCGGCTCGAGGCGCGCGTTGGTGAGGTTGGCGCCGGTGAGGTTGACGTCGTGCATGCTCTCGACCTCGCCGAAGTCCGAGGCGACGGCCGACGCGAGAGTGAAGTCGGCGCCGTCGAAGCGCGCGGCGGGGAACCTGGACCCGAAGAGGTTGGCCTGGGCGAGCTCGGCGCCGGCGAAGTTGGCGAGCTCGAGCTGGTCGAGGCGGACGACCCTGGCGTCCACCAGAATCGCCTCTTCGAAGTCCGTGCGGTCGCCGCGGATGCCGCCGAGAATGGCGCTCGACAGCACCGCCTGCTTGAATGAGGTCCGGCTGACATCGGCCCCGGTCAGCTTGGCGCGCGGCATCTCGGCGCGCCAGAAGGTGGCGTCCGCGAGATCGCAGCCGGAGAAATCGGTGGCGGTGAGCTCGGCCCCGGTGAAGTTGGCGAAGCGCAGGTCGAGGCCCGAAAAGTCGCGCTGCGAAAGGTTGAGGGTGAGGAACTTCGTGGTCTCGCGCAGGGCATTGAACCGGGTCACGTCGCCGCTTTTCAGCAGGGTCATGGCGTAGTCCATCTGGTGGGCGTAGAGGCGCGGCATGTATTGGAAGGCCAGGTAATTGCTGATCTCGAGCGGCGCGCCGTCGCGCATCGCGGCGCCGGCCACCGCCAGCTGCTCCTCCATCACGCTCGCCACCGCGTTGAGGCGGCCGTTGCGCATGCTGCGCTCGAAGTGCGAGAGGTTGAGGTAACCGCGGGCCTGGTTGTAGGCCATCGACCCGACCGCGGCCGCGGCGACCCCGAGCATGAAGCCGAAGACCATGCCTTCCCAGCGCGCGAAACGATCGATGAAGCTCATGCCGCCCCCCCGGGCCGCGGCCCGCCTGCGGGTCCTGCCCTCGCAACCGATCGTATCAGGAGACCCGGTTCGGCCGGACCGGCGATCATTCGCCGGGCAGCGGCCGGCGCTCTCAGCGCTCCGCCGGGCACGGCTCGGTGAGGATCAGGGGGCTGAGTATCTGCAGCGGCTGGATCTTGTGGATCACAAGCTTCGCGGTCCACTGGTCGCGCAGGGGGCCGATGCGAAGCTTGTACAGCGGCAGCACGCCGTCGTCCTCGACGGTGATCAGCTTCTGGTCGCGGGGCGGAAAGCCCAGCTGGTCGAGCTGCTCCTGGGTCAGCTCGATCTTCTCGAGATCGCCGGTCCGCAGCACCTGCACCCAGTACTCGACGCAGGCGGACTCGCCGTCCGGCGGCACCTGCGGCTCCGGCGAGTCGGGGTCGTCGGCAGCCGGCGCCGCGGCGCGGATTTCGACGCGCTCGTTCTCGAAGTCCACGTGCAGAACCTGGACGGGCGCGTCCGCCGTGACGGCGACGGGTGTCTTGAGCAACAGCCCGAACCGCTCGAACCACAGCGTGTGCTCGCCGAAGGGAACGTTGAGCAGGATCATGAGCGGCTCGTGCTTGCGGGCCCACCGGTCGCCGAGCCGCAGGCTGCAGTCCGGGGGCACCGAGCTGATCTCGATGGAGCCGAACGCCACCTCCGGCGGGTCCTGGCTTCCAGCTTCACCGGCATCGGAAGGGGGTTGTGGCGACAGCTCGCCGACCTCGACCTGCCGTGGCGTCGGCCCGGCGACGACCGGGAACTCCATGGGCAGGAAGCCGGCCTGCTCGACCCTGAGCATGTGCTGCCCGTCGCTGAGCCCCGTGAGGACGGTCCCGCCCTCCGCGGCTCCGCACGTGCCCACCAGCGCGCCGTCGACGAAGATCTCCGCGCCCGCGGGGCAGCTCAGCCGCAGATCCCCGGCGACCGCCGGGACCGCCGCGCCGAGCCCCACGATCAACGACAACAACCCGGCCATCCGCTTCATGCGATCCCCCCTGGCACCGACCCCCGTCGCCGTGTGCCGCAGGACGATCTTAAAACAGCCCGTCGGGTGCGATATCATGAGCCAACCGGAACCACCGACAATGGGAGACCTCGAAGGTCGCACCCTTGGCCACTACCGCATCGTCGAGCGCCTCGGCGCCGGCGGGATGGGGGAGGTGTACCGCGCCCGCGACGAGCGCCTCGACCGCGAGGTGGCCATCAAGGTGCTGCCGGAGGCGGTGGCGAACGACCCGGATCGGATGCGCCGCTTCGAGCGCGAGGCCAAGGCGCTCGCGGCTCTCAACCACCCCAACATCGCCACCATCCATGGGCTCGAAGAGGAGGAGAACGGCCGGTTCCTGGTGATGGAATTGGTCGAGGGCGAGAGCCTCGCGAGCGTCATTGCGAGGGGCCGCCTACCGATTGACGCCGCGCTGCCGATCGCCCTCCAGATCGCGCGGGCCCTCGAGACGGCGCACGACCACGGCATCATCCACCGTGACCTCAAACCCGCCAACGTCATGGTCGATGCCGACTGCCAAGTCAAGGTCCTCGACTTCGGCCTCGCCAAAGCGTGGGAACGAGAGGGCGTCGGCGCCGATCTCACGCATTCGCCGACGCTGAGCGTTCAGATGACGGCGGATGGGGTGATTCTCGGCACTGCCGCCTACATGAGCCCGGAGCAGGCGCGTGGCAGACCCGTCGACAAGCGTTCCGACGTGTGGGCATTCGGCGTGGTCCTGTACGAGATGCTCACCGGTTCCCGGGCCTTCTGCGGCGATACCGCAACCGACATACTGGCGACGATCATCAAAGACGATCCGGATTGGGACGCGCTTCCGAGGGAGACCCCGACGGCGATCCGCCGGATGCTCCGGCGGTGTCTCAGCAAAGACCCGCGCGACCGGATTCACGACATCGCCGATGCCCGCATCGAGGTCGAGGATTTTATCCAAAGGCCGGATGAGGGTGCAGACCCCACCGATGCCGGCGCCTCCAGGGCGGGGCAACCGATGTGGCTGAGAGTCCTTCCCTGGGCGCTGGTGCCGGTTGCCGCGATGGTCGTGTGGCTGGCGGCCGTGTCGGTCCGGAGGGAGGCCACGCCGACCGCGGCCGATCGACGGCTCGAGATCAACCCACCGGAAGGGGAGAGGGTGGGAGCCGTTTTTCGCCACGCGCTCGCGCTGTCTCCCAATGGGCGGACCCTCGCGTTCGTGACAAGTGTCCCCCGGGTGGGGATACCCTCGTTTTCCCGTTCGATCAGTCTTCGTCCCTTGAACCAATGGGAATCTCGCGAGCTGCCGGGGACCGAGGGGGGAACGCAGCCGGTCTTTTCTCCCGACGGCCGCTGGCTGCTCTTCGTCACCGGGAGCGCCCAAACGCTTGACACAGTCGAGTCCGAGTCGAACGAGAGCATGTTCAGCAGTGAAATGTGGACGGCTCGGACCCTGGAGAAAATCGCCCTTGACGGCGGGGAACGCGTGCGGCTCTGCGAGTGCGACGCCTCCTTCGGTGCGTCGTGGGGCGCCGATGGCACCATCGTGTTTGCCGGTTATGGAGGCCCCTTGAACCGGATTCCGTCGACGGGTGGGGTCCCGGAGCCGCTCACGACGCTGGATGAGCAGGCCGGAGAAGGAAGCCACCGTCTCCCACACTTCCTGCCGGACGGAAAGGCCGTCGTGTACACCGCAGTTCGGAAGGGACTCGTGGATTGGGGTGAGGCCAGGATCTTCGTGCACGACCTCGAGACCGGCGAGCGGCGGCTGCTGATCGAAGACGGGGCCGACGGGCGCTATGTCCCGACCGGGCACCTCGTCTTTGCGCGCGAAAACCGGCTGCTGGCCGTGCCCTTCGATCGTGGTCGCCGCGAGGTCACGGGACAGGCGGTGCCGGTTCTCGATGGGGTCGCGCGCTCGATTCATATCATGCACGACGAGTTTGACGTGGGCGCGTGCCAGTTGACGTTTTCGAGCACCGGTCTGATGGCATATGCGCCGGGTTTCTTTCATCCGCTACCGCCGAATCGGTTGGTCGCGGTCGATCGTCAGGGAATGGAGGAGGTCCTCGCCGCCGAGCCGCTCGTCTACTTTCTTGTTCGTGCCGCCGCGAATGGACGGAGACTCCTCGCCGGGGTCGGCGGTCGCGGGTACGACGTGTGGACCATCGACCTGGAGCGGGGGTCGTCCCGACCTCAGCTCCTTTCGGGAGCCACGTTGCCGATTTGGGGCCCGGGCCCGGATGAGTTCACGTACGGCATGGCGGGCTCGATCTACGTCAATACGGTGGATTCGGACCCCGAAAAGGCTGAACGACTTCCGATCGAGATCGCAGATCCTCTTCCCAACTCCTGGTCGCCGGACAGGAAGTTCCTGGCCGTTGCAGTTGCTGCTGACGGCGCGAGGGCCGATATCTGGGTTTTCTCGTCAGGCCGGGGAACCGACCCCTACGTTAAGACCGAGTTCGATGACGCGTGGGCCGAGTTCTCCCCCGATGGCCGGTGGATGGCTTACGCCTCCACGCAGTCCGGCCGATACGAGGTCTACGTCCGCCCGTTCCCCGGCCCCGGGCGTGCCGTGCAGATCTCGACCGGTGGCGGGGTCGAACCCGCGTGGTCGCCTCGTGGCCGCGAGCTGTTCTTCACCATCCCGCACGGGTCAGAATCCGGTCGGTGGGGAACGTCGGTGTTCTCGGTGCCCCTCGACGTGATCGAGGGAGAACTCCATGCCGGCAAACCGCAGCTCCTTTTCACGGGGCCATACATGTCGACGATGCCCAGCCGCAGCTATGACCTTCTGCCGGACGGGCGGTTCGTTTTTATTCGAGTCGACGACCTGACGAACGAGGACGAAACGAGTTTTTTCGACGCATATTTTCCAGACAGGATCCGCGTCGTCGAGGACTGGTTCGAGGAGCTGAAGCGCCTCGCGCCGACGAACTGACGATGATCGGCACCACCCTCGGCCAGTACCGCATCGTCGAGAAAATCGGAGAGGGTGGGATGGTCGAGGTGTACCGGGCACACGACGACCGCCTCGACCGCGACGTGGCCATCAAGGTGCTGTCGGAGGCGGTGGCGACCCATCCATGGTTCCAAGAGCTGCTCGAGACGTACAAAACCCAGTCGAACTGACGAGACGTGATCCTTATGGTACAGCCGTTCCGGCTGCACATCCTTGAAGCTCACGCTTCGTATGCGAGACGCGTCCACCACAACTCTGCCGTTGCCGCTGGCTGTCAGTTCTGGGGTGGATCAGCGAAGTACCGTTCCACGATGGCTGCGATAAAGGTCTCAAAATCTCCCAGGTCGCGGTCGATGATGGCCCAGATGTCCTCGGCGTCGACCTGGTCGTAGAGGT
>CAZMED010000111.1:0-9926 GCA_964565045.1 uncultured Thermoanaerobaculia bacterium
GCACCTTGATCGCCACGTCGCGGTCCAGCCGCTCGTCATGCGCCCGGTACACCACCCCCATCCCGCCCTCGCCGATCTTCTCGACGATGCGGTAGTGGCCGAGCCTGCGACCGATGAGGTCGAGCATTTTCCGGTTCCGCTTGGTGCCATCGTATCGCAGAAAGCCGGTCGGCGAGAGACGGGATCAGTCGGCAATTCGCCGCACGATCACCAGGGTCCGGTCGTCGTGGTAGGGCCGGCCGGCGACGAAGGCCTCGACCGCGGCGTGGATCGAGGCGGCAAGGGTCTCGGGCGGCTCGGCGCGGTGCGCGCGGCAGACCTCGATCAGGCGCTCGCGCTCGAACATCTCGTCCGATGGGTTGGCCGCCTCGGTGATGCCGTCGGTGTAGAGGACGAGGGTGTCGCCGGGACCGAGGGTCGTCTCGGAGGCCGAGTACCTCGCCTCCGGCATGAGGCCGAGGGGCATGCCGGTGGGCATCAGGAGCTCGACCTCGCCGGCTGCGCGGACCAGGATGGAGGGATCGTGGCCGGCGCTGGCGAAGCGCAGGGCGCCGGTGTCCGACGACAGGATGCCGAGGAACGCGGTGGCGAAGGACTCGACCGGGGTCTTGGCGTTCATCTGCGGCGACACCCGGTTGAAGATGTCGGCCGGCTCCATGTCCTCGCCGAGGAAGGCGTTGACCAGGGCGTCCACGTAGCCGGTGAGCAGCGAGGCCGCGATGCCCTTGCCGGACACGTCGGCGATGACGACCGCCACCTCACCGCGGCCCGCGCGCTCGACAATCTGATAGTAGTCGCCCGAGACCCCCCGCGACGGGGTGTTGCCGCCGTGGATCTCGAAGCCGCGCACCTCGGGCATCGCGGCCGGGAGCAGCGCCACCTGGATGCGGCGGGCGACCGCGACCTCCTGCTCGAAGCGGCGCCGCTCGGCGGCCTCTTCGGCGAGGGCGAAGTTGCGCAGCCGGAGGCCGGCGGCCGAGGCGACCACGGCCAGGAGCTCCATGTCGGCGGTGGTGTACTGGCGGTTGGCGAGGGTCGAGCTGAGCACGATCATGCCGATGGCGCCCGCGGGCGTCAGCAGCGGCGCCGCCGCCAGGGTGCGCACACCGGCGTCGAGCAGGCTCTCCGCCCCCGCGAAGCGCTGGTCGGTGGAGGCATCCTGGACGACCGCCACGAGGCCGTTGTCGATGACCTCCCGGGCGAGGCTCTGCGACTCCGGGAAGGCGTCCGCGTCCGAGCTCTGCGAGCGGCTGGCCGCGCGCACCAATCGGTCGCCGTCCTTGAGGAAGATCGCTCCGTGGCGCGGCTGCATGTGAACGAAGACGCGCTCGAGGACGCCGTCGAGCAGCTGCTCGGGGCTGGTCGAGCTGTCGAGCGTGCGGTGGATGTCGTACAGCACCCGGAGCTGGTCGGCAGCGTGCTGGAGCTCGGCCTGGGCGACGTCGACCGGCTGCGCGAACTCGCGCTCCGACTCGGCGATGAGGACGCTGGCCGAGCGCAGGATGGTCCCCTCCATGCTCAGCATCGGGGCGTCGTGGTAGCTCTCGCGGCCGCCGCCGCCGACGGTGATCAGCGAGGCCGAGAGCGAGATCGAGTCGCCCGGATTGACCGGCGTTGCGCCCGCGATCAGCGAGCCGTTGACGCGGGTGCCGTTCCGCGAGCCGAGGTCCTCGACCATCCACTGCTCGCCGCTTCGGAAGATGCGCGCGTGCCTGCGCGACAGGCTGCGGTCGGCGACCGAGAGATCACACTTCGTCGAGCGGCCGATGACCAGCGAATCGCCCTCGACCTCGTGCTCGAAAGGCGGTCCCTCGGCGGGAGTCACCTGCAGGATGAACATCGTTGTGCGAATGATACACCGTCTCTCGGAACACCGGCTCACATCGTATGAACGTTTGAACGTTTTAACGTTTAACGGGCAAACGCGTCAGCGCCTGCCTAACATATGGTGCTGCCACAGGTCCCGGTCGGAGAAGTGGAACAGGGGCGACAGCGCCAGCAGGCCGGTACGGCCGATGGTCTGCTCGAGGTGCCGAAGCTCGGCGAAACGGGCCTCCATGTCCGGGTCGGCAGGCATTTCGAAGCCCGCCTCCCGGGCGAGGAGGATGCCCTTGGCCCGGATCGAGAGCTCGAGCCGCAGCCGCAGCAGGCAGACCATGTCGACCACCGTGGCCGGCGGGAACTTCTCCCGCAGCTCGCCGAGGTACCCGCCGATGCGGCTGCTCGCCGAAGCGCGGCCGGAGACGATCGCCTCGAGCAGCTCGGTGTCGGTGTCAAAGCCGGTCCCGAGCCAGTCGCGGGTGCGGCGTTCGCTGATCCTGAAGACGCCGACGAAGAAAGCGGGGAGCGCCACCAGGATCAGCGCAGTGGAGACGGTCGGCGCGATGAAGAAGTGGTTGAAGACCGAGTGGAGGACGATCGCCATCGCGAGCCCGGGCAGAAACACCCACGGCGAGGCCGCGCCGCGGAGGTCCGCGAGCTGCCGCGAAACGATGGCCATGATGGCGGTGACGCTGCCGTGCATGAGGGCGGTGCCGAAGCCGCGCACGATCCACAGCGCGATGTTGGGCTCGTCGAGGATTCTCAAGTAGTGGAGATTCTCCACCGCGGCGAAACCGGCGCCCACCGAGAAGCCGACGATCGCGGCGTCGACCAGGAATCCGACCCGGTGCCTCGCGATCAGGAGCACCACGACCGAGCCCTTGACCAGCTCCTCGACGACCGGCGCGAGGTAGCGCGCGAGCAGCACCTCGTCGAGCCCGATCGCCGCGCGAACGGCGGTGTTGGCGGCCAGGCCGACCACGGCGGCGGCGCCACCGAAGACGATGAGAAGGACCACCAGTCGCAGGCGGACCAGCTTGAAGCTGTCGAGCAGGATGAGAGCGACCAGCAGAGAGAAGACGGGCAGCAGTCCGAGGGCGACGCGCAGACCGGTGTCGAGGGCGGACATCGGCATGAACCTAGAGGATCTTGAGGGAGATCATGTACTCATCGGAGCTCGGCCTGCCCGACTCGAAGGCGCGCGCGTACCCGAAGGACAGGGTGCTCGAGAGGTTCGTGAAGATCACGAGCTTGAAGTCGACCTGGGCGCCGAGGTTGTAGAGCGTGCGCCGCAGCGGGTCGTCGTCGACGTCGGTGACGATGGCGCTGCTGAAGATCGCGGCGCTCGCCCAGGTGAGATAGAACTCGGGCACGCCGGCGCGCTTGAAGCGCAGCGGCGGCAGCTCCCACTCCAACATCAGGCGGCCGAAGTTGTTGGCCTCGAGCTCGTTGATCTCGAGACCGGGGAAGCTGGAGTGCTCGTGGTAACGACGCACGTCCTGGTAGTCCACCCAGTTGTTGCCGAAGGCCCCGAAGTAGAAGTTCGAGAGCGTGTTGTCGCGATCGCCCCAGGCGTACCCTGCCGCGGGGCGCAGCCACAGGGACGAGTGATCGATCGGCAGCGGAAGACCGAGCCCGAGGGTGCCCCAGAAGCGGGGGAAGTTCTCCGACTCGGCGTACTTGTTGTTGAGGTACAGCCCCCAGGTGAGGCCCTTCTCTGGTTTGAGCCCGCCGATGGTCTTGCGCAAGGACTCGTACTCG
This sequence comes from uncultured Thermoanaerobaculia bacterium, assembly GCA_964565045.1. GTDB lineage: Bacteria > Acidobacteriota > Thermoanaerobaculia > Thermoanaerobaculales > Sulfomarinibacteraceae > Sulfomarinibacter. The sequence continues at coordinate 3,583 of CAZMED010000111.1, forward strand.
AGCTGGGCCGAGAGCGAGAAGAAGCTGTCGATCGAAGCGACGACATTCTGGAACTCGGGCAGGGTGTCGAGGCCGCCGAAGCCGGCGAGGGCGACCGAGTAGTCGAGGGAGCGCGGTTTCGAGTTGATGAGGATGCCGCTGTATTCGCCGACAGCGCCGTATCCCTTGCGACTTTGCTCGGTTGGGCCGAAGAAATCGAAGAAATGGGCGGGGTTGTAATAGGTCGAGAGCCGCCATGGCCACTTCCGGAAGTTCCCGGTGAAGTGGAACTTCTCGTCGCTCGGCACCGAGCCCGACGGCGTCACGGAGGCCGTCAGGTCGATGCCGGCGAGACCCAGCGGGTCCATGATGTTGAGGCGCGCGCCGAATGCGGCATGGCCGCGGTAGGACTCGATGACCGGGTACACGGAGGTGATCTGGAGCCGCCTGAGGGGATGGTAGGGCCCGCTCCTGGGGGCCAGCGCCTCGAGGTCGACCGCCGAGGGCGGCGGCAGCATCCACTCCTTGACGATCGGGTGTTTGTCGACGATCTCCTGACCCAGGAAGCGGATCGGGTTGATGTCCTCGATCACCCGCGGCTCGATCATCACCGGGACGAAGCCCTCCGTGCTGTAGTGAAAGGCGATCAGCTGCCCGTCCGAGACCGGCAGCGGGCGGAAGAACCCGGTGAGCGTGTTGGTCAGCGCCTCCATCTCCCGGCGCTCGAAGTCGAAGCGGAAGATGTTGGAAACGCCGGTGTAGTACGAGGTGCCGTAGAGGTGTCTTCCGTCGGGGGAGAAGACGAAGTTCGCGGGCGAGTTGTCGGCGAACTCGTACAGGACCTCGTAGGCGCTGTCGCCCGCGAGCAGGTCCTCGATCTTCATGCGGATCAGGCGCTGGCGGCCGCTGACCTCGATCAACGAGCCCGTGAGCCACACGCCGTCGGGCGAGATGTCGATGTCGAAGAGGTCTCTGCCGTAGGTGAGCGTGAGAACGGTTTCGAGCGCGTCCCAACCCCGATAGGGGTCGGCGAAGCGGACCAGGGTCGAGAGCCCGTTGTGGTGCTGGACCCCCCACAGCGAGCCGTCCGCGCGGTTGAAGACCAGGTCGCCGGTGCGGGCGTTCTCGGCGAGGACCGTTCGTTGGCCGGTGTCGAGGTCGACAGCGTTGATGTCGCGCCACTGGCGGCTGTTGTTGGTGGTGAAGAATGCGGTGTGCGAGCCCGGGTCGTAGGCGAGCGAGGTCACGTAGTACAGGGCCGGGGTCTCCACCTCGGCGATCTTCTCCACCGCCCAGGTGTCGATGTCGATGGCGGCGATGTGGGCGAACTCGCCGGGGTAGTTGACCGCCGTGATGAGGCGGCGCCGCTCGGGGTCGAAGTAGGCGCGCGAAACCGAGCCCAGCGGGCGCTCGGACAGGGCCTCGAACGCGGTCACCGGATAGTCGCGAATCGCCTCCAGATTAACCCGCTGCCACTCGTGCTCCCATTCGATCCAGCGCGCCCACTCCTCGTCGAGCTCGCTGCCGTAAACCTCCTTGAACTGCGCACGGTACGAGGCCTTGGAGCCTTCCCTTCGGTCGAGCCAGTTGATCAATGTTTCGGGCCCGTAGCGGTCGGCGAGGTAGGTCACGAACCGGGTGCCGTAGAGGTAGGAGACCTGACCGACCTGGAAGTCGATGGCCTTGCCCTCGGACTCGAGGCCGACGGTGTCGTAGAAGTACGCGCCGTCGTGGACCATGGTGCGGAAGACCATCTCGTCGTATCCCCCGAGGGCGCGGCCGTAGCCGCCCGCCATCCAGGTCTCGAAGAACACCGCCATGCCCTCGTGGTACCAGCGCGGCGCGTACATCCGCGGCGTCGTCAGATAGCTGTAGACCATCGACAGCGGCTGCTCCGGGATCGGCGCCACCTTGCCGGAGAACCGCTTGCGCCACTTCAGGTCGGACGGGGACGGCTTGTCGGACGCCACGATGTGCAGCAGCTCGTGGCTCATCACCCAGTTGATGCGTTCGTTGGTGGGCGATGTCTCGTAGACGTACTCGAAGGGCTCGATGCCGATCGTCAGGTAGTTGGTGGGCATCGCGGAGGCCCCGGCGTAGCCGTAATCGTCGAAGTCCTGGAGGAGGACGGTGACCGGCTCGCTCGGCGTGTAGTTGAAGAGCCGCTTGTGGAAGCTGAAGGAGTTGGTGAAGCAGTTGGTGAGGTGCGGCAGGAGGTACTGGTTGTCCTCGTCGAGGTAGACGACCGTCATGTCGTCGGTCTCGAAGAGGCGGAACTCGAGCTGGGCCGTGGCCTCCGATGCCGTAAGCAGGGACAGGACGATGGCAGTCAGGACGGCGGCGCGTCTCACGGTCAGTCCCCCTTTTTGCGTGGTGCCTGCGCCATCATAACCCAGGGTGTGCCGATCACTTCCAGTCGAAAAAATGGGGATGCCGCGGCCATTCCGCGGCATCCCCGGTTCGTCTCCCGACGCCTCGGGACGTCGGTGCCGTTACTGGGAGAACGCGCGCTCGAACATGGCGGCCTTTTCGTTCATCGGAGCGCGCTCCAGGACCGCCATCTTCTCCTGGGCCGTCATGCGCTCGAGAAAGCTCGCCTTCTCGGCCGCGCTGGCGCGGGCAAGGAGCGACGCCTTCTCCTGCATCGAGAAGCGGTCGAGCATCGCCGCCTTCTCCTGGGCGCTGAAGCGGTCGAGCGCGGCGGCCTTCTCCTGCAGGCTCATCTTCTCGTAGGCGGCGCGCTCCATGCTGAGCCTTGCCAGCATGCTCGAGCGCTCCGCGGCAACGGCTCGGTCGAGCGCTGCCGCCTTCTCGGCCTCACTGGCTCGTTCGAGCGCCGCCGCCTTCTCGGCCGCCGACGCGCGCTCGAGGCACGCCGCCTTCTCCTGATCGGAGGCGCGCTCGAACATCGCGGCCTTCTCGTTCATCGAGAAGCGGTCCAGCATGGCGGACTGGCGGTCGAGGGACGCCCGCGCCAACAGGCTCGCCTTCTCGGCGGCGCTGGCGCGCTGGAGGCAGGCGGCCTTCTCGGCCTGGGTCGCCCGGTCGAGGGCTGCCGCCTTCTGCTGCATCGAGAAACGGTCCAGCATGGCGGCCTTCTCGGCGGCGCTGGCGCGCTCGAGGGCGGCTGCCTTCTCGGCTTCACTCGCGCGCTCGAGGGCGGAGGCCTTCTCCGCCTCGGTGGCTCGCTGCAGGGCAGCGGCCCGCTCGTCCACCGACAGCCGCGCGACCATGCTGACCCTTTCGTCGACAGATGCGCGCTCGAAGTATGCGGCCTTTTCCTGGACCGAGGCCTTGCCGAGCAGATCCACGAGCTCCTCGCCGGTCACCGTGAATGCGGCCTCGGAGACGGCGGCGTTGCCGGCGATCTCACCGTCCAACTCGACATCCGCGTCGGTGATCTGCTCGGCGCGGTAGCGATCGGCCGCGCCGATGGCGCCCGTCGCGTCCTCCTCGAGGACCGTCGGCGCCTGCTGAGAGATGAATAGAACTGCGGCGATACCGACGACTGCGGCAACCGCGATCCCCGCGATGATCCCGTTCTTCTTGGCCATCACATACCTCCTGTTTCGGATGTAACTCCCCGTTTTTCGATCCAGGTTCGCTACTCCAATTACACGACGCCCGGCAAAAAGTTGGTGACCGGCTACTCCACCCATCCCTCGGCGATGGTTGTGCCGTCGGCCGCGACCTCGAGGTGCAGGGGAGCGGTGTCGGACCCGGCGGTCAGAACGAGGCGGAGGGCGCCTGGCCCGCGGGACCGCATCACCACCCGACCCTCGACCACCGTCAGGCTGCGGTCCGGGTCGGCGTCGCCGCCGAGCTCGCTGATCGCGATCTCGGCGCCCGGCTGCCCGACGGCCAGCGTGACCTCGTCGTCGGTATCGAGCCGGAGCTCGATGATCGCCGTGGTCCCGGTGCGCGTGGCGGTCAGCATCCCCAGCCCCCGGCCGAGCTCGAGGCGAAGCGGCGGTTCCAAACGCGCGGCGTCCGCACCCATGGCGCCGGCAGCCTTGGATTCCTCGACCGACACGCGGCCGATCGACGGCAGCATCAGGCCGAGCGCGATGCCGAGCACGAAGCAGGCGGCAAGGGGCAGCCAGGCGGCGGGGCGGCGGATCCAGCGGTGGCGGGCGACCGAGGCGGCCGGCACCGCCGCCGGACGCCCGGGCGGCCGGGCTTCGGCCAGGGCGGAGGCGATGCGCGACCTCAGACCGTGCCCCGGGGCCAGCCTCGGCATGGTCTCGAGCTGCACGGCCACGCGGGCGATCTCGGTCTCGAGCCGGCGCGCCTCGGGATCGGCGGCCAGCGCCGTCTCGAGCTCGGCGCGCTCCGCTTCGCCGATCGTGCCGTCGAAGCGCTCCCACAGGAGCGATTCGAGTCGTTCGGAATTCATGGGGTGACCCCCCGTGGGTTCAAGATCAGGCGCAGCCGTTGCCGGGCGGTGAAGAGCCGCGACTTGACGGTCTTCACGGGGATGTCCAGAAGCTCGCTGATCTCCTGGTACGAGAACCCCTCGAGGTGTTTGAGGAAGATCACGGTGCGTTGTTCCGGGCCGAGCTCGAGGAGCGCGGCCTGCAGCAACCTGGCCCTCTCGCTGCCGTCGAGCGCGGCCTCGGGATCGCCGGAGGCTGCGGGCAGATCGTGGTCGAGGGCCGACTCGGCGCGCCGCCTTCCGACCAGATTGAGCGACTGGTTGATGACGATGCGGTAGATCCAGCTGAAGAAGCGGTAGTCGGGGTTGAATGTGTGGAGGTTCTCGAAGGCCCTGACGAAGGCGGTCTGAGTCGCATCCATGGCGTCGTCGATCGATCCCGTGATGCGATAGGAGGCGTTGAACAGGGGCGTCTCGTAGCGCTCGACGAGCTCCTCGAACGCGTGGAGATCCCCTTGGAGGCAGGCGGCAACCAGCATGGCATCACGTTCACTCGTCATAAGTACCGGCCGTCGGCTGAAAAGTTGGAAATCCCGACTCTCGGCACCTCGCTCACTCGATCGTGAAGATGTGGTCGAAACCGGCGATGGTGAAGATCTCGCGAATGTGGGGGTTCAGGTTGGCCAGGGTGAGTGCCTCGCCCGCGTCGACGAGCCGCTTCTGGGTGGCAAACAGGAGCCCGAGGCCGGCGCTCGAGATGTAGCTGAGGCCGGCGAAATCGAGAGTGCACGAGCCCGTGATCCGGTCGAGGACGGATTTTGCCGCATCGACCTGGGAGGCGTCGAGACGGCCTTCGAGGGCGACCACCCCGTCGGGGCGAAGGTTGATGTCGAACATCTCAGGGCTCCAGTGATTTCTTGACCGAGACCCGCATGCGCCGGTCCTCGGTGTCGTACTCATACGTCACGTCGTCGACCAACCGCTGCACCAGGTGCACCCCCAGGCCGCCCGGCCTGCGGGCTTCGAGGCCCTCCTCGACCGGGACCGTGGCGACCGTCGAAAAGTCGAAGGGCTCGACGTCGACGTCGACCAGCTCGAGGTAGACATTGTCGTCGTCGTGGTCGAGGGCGAGGGAGATGTGCTCGCTGCCTCCGATGTTGTGCCGCACCATGTTGGTAAAGAGCTCCTCGACCACGAGGTTGATGGAGAAGGCCGTCCGCTCGTCGAGCTCGTGCTCGGTCGCGAAGTCCTGCAGGAAATCGAAGACCTCGCCCAGCGAGCCGATCTCGCGCGGAAACTCCCTGCGGGCCCCGGTCATCGTCTCGCCTCCGTCGTGCGACGTCGCCGTGACTGCCACCTGCCGCCGTCGCTGCCGCCCGTGCTGCCGATTCTGATCTCGGGGCACTCTACCACAGGCCCCGGTTCTGCTCGGGATGAGCGCCCGGTTCGGTGGTACACTCGAGCCAACACGGAGCAGTTCGAAAAGAGGGGATCCGGCGGCTTGGCGAAGGGAAGATCCGCATGCGCATCCAATTCGAAGCCGATCGCCACACCGTGGACGGAATCTTGACGGTGCGCCTCGACGGCGCGCTCGAGATCGACGGCGCCGAGCTGTTGTGGGCGCAGGCGTCGGAGCGGGTCGGCCCGGAGGAGCGCTTCTTCCTCTTCGATTTCTCCGGAGTCACCATCATCACCAGCGCCGGTATCGGCTCCCTCGTGCGGCTGCTGGTCCGGCTGCAGAAGTTCGGCGGCTCGCTCGCGGTCTTCGGCTGCAGCGACAAGATCTGCGAGATCTTCGACATCGTGCTCCTGAAGCAGATCCTGCAGGTGTGCGACAGCGAGCGGGAAGCGCGCTCCCTCCTGACCGTCTCGCGGTAAGAGCTGCGGTTGATCGGGAATCGGACGTTTCAGTCCTCAGTGGCAGTGACAGTGGCCGTGACAGTTTCAGTGACAGTTTCAGTGACAGAGGGCCACGTCCGCGGCAGCAACC
>CAZMED010000112.1:0-1182 GCA_964565045.1 uncultured Thermoanaerobaculia bacterium
CCAACGAGCGCGAGTTCACGGCCGTGATCTCGGAGATCGACTACGCGACCAAGGCCATCGACGAGACCACGAAACGGAGGCAGGAGCTCGAGGCTGCGATCGACCAGCTCAAGACCGAGATCGAGACGCGCCGCAACGAGCGGCCGGAGGCCGAGACCGCGCACGTGGCGGTGGTCGAGGCGTGGGAGCAGCGCAAGGCTGAGCTCCTGACGAGGGTCCACGAGCTCTCCGAGCAGGCCAAGGTGATCGAGGCGGACATCCAGCCCAAGCATCGAGCCCGCTTCATGCGCCTCCTGGAGAGCAAGCAGGGCAGGGCCATGTCCGAGGTCATCGAGGGCTCGTGCTCACTGTGTCACTTCTCGCTCCGCCCCCATCTCCAGCAACGTGTCCGCCGGTGCGAGGAGATCATCGACTGCGAGCACTGCCACCGCATCCTCTACAGCATCGAGAGCCTCAACCTCCCCGAGGACGAGGTCATCGGGAGCTGACGGTGACCGCGGGGCCGGCCGCGCGCCTGGCTGAGGTGCGGCGCCGCGTCGCAGCTGCGGCCGAGGCCGGGCAGCGAGACCCCGACGCGATCACGCTGATCGCGGTCGGCAAGACATTCGCAGCGGATGTCGTCGCCGCCGCGGTCGCCGCGGGGGCGCGCGACCTGGGCGAGAACCGGGTCCAGGAGGCAGCGGCCAAGAAGCCTGAGGTGGAGGGCGCGCGCTGGCACCTCATCGGCCCCCTGCAGCGCAACAAGGCGAAGACGGCGCTCGAGGTCTTCGACGTGATCCACACCGTCGACAGGCTCGAGATCGCCGATCGACTGCAGTTCCTGCTCGCCGAGCACTGGCCCCAGCGCCGGCTGCCTGTCCTGCTCGAGATTAACGTCGGCGACGAGCCGCAGAAGGCCGGGGCCGTCCCGTCCGAAGCTCAGGAGCTGCTCGACCATGCCCTCGGCTGCGACCGCCTCGAGGTGCGCGGTTTGATGGCGATCCCACCGTGGGGCGACGACCCCGAGGCGTCGAGGCCGTTTTTCCGCCGCCTGCGCGAGCTTCGCGACCGTCTGCAGCAGGCTTCCGGTGCGGCGCTTCCGGAGCTCTCCATGGGCATGAGCCACGACTTCGAGATCGCGATCGCCGAGGGCGCCACCATGGTGCGGGTCGGCACCGCGATCTTCGGCCCCCGGGCCTGAGC
>CAZMED010000112.1:1282-9907 GCA_964565045.1 uncultured Thermoanaerobaculia bacterium
AGGGCGCCACCATGGTGCGGGTCGGCACCGCGATCTTCGGCCCCCGGGCCTGAGCTCAGCCGGTTCACCTCAGAACGTTTGGCGCATCCGGGAAAAGGGCTCGTCCATCGGTTTGAAGTCTGCGGAGGTGGCCATTCCGCCGCCGCGTCGCCTGCTCACTGCCCCGGTCGCTGTCACGGACGCTGCCCGCTGCCCCGGTACCTGCTACTGCCATCTGCCGATGGCACTGAACCTGAATTCGGGCACGGAAACGGAAACGGGCACGGGCACGGGCTGGGCTCGTATCCGATGCCTCCATCCCACCAAATTCCGGATGAGCCGGACGTTTCAAGTTTGAACGTTCCGCACACCCACGCGGGAGACGGCCCCGGCGACGGGACCTTGGGTTGGGATCGCACCGTGCGGCGTTCAGAATTGGAGGCGACCTGGCGCGCGAACGTCGTCAGCGCGTGCGGCTTCGGGTCACCAAAAGGACCGGAACCGCCAGGTTGCGCTTGATCCCGCGCACACTTTGTGAAAAAATTCTCATCCGATTGGGTAGGGAACCAACTATGGAAAGAGACAGCGCTGTCCAAGGCGACTTCGAGCGGTCCGTGACCCGGCTCGCGAGCGAGGCCGCGTCCCAGTGCGTCGAGCTGCTGCACGATCTCGTCACCGTGCCGTCGCCGAGCCGCGGTGAGCGGCTGGTCTGCGAGCGGGTCATGCGCGAGATGGAGAGCCTCGGGTACCGCGACGTGCACATCGACGAAATGGGCAATGTGCTCGGCCGCTTCGGCTCCGGCCCGCGGGTGCTCGCCTTCGACGCCCATGTCGACACCGTCGGCATCTCCAATCCCACCCGCTGGCGGCACGACCCGTTCCGCGGCATCGTCACCGACGGCATCCTCTTCGGCCGCGGCGCCTCGGACCAGAAGGGCGGGCTGGCCGCCGTGATCCACGGCGCCGCCCTCGCCGACCGGGTCGGGCTCGCTGACGACCTGACGCTGTGGGTGACCGCCACGGTCAACGGCGAGGACTGCGTCGGGCTCGCGTGGCAGTACCTCCTCAACGAGACCGGGCTGCGGCCGGAAGCGGTGGTCATCGCCATGCCCTCCCACCTCGGCGTCTGCCACGGCCAGCGCGGACGCATGGAGGTCGAGATCGCGACGGCCGGCGTGTCGACGCACGGCTCGCAGCCGGACCGCGGACGCAACGCCATCTACTCGATGGTTCCCGTGATCGAGGGGGTCGCCCGCCTCCACCGGGAGCTCGAGGTCGACCATCCGATGCTCGGCCGCGGCTCGCTGGCCGTGACCGGCATCTCGTCCCGTTCGCCGTCGCTGACCGCGATCCCCGATGAGTGCCTCATCCACATCGATCGCCGGCTGACCATCGGCGAAAGCGCCGCCGAGGCCATGGAACAGATCCGCTCGATCGGGGTGCTCGGCGGCGAGGCGACCGAGGTGCGCCTCAAGCACTACGACCTGCCGTCCTGGCGGGGTTTCACCTATCCCACCGAAAAGGTCTTTCCGGCGTGGGAGACCGCGGTCGACAGCCCGGCGGTCGCGGCGGCCAAGACGGCGGCGGAGAGAGTGCTCGGCCGCACCCCGCGCATCCACCGCTCGGCATTCTCCTCCAACGGCTGCACCACCGCGGGCATGTTCGGGATTCCCACCGTCGGCTTCGGGCCGGCCGACGAGCTCCACTCGCACTCGGTCAACGACCAGATCGCCCTCGCCCAGCTGGAGCCGGCGATGGCGTTCTTCGGCATGTACCCGAACCTGTATCTCGAGGGCGTGGCCGGCGCCGAGTGACCGGGGGAGGACATCGTTGGGACGTTGGAACGTTGGAACGTTCGAACGTTGGGCTCATCCGGAATTGCTGCCACCGTCCCCGGTCACTGCAGCTGTCACTGCCACTGCCCCGGAAGCTGTTGACCCCGTGGACCTGCACCGCCTCATGTTCAGCGGGTGGGTGGGTGGAGATCCGAAATCCGAAATCCGAAATCCGAAATGGGCGAGCAGGCTCTGTGCCCCCTCCGTGCCCTCGGTGTTACTCGCTCGCCGCGAGCAGCGACGGGAGGTCGGCGACGGTCCGGATGGCGGTGGCGGGCAGCTTGAGCTTGGTGTTGGCGTCGCGGGCGGGGAGGGCGACCCGGCCGAATCCCAGGGCCGCCGCTTCGCGCACCCGTTCTGCGGCGCGGCTCACCACCCGGACCTCGCCCAGCAGCCCGATCTCACCGAACACGGCCAGGTCGGGCGCGAGCGGCCGGTCGGCAATCGACGACAGCAGTGCGGCCGCCACCGCGAGGTCGAGGGCCGGCTCGCGCAGCGACAGGCCGCCCACCAGGTTGACGTAGACGTCGCGGTCGCCTAAGGAAAGCCCGGCACGTCGCTCGAGCACCGCCAGCAGGAGGGCGAGGCGCGACGAGTCGAAACCCTGGGCGACGCGGCGCGGCGTCGCCAGCGACGACGGGATTGCCAGGGCCTGCACCTCCACCAGCAACGGGACGCTGCCCTCGAGCGCCACCGCCACCGCCGACCCGGCGGCGCCGCTCTGGCGGTCCTCGAGCAGCCAGGCCGAGGCGTTCTTCACCGGCTCGAGGCCGCGTCCGGTCATGGAGTACAGCGCGAGCTCGGCGACGGTTCCGAACCGGTTCTTGGCCGCGCGCAGCGCCCTGAGGTCGTGCCCGGGCTCGCCCTCCAGGGACATCACCACGTCCACCAGGTGCTCCAGCAGCTTGGGTCCGGCAATGGCGCCGTCCTTGGTGACGTGGCCGACCAGGACCACCGGGACGCCGCGGGTCTTGGCGAAGTGCTGGAACCGCGCCGCCACCTGCCGTACCTGGCTCACCGAGCCGGCGACCGCGTCCACCGCCTCAACCACCGCCGTCTGCACCGAGTCCACCACGACCAGCCCCGGATCGAGCCGGTCGAGCTGCCGTTCGACCGCCTCGAAGGAGGTCTCGGGCAACAGGAAGAGCGTCGAGTGCAGTCCGTCGAGCCGCCGAGCCCGCAGCGCCACCTGCTCGGCCGACTCCTCGCCGGTGACGTAGGCCACGGTTTCGCCGCTGCCCGCGAGCGCGGCCGCCACCTGCAGCAGGAGGGTGGACTTGCCGATGCCGGGTTCGCCCGCGAGCAGCAGCAGCGAGCCCGGCACCAGGCCGCCGCCGAGCACCCGGTCGAGGCCCTCGAGGCGGGTCGTCGCACGGGCGGTCGGCAGCGCCGCGGCCTCGGTCACCGGCACCGCCTGCGCGCCGCGCGGTGCCGGACCGCCGCCGGCTCGCTTCTTCTTCGGCGTTCCGGGTTGCTCGGCGAAGCTGTTCCACTCGCCGCAGCCCGGGCACTGGCCGAGCCACTTGCGCGACTCGTGGCCGCAGGAGGTGCAGAAGAACACCGTGTCGGCCACGCCGGGCCCCGTCAGTTGAGCGCGCCGCCGGCGAGCCCGAGGCTGTACTTGATGTCCTCGTCGCTCCAGGTGATGCCGCCGCCGAAGAGGACCGAGGAGCGCTCCGACACCAGGGGATCGTCCCAGCCCGCGCTCAGGAAGATGTTCCTGGTGAGGAAGTAGCGGCCCTCGAGGCGGAGGTGGGCCGACTCGTCGTCCGGACGGGCGAAGTCCCAGGCCTCGAAGATCAGGGTCATGGGCCGGTCCCACAGCTTGATGCTGTGATCGACGCCGATCCCGCCCGTCGACTCGATGAGGCCCGCCCGGACGACGGTCTGCGGGAACATCCGGTAGCCGACCTGGGCGTTGATGCCGAGCTTGTCGGTCGTCTTCAGCGTGGTCTCGGTGAAGCTCTCCTCGGAGCCGTCCGGGTGGGTGATGGTGACGTTCTCGGTCGTCGTCCGGGTGCGCCCGTAGGGCATGTCGACGCCCTCGATCCGGAAGAAGCGCTTGTCGGTGGTCCACAGGTCGAAGCCGAAGGCCATCCTCGACTCGCTGGTGCTGGCGAGGGCCTCGCCGCGCAGCGCCACGTCGAGCTGGTAGCGCCGGTAGCGGCCCAGGGTCTCATTCAGGGTGGCGACCCCGCCCTCGATGGAGTCGAGGGTCTGGTTGAGGTTGTCGACGGTGGTGTCGTCGTTCACCAGCTTGCCGATCGATCCCTCGCCGGCGGCGATCTTGCCGGTGATCCGGTTGAGGTTGTCGGCCGACACCTGCAGCCTGTCGGTGAGCTCGCGGATGTTGCCCATCGAGGCCTGCAGGTCGTCGCGGTTCTCGCCCACGACCTCGTTGAGCTGGTCGGCGAGCAGGTTCATCTTGTCGGCGATCCGCGGCAGCTCGTCTCGCAGCGTGGTCGAGAACTCGGCGAAGTTGGCGGTGGTGCGGTTGACGTTGGCCTGGTTCTCGGCGATCAGGACCTTGAGCGAGGCGGTGAGCTCGCGGATGTTGGCGACGATCTCCGAGATCGCCTCCTCGCCGCCCGGGCCGCCGATCGAGCCGCGCAGCGCCTCGGTGACCTCCTTGACGTCGGCGCCGATGTCGGCCGCCACCTTCATGACGTCGTCGAAGGACGGCGTCATACCGCCCGCCAGCTCGGATCCCGGCGGCAGCAGCGGAGCGCTGCGGTCGCCGGGCAGGATCTCGACGTACTTGTCGCCCAGCATGCCGAGGCTCGTCACCTGCGCCGCGGCGCCTTGGTGGAGCCGCACCTCGGGGTCGAGCGACAGGGTCAGCACCGCCTCGGCGCCCTCGAGCTCGATCTCCTCCACCAGGCCCACGCGCACCCCCGCGATGCGCACGGCGGCCTTGCGGTCGAGGCCGGCGACCGACTCGAAGCGGGCCTTCACCACGAGGCGTTCGCCGCGCTCGCCCACCGGGATGTCCTCGATCTTGATGATGAACACGCCGAGGATGATCAACCCCATCAGCATGAACAGGCCGATCCGTGCGGCAGGCGTCATGGCAGGTCCTCCTCCGGCACCCGGCCGTCCAGGAACGCGCGAATGAACCAATTCTCCGATCTCATGAAGTCTCCGGGGGTGTCGACGGCGAGGATGCGGCCGCGGCGCATTATGGCCACCCGGTCGGCGATGATGGCGGCCAGGCTCATGTCGTGGGTGATGGTCACCGCGGTCACGCCGAGCTCCCCGCGAAGCTGGTTGATGACATTGCCGATGGCCGCGGTGTTGATGGGGTCCAGCCCGGTCGTGGGCTCGTCGAAGAGCAGGATCTCGGGCTCGAGGGCGATGGCGCGGGCGAAGCCGACCCGGCGCCGCATGCCGCCCGACAGCTCCGACGGCATCTTGTCCTCGATGCCGGGCAGCCGCACCAGCTCGAGGCACTCCCTCACCCTCGAGCTGACCTCGCGCGGGCTCCTCGTGCGGTGGCGGCGGATGGGGAAGGCGATGTTGTCGTGGACCGTCATCGAGTCGAAGAGCGCGCCCTCCTGGAAGCTCATGCCGAAGCGCTTGCGCAGGGCCAGCACCTGCTCCGGCGGGGCCAGGGTGAGGTCGACCCCGTCCACCACCACGTGCCCTTCGTCGGGCTGCAGCAGCCCGATGAGGTGCTTGATGAACACCGACTTGCCGGCGCCCGAGCCGCCCACCAGCATCAGCGACTCGCCGCGCCCGATCTCGAGGTCGATGCCGTTGAGGACCTTCTTGTCCCCGAAGGACTTGTGCAGCCCGATGACCGAGATCATGGGGCCTGCCGGGGCGGCGCTCGGAGCGGCCTTCGCCATCAGAACAGCACCTTGGTGAGGAAGAAGTCCGACAGCAGGATGTAGAGGCAGGCCGTCACCACGGCCGAGGTGGTGGAGCGCCCGACGCCCTCGGCGCCGCCCGAGGTGTAGAAGCCCTTGGCGCAGCCGGTCACCGACAGGATGAGGCCGAAGAAGGCGGCCTTGATGAGGCCCGAGGTGACGTCGTTGACCTCGAGGAACTGGAAGGTGCGCTCCATGTAAAGGTACGGGTTGGCGCCGAACAGCCCCACCGACACCAGCCAGCCGCCGATGATGCCGACGGCGTCTCCGAGCACGGTCAGCACCGGCAGCATCAGGATCGAGGCGTTGACGCGCGGCACCACCAGGTAGTGGACGGGCTCGGTGGCCATGGCGTACAGGGCGTCGATCTGCTCGGTGACGCGCATGGTCCCGAGCTCGGCGGCCATGGAGGACCCCACCCGGCCCGCCACCATCAGCCCGGTCAGCACCGGCGCCAGCTCGCGGGTCAGCGACAGCGCCACCACCGAGGCCACGTAGCCCTCGGCGTGGAAGCGCTCGAAGCCGCGGAAGGTCTGCAGGGCCAGCACCATGCCGGTGAAGAGGCAGGTCAGGAAGACGACCGGGATCGAGTCCCAGCCGACGCGCACCATCTGCCGCAGCAGCTGGCCGCCGTCGAAGGGGCGGCGGAAGGTCCACAGCACCGACCACGCCATGATGTAGAAGAACCGGCCGAGCTCGTCGAGGGCGCCGAGCACGCTGCGCCCGAAGCGGTCGAGCCAGGCCAGCGGGCCGGCGGCGGCGGCGGTCGCGTTCACCACGGTGCGCCGGTGTCGTCGTGGGCGAAGTCGGCGTTCTCGAAGCGGGTGTACTCGTGCTGGAACACCAGGTCGATGTCGCCGATGGGTCCGTTGCGCTGCTTGGCGATGATGAGCTCCGCGTGGCGCGGGTCCTCGGCCTCGCGGTCGTACACCGACGGCCGCACGATGAACAGCACCACGTCGGCGTCCTGCTCGATCGAGCCGGATTCGCGGAGGTCCGAAAGCTGCGGCCGGTGGTCCCCGCCGCGGCGCTCGGGCTGCCGCGACAGCTGCGACAGCACCAGCATCGGCACGTCGAGCTCCTTGGCGATGGCCTTGAGGCTGCGCGAGATGGCCGACACCTCCTCGTTGCGGCTCGAGAAGCGGCCGCCGCCGGACATCAGCTGCATGTAGTCGACCATCACCAGGTCGAGCCCGTGCTCTTGCTTGAGCCGGCGCGCCTTCGCCGACAGCTCGAGGGCGGTGATGCCGGGGGTGTCGTCGATCCACAGGTCGACCTTGCGCAGCGCCTGGCTCGCCATCTCGAGCTTCGGCCAGTCCGACTTCGCCAGGTAGCCGCCGGAGATCCGCTTCTGATCGACCCTCGCTTCCGCCGACAGCAGCCGCCGCACGAGCTGCTCGGCCGCCATCTCGAGCGAGAAGATCGCCACCTTCATGCCGCCGCGCAGCGCGGCGTGCGCGCAGATGTTGATCCCGAGCGAGGTCTTGCCCATGGAGGGGCGGGCGGCGAGGATGATGAGGTCCTTGCGCTGCAGGCCCGAGGTGAGCTCGTTGAGGCGCACGAAGCCGGTGTCGAGGCCGGTCAGGGTGGACCGGGTCTCGCGGCTCGCCTCGATGTTGGCGAGCTCGGTGTCGGTGAGCTTCTGGATGTGCACCAGGCCGCCCGACAGAGTGTCCTCGGCGATGCGGAAGACGTCGCGCTGGGCCGCCTCGACCGCGTCGCGGGCGTCGCCGTGGTCGAGCGAGCAGGTGGTGAGGATGCTCTGGGCGGCGGCGATCAGCCGGCGCTTGACCGACTTGTCGTGGACGATCTCGGCGTAGTGGATGACGTTGGCCACGTCGGGCAGCGCGTCCACCAGCGACGAGAGGTACAGGGCGCCGCCGGCGCTCTCGAGCCGGCCGCGCTCCGCGAGCTGGTTGCGGACCGTCACCAGGTCCGCCGCCTCGCCCTTCTGCCGCAGCTCGAGGCAGGCGCCGTAGATCACGCGGTGGCTGTCGAGGTAGAACTCGTCCTCGCGCAGCTTCTCGATGATGTGCAGCATCGAGCTCGGGTCGAGCAGGACCGCGCCGAGCACCGCGCGCTCGGCCTCCGCGTCGTGCGGCATCCGGTCGGCGATCTGGCCGGGACCGGGGACCACGCTGCCGGGGCTCCTGCTGCTCATAGGTCTGACATCCTACCTCAGAAATCCGCGGCGCCCCACCGTCCGCCCGCCCTCGCGCCGCGGATTTCGGGGCCCGGCGCCGGGCGCCGGGCCGGGTTCGATCACGGCCTCAACCGTTGCAGCTCGGCGAAGACCTCGAGCGCCTCTTCCGTCGCCACATGCTGCCCGATTTCCACGCCCCCGTCGCTGGGCAGCACCCAGTTGATCCCGGCGTCGCTGCGCTTCTTGTCCCGGCCGAGATGGGCGGCCAGTGCGCCGGCTTCGATGTCCGTGATCGGCGGCAGCGTCCCGAGCGCCCGCACCGCGCCCGTCAGCTCCGCCTCGCCGTCCGGCGACAGCGTGCCGCGGCGGCGGCCGAGCCTCGCCGCGGCGAGGAGGCCCCATGCCACGGCCTCGCCGTGCAGGAAGCGGCGGTAGGAGGTTGCCGCCTCGAGGGCGTGTCCGAGGGTGTGGCCGAGATTGAGGGCCGCGCGCTCTCTGCCCTCGCGCTCGTCGGCGCCGACGATCTTCGCCTTGACCGTGAGGCATCGCATCACCAGGGTCTGCCATTGATCGGGCGCCAGGGTCTGAAAGCTCTCGAGCCCGCTCACCGGCAGGATCCCGAGGAGCTCGCGGTCGCCGATCCAGGCGGTCTTGATGACCTCCGCGGCGCCCGCCCGCAGCTCCCTCTCGGGCAACGTGGCGAGGGTGGCGACATCGACGATGACCAGGCGCGGCGGCCAGAACGCGCCCACCAGGTTCTTGCCCTGCTCGAGGTTGACCCCGGTCTTGCCGCCCACCG
>CAZMED010000113.1:0-9876 GCA_964565045.1 uncultured Thermoanaerobaculia bacterium
GTCCGTCGGGCCGGACGGCGTTCCCGCCTCCGAATTGCAAAAAAAGGGTGAAGAGGTGAAGAGGTGAGGAGGTGAAGAGGTGAAGAGGTGAAGAGGTCAAGTGGTGAAGCCGTAACCTTAACCCCTTCACCCCTCAACCCTTAACCCCTTAACCTCCTGCCCCCCCCGTCCTCGGGAGTCCGTGCGACAAAAAACCGGCGCGAACGCCGGTTGAGGTGGTCTGGTGCGGGCGCGGGGTTCAGCTGCGGCGGGGTCCGCGGTCGCTGCCGCCGCCGCGCCGGTCGTCGCGGCCGCGGCCGCCGCCCGGCCGGCCACCGCGGGACTCGCGCGGAGGCCGGGTGTCGCGTTCCGGGATCTCCTCGCCGCGCGCGCGCGCCTCGTCCTCGAGGATGACGCGGCGCGACAGCTTGATGCGGTCGTTGGCGTCGATGTCGATGATGCGGACCTGCAGCTTGTCGCCCTCGGTGAGCACGTCCCGGATGTCGGGGATCCGCTCCAGCGCGAGCTCGGAGATGTGCACCAGCCCGTCGTGGTTGGGGAGGATCTCGACGAAGGCCCCGTAGGGCTCGATGCGGCGCACGATGCCCTCGAACTCCTCGCCGATCTGCGGCTGCCGGGTGAGGCCCTCGATCATCTCGATCGCTCTCTTGGCAGCCTCCTGGTCGGAGGTGGCGATCTGGACCGTGCCGTCGTCCTCGACGTTGATCTTGGCGCCGGTGGTGTCGACGATATGGCGGATCATCTTGCCGCCGGGCCCGATCACGTTGCGGATCTGGTCGACGTCGATCTTGATCTGGAAGATCCGCGGCGCGTAGGGCGAAATCTCGGAACGTCCCTGGTTGATCGCTCCGGACATCGTTTCGAGGAGTTGGAGGCGGCCGCGTCGCGCCTGCTCGAGCGCTTCCTCGAGAATATGGCGACCGAGCCCTTCGACCTTGATATCCATCTGCAGGGCGGTAATACCTTCGGCGGTGCCGGCGACCTTGAAGTCCATATCGCCGTAGTGGTCTTCCTGGCCGGCGATGTCGGTCAGTACGGCGTACCGTTCACCCTCGGAGACCAGGCCCATGGCGATGCCGGCGACCGCGTTCTCGAGGGGTGCGCCGGCGTCCATCATCGACATCGAGGCCCCGCACACCGAGGCCATCGAGGACGAGCCGTTGGACTCGAGAATGTCCGAAACCACGCGCATGGTGTAAGGGAAGGCCTCGATGTGCGGCAAGACCGCCGTCAGGGCGCGCCGGGCAAGAGCGCCGTGGCCGATTTCCCGCCGGCCGGGGCCGCGCAGGAACTTGACCTCGCCGACGGAGAAGGGCGGGAAGTTGTAGTGCAGCATGAATGGCTGCCGCGAGTCGCCCTCGAAGCTCTCGATCAGCTGCGAGTCGTCGGAGGTTCCCAGGGTGCAGGTCACCAGGGCCTGGGTCTCACCGCGGGTGAACAACGCCGAGCCGTGGGCCCGAGGCAGCACCCCCACCTCGCAGGTCACCTGGCGGATCTCGTCGAAGGCGCGCCCGTCGAGTCGCTGCCGCCGCTCGAGGATGGTCTCGCGGGTGATGTCCTTGGTCATGTCGTGGAAGAGGCGCTTCACCCACGGGGTCCGCTCGGCGGCCTCTTCCTCGCTGAGCTCGGCCAGGGCCTGCTCGCGGATCGCATCGGCCGCAGCCTTCTGCTCGAACTTGCCGCGCACGTGCAGCGCTTCTCGCAGCGGCTCGGTCCAACGCGAGCGCAGGGCATCGGCGAACTCGGCGGGCCACGGCGCCGACGGAGGCGTGAAAGGGGCCTTGACCACGCCCGCCTCGGCGACGATCTCCCGCTGCACGGCGATGATCTTCTTGATCGTCTCGTGCGCGAGGTCGAGGGCATCGAGGATCACCGACTCCGGAAGCTGGTTGGCGCCGCACTCGACCATGGCCAGCGCATCCTCGGTGCCCGCGACGAGGAGATCGAGCTCGCTCTTCTCGCTTTCCTCGTAGGTCGGGAACACGATCAGGCGGCCGTCGATGCGACCGATGCGGACCCCGGCGAGTGCCGTCTCGTACGGGATCTTGGAGGCCAACAGGAGCGCCAGGGACGCGCCCGAGATGCCGTAGACGTCGGGGCTGAAATCGTCGTCGGCGGAGATCACCCAGGCAATGACCTGGGTCTCGTTGTAGTAGCCGTCCGGGAACAGCGGCCGCAGGCCGCGGTCGATCACCCGGCAGGTGAGGATCTCGCGCTCGGTCGGTCGGCCTTCGCGCTTGAAGAAGCCGCCCGGGATGCGGCCGCCGGCGTAGGTGTTCTCACGGTAGTCGACGGTCAGGGGCATGAAGTCCACGCCCTGGCGTATCGACGACTCGGAGCAGGCGGTGACCAGGACCATCGTGTCGCCCATGCGCACCACAGTCGAGCCGCCGGCCTGTTTGGCGATCTTGCCGGTCTCGAACGACAGGGTTTTGCCGTCGATCTCGACGGACTTGGTGATGACTCTCATTCAGCTTTCCAATCTTCAGGCTCGCGCGCACGTCGTCGATTGAAGCCGCACTGGCGGCCCGCGACTCGGCTGCGCGTCGGCCTGGGTGTACTCAGCCTCGGAGTTCCAGCCGCTCGACGAGCTGGCGATAACGGGTGATGTCCTTCGCCTTCAGGTACTCGAGGAGCCGGCGGCGGCGGCCGACCAGGCGCAGCAATCCCCGTCGGGAGTGGAAGTCCTTCTTGAAGGACTTGAAGTGCTCCGTCAGATATTGAATACGGCGGGTCAGCAGCGCGATCTGCACCTCCGGCGACCCGGTGTCGGTCGGGTGGGTGCGGAACTCGTCGATGATGTTCGGTTTGCGGGCGTCAAAGTGACTCATCCATTCCTCCACTGTCCTCCGGTGGCGGGGAGGCATCGGTACGGTAACAGGAAGTGGGTTTTCTGGCAATATTTCGCGCTCATTTCCGCTTCAACTCCTCTGACTGCCGGCTGGTGCGGCGCCCTCGATCACCATCGCGGGCGCAATGTTGAGGGTGCGGCCGCGCGCGAGGACCGCCCGCACCAGGCCGACCCCGAGCAGACGTCCGTCGCCGGCGCGGACGGCGAGCCGGGAATCCGGCGCCACGCCGTCGATTTCCGGTGTGAAGACCACGATCTCCTGGCCGTGGATGAAACGTCCCGCGGCCGTCGCATTGAGCTCGATGTCCGGAAACGGCAGAGACACCGCGTCGAGGGGCACCCAGTGGGGGCCGTTGATGATCTCGTCCGCACTCGCGGCCGACTGCAGCACCTCCTGGCCGAGGGCCTCGACCGCCCTGTAGGGCCCGATGGCGGTGCGGTGCAGGTGCTCCAGGTGACCCCCGCAGCCGAGCGCGATGCCGATGTCGTGGGCCATCGAGCGCACGTAGAAGCCGGTCGACGTCGTGACCTCGACGCTCAGAAGGTCGGGCTCGCTCGCGGTCAGGCCGAGCTCCTTCACGCGCACCATCTTCGGTTCGGGGATCACCGTCTCGCCGTTGCGGGCCAGTTCGTAGAGCTTCTTGCCGGCGACCTTCTTCGCGGAGTAGGGCGGCGGGACCTGCAGGATCTCGCCGCGGAAGCGCTCCTCGATGCGGTCGAGGGCGGTCCGGTCGAGCGGCGGCACCGTCCCGCGCGGCTCGCCGGCCTCGCCCTCGCTGTCGTAGGTTGTGGTGGCCCAACCGAGGCGGATCTCGCCGCGGTAGGTCTTGTCCCACTGCAGCAGGAACTGCTGCAGGCGGGTTGCCTGGCCGACGCACAGCAGCAGCAGGCCCTCGGCGAGAGGATCGAGGGTGCCGGTGTGGCCGATCCGGCGCTCGCGAAGCGCCTTGCGCGCCATGTCGACCACGTCGTGGGACGTCGGGCCGGCCTTCTTGAAAACCGGGAGCACGCCGTGGAAGAGTGCCGGCCGGCGGCGACTCACAGCCGTTCCCCGAGAGCTCCCGCGACCGCGGCGGCGACCCGGTTTCTGATCTCGTCCAGCTCGCCGTCGATCGTGCAACCGGCGGCATTGGTGTGGCCGCCTCCGCCGAAGCTCTGCGCCACCTCCCGGACGTCGACGCCGCCCCGCGAGCGCAGGCTGACCCGGACCCGGCCGGCCTCCCACTGCTTGAAGTAGGCGACGGCCTCGACCCCGGTGACCGAGCGCGGGACGTTGACGATCTCCTCGGTGTCCTCGGGACCGGCACCGGCCCGTTCGAAGGCTTTCTGGTCGGCGCTGATCAGGGCCAGCTTGCCGTCACACAGGATCTCCAGGCTGCGCAGGGCCTCGCCGAGCAGGCGAACCGAGGCCAGGCTGCGGTTGTTGTGGATCCAGTTGGCGACGACGGGCGGGCGGGCTCCGGCATCGACCATCTCCGCAGCGGTCCGGAAGGCGCGGCCGTCGGCGTTGGAGAAGCGGAAGTCGCCGGTGTCGGTCGACAGCGCCACGAACAGGTTGGTGGCGGCGTCCGGCGACGGGATGAGGCCGGCCTCGCCGAACATGCGCCACACCATCTCGCCGACCGCCGGGGCCTCCGCATCGAGGAAGTTGACGACGCCGTAGGCGGGGTTGTCCGGGTGGTGGTCGATGTTGAGGATCGGGAGCCTGCTGAGTCCCTCGAACCCGCTCCGGCTCAGCTGCGGGCACTCGACGGTGAGCACCAGATCGAAGCCTTCGGGAAACCGCAGCGGCAGGTCCTCGGCCGTCTGGACCTTCTCGATGCCCGGAAGGTGGGAGAGATTGGCCGGCGTGGCGTCGCGGTTGGCGATCACCGTCTCGACGCCGAGCCGATCGGCGAGCTCGGCGAGACCGAGCTCCGAGCCGAGGGCATCCCCGTCGGGATTGCGATGGCACGTGACCAGGACGCGGTAGGCGTCTTTGAGGCGCCTGACGGCGGCGGCCGGGTCCGAGCTGACGAGGGTCACCGGCCCTCCCTTCCGCCGCCCGACGGGTCCTCTTCGGAGGGCGGCAGAACGCCTTCTTCGGCGAGACGATCGAAGAGCCGTTCCATCCGGTCACCGTACTCGTAGGAGGTGTCGCGCAGAAACTCGAGGGTCGGCACGACGCGCATCCGCATCAGCTGTCCGAGCTTGCGGCGCATGAACGGCGCGGCCGCCGCGAACCCGTCCGCCGCCTGACGCTCACGCTCGGCATCTCCGATCAACGAGAAGTAGACCCGGGCCTTGCTGCGATCCGGCGCGAGCCTGATCCCGGAGACGGTCACCTCCGCCAGCCGCGGGTCCTTCACCTCGAGGCGCAGGAGATCGGAGAGCACGGCCCTGATCTCGCCCTCGAGGCGCTCGTTGCGGTCGAATGTCTTGTCCTGCACGCTGACTCCAAGTTCTCCCGCGGCCGCTCAGATCTCGAGGATCTCGACTGCCCAGCCGAGAACCTCGCCGTTCCAGTTGCGGTTGACCGTGGACTCCACCCTCTGCATCCTCGCTTCGAGGTCGGCCGGGCTGGTCGAGAGGGCGCAGATGTCGAGGCGGGCCCGCTGGTAAAGATCCTGGTGGCCCGCCTCGATCACCAGGACCTGGTGGCGGCTCCTGATCTTGTCCACCAGGCTGCGGACCGGAGAGCGTTTCTCCTTGAGGCTTCGAGCCTCCGGTACGTGCAGCTCGACGCGCGCGACCGCGACATAGGTTGTATCGCTCATTCATTCCGCCCTGCGAGAGACCGCCCCGGGCTCGAGCTCAGAGCTCCGGCGCGATCTCGACCATGCGATAGGCCTCGATGATGTCACCTTCCTTGATGTCCTGGTAGCGCTCGAGGCCGATGCCGCAGTCGAAGCCCTGCCGGACCTCCGACGCGTCGTCCTTGAATCGCCTCAGCGATGCCAGCTCGCCCTCGTGGATCACGACGTTGTCGCGCAGGAGGCGCACCTTCGCGGTCCGGGTGATGACGCCCTCGATCACGTGGCTGCCGGCGATTGCACCGACCTTCGGCACCTTGAAGACCTCGCGCACCTCGGCTCGCCCGAGCTCCTCCTCGCGGTACTCCGGCTCGAGCAGTCCGACCATGGCCTTCTTGACGTCGTCCACGAGGTCGTAGATCACGGTGTAGAGGCGCACGTCGACCTGCTCGGTGTCGGCGAGGTCGCGGGCCGTCCTCTC
The DNA here is from genome assembly GCA_964565045.1 of uncultured Thermoanaerobaculia bacterium. Classification (GTDB taxonomy): domain Bacteria; phylum Acidobacteriota; class Thermoanaerobaculia; order Thermoanaerobaculales; family Sulfomarinibacteraceae; genus Sulfomarinibacter. The sequence goes on from CAZMED010000113.1 coordinate 6,065, forward strand.
CGGCCGAACCGCGAAACCGATGATGATGGCATTCGAGGCCGAGGCCAGCATCACGTCATTGGTGGTCACGGCCCCGACCGAGCCGTGGAGAACGTTGATCTTGACCTTTTCCGTGCCGAGGCTGATCAGGGTCTCCCGCAGCACCTCGACCGAACCCTGGACGTCGGCCTTGATCACCACGTTGAGCTCGCGGACCTCGCTCTCCGCCATCTGGTCGAAGAGCGTGTCGAGCGACACCTTGCGGGTGGCGGTCAGACCCTCCTCGCGGTCGCGCAGGCTGCGGTAGCTGGAGACCTCGAGCGCCTTGGCCTCGCTCTCGGTGGCCTGCAGGATGTCGCCTGCCGCGGGCACGGACTCGAAACCGGTCAGCTCGATCGGGTCCGACGGGCCGGCGGAGTCGATGCGCTGGCCGGCGTCGTCGGTAATCGCCCGCACCCGGCCCCAGGTCGAGCCGCAGAAGAAGAAGTCCCCGACCTCGAGCCTGCCCTGCTGGACGAGGAGGGTCGCCACGATGCCGCGTCCCTTCTCCTTGCGCGCCTCGAGCACCACGGCGCGGGCCCTGCCCTCGGCCGGCGCCTTGAGGTCCCGCATCTCGGCGACCAGGAGGATCACGTCGAGAAGGTCGCCGATTCCCTGGTTCTTCTTCGCCGAGACGTTGACCGACGGCACGTCGCCGCCCCAGTCCTCGACCAGAATGTCGTTCTCGGCGAGCTGCTGCTTGACCCGGTCCGGGTTCGCGTTGGCCTTGTCGATCTTGTTGACGGCGACGATCAGGGGGACGTTCGCCGCGCGGGCGTGATTGATCGCCTCGCGGGTCTGCGGCATGACGCCGTCGTCCGCGGCCACGACGAGCACCACGATGTCGGTGACATGAGCGCCGCGGGCGCGCATCTGGGTGAAGGCCTCGTGACCCGGGGTGTCGACGAAGACCACCAGTCGGCCGTCCGAGGCGGTGATGCGGGACGCGCCGATGTGCTGCGTGATGCCGCCGGCCTCCTGCTCGGCGACCCGGCTCGAGCGGATGGCGTCGAGCAGGGAGGTCTTTCCGTGGTCCACGTGGCCCATGACGGTGACGACCGGCGGACGCGGTTCGAGCGGACCCGAGGCCTCGGCGCTCTCCTCGCGTTCGTAGTCGATCAGCTCCTCGGCCGAGGCCACCATCGCATCGATCCCGAGGTCGGAGCAGATCTCCTCCGCCAGCTCGTGCGGAAGGGACTGGTTGGTGGTGACCATCACGCCCTTCTGAATCAGCAGGCCGAGAAGGTCCTTGGCGGTGACGTTGAGCTTCTCGGCGAGCTCGCGGGCGGTCACCATCTCCGACAGGATGATCGGACCTTCCGGCTTCTCGCCGTCCCGGAACTGGACGCTGCGGGTGGGGCGCGGCGGAGCGGTTCGCTGGTCGTCCTCGACCCGCCGCCGGCGACCCTTCTTGCCCCCCGGACGGCCGGGAGCCGGACGGGGCGCCGGGCGCGCGCCGGCGGCGCCTTCCTGCTGCCCCTTGAGCTTCTGCTCTTCGAACTTGTGCAGCAGCTCGCGGATCTCCTTGGCGTCGGCGGCGGCCTTCGCCTTGCGGCCGGAGCCCTTCGTGGCGGCGGTGGTGGCCTTCGCCGCCTTGCGCTGCTTCTCGATCTTCTTCTGGTCGGCCAGCCGCTCGCGGATCTCATCCGGGGAGAGCTCGCGCAGGCTCTGCTCGAGGGGCGTCTTGGCGCGGCTCGGCCGCACCCGTTTCGGGGATGCCTCTTCCTCGCCGGCCGCGCGTGCGGCGGTGAGCTCCTCCTCGGTGATCTCCACCTCGGGCTTGACCTCGCCGTCGTCCTCGAGGTCCTCTTCGTCGAACTCGCCCGCCTCGATCGAAATCTCCTCCGTCTCGGCGGCGATCTCGACCTCGGCCGCGGCCTCGACTGCAGCTTCGATCTCGGCCGGTTCCTCGACCTCGAGCTCGCCGGCCGCGATCTCCTCGGCTTCCAGAATCGCCTCGGCCCTTTCGGCTTCGATTTCATCTTTGGCGGTCGGCTTCTTCTCCGCCACGACCTCGTCGATCGTCTTCTTGGTGTCGACCACCTGGCGTTTGCGGCGGCGGGCGAGCCGGTCCTTGGCGGAGATGGTCGCGGTCTCTTCTTCCTTCTTCTCGTGGCGGACGATCACCTCGCGGGGGCGGCGCTGCAGCGTCTCACCCGTGATGATCGCTCGCACCGTCGCGAGATCGAGGCTGTCCTCCTCGCTGCTGACCGTCACCCCGATCGAGCGCAGCTTGAAAATGAGCTCTCTCGCGGTGATGCCCATCGTGTGGGCGAGGTCGACGACACGGAGCTGCTGCATACTGCCTCACTCCTCTCCGACCACGGATTCCGCGGCATCTGCAAGATTCTCCTCGAGCGTCCGATTCGCCATCTCGAGGAGCTTGGTCGCAGTGACCGGTCCGATGCCCGGAATGCTCGAAAGCTCGCCGGTGTCGCGCGCGAGCACGTCCTGAACCGTGTGGATGCCGTGGCCCTGGAGACGCTCCCGCAGCCGATCGGTGAGCATCGCCATGTCCTCGAGCGGGATGAGCTCGTCGTAGGAGACGCTTCCGGTCGATGCCTCGAGCTCGGGGATCTCCTCTTCGGCGCTGATCCCTTCCATCTCTCGCAGCATCGTCGCGAGGGCCGAGGCGAGCTCGTCCTTGACCGCCTCCTGGCTCTTGATCTCGATCCGGCAATCGAGCATCTTGGAGGCGAGCCGCACGTTCTGACCGCGCTTGCCGATGGCCAGCGACAGCTGTTCACTGCCGACGATGACGTCGAGCACGGTTTCGGTTCGCTCCTCGATGAGCGGAGCGCCGGCTTCGTCGAGGACCGGCTGGCCGTCCTCGTCCCGGACCATCACTTTGATGGGCTCCTCGCGAACTGCGACCCGGTTGATCTTGGCCGGGGACAGGGCATTCTGGGCGAAGGTCACGAGGTCGCTGCTGAACGGGATGATGTCGATCTTCTCGCCCTTGAGCTCGCGGGTGATCGCCTGCACCCGGGAGCCCTTGAGGCCGACGCAGGCGCCGACGGGGTCGACGTCCGAATCCCGCGACGTCACCGCGACCTTCGCCCGCTCGCCGGGCTCGCGCACGCACCGCTTGATGATCACGGTGCCGTCGTAGATCTCCGGGACCTCCATCTCGAGCAGCTTCTCGAGCAGCATGGGGGAGGTCCGGGACAGGACGACCTGCGGCCGGTTGGCGTCCATGGTGATGTCGACCACCACCGCGCGGACCCGGTCGCCCTGGCTGTATCGCTCGTGGCGCACCTGGTGGCCCCGGGGCACGATGCCCTCGGTGTCGCCGAGCTCCACGATCAGGGCGCCGCGGTCCATGCGTTTGACGATCCCGTTGATCATGTCGCCGACGCGGTTCGAGTAGTTGCGGTAGACGACAGCCCGCTCGGCCTCGCGGACGCGCTGGAACAGCACCTGGCGGGCCGACTGCGCCGCGATGCGGCCGAGCACCGAGGTGTCGAGGGGCTCGAGCTTCACGAAGCCGCCGATCTCGGCCGCAGGGTCGATGGCTCGCGCCTCCTCGAGCGTGAGCTCGATCTCCGGGTCCTCGACCTCCTCCACCACGCTGCGCGTCGTCCACGACTCGACCTCACCGGTCTCGATGTCGATGTCGGTGTGGACGCTGCGCTCCTTGTAGTGCTTGCGGGCGGCAGAGGAGATCGCCTCGGCGACCGCCTCGACGAGCTTCTCGGCTTCGATCTCGCGCTCCGCAGCCATCTGGCGGACCAGCAGGTTGATGTCGAGCTTCATGAACGAGTTTTCCCTTCCTTCATGATCGAGTTCCAATC
>CAZMED010000114.1:0-9865 GCA_964565045.1 uncultured Thermoanaerobaculia bacterium
GCCCTTGCCCGCTCGTGAAAGATGGTACAAAATGGCCCGGCCCGAACTCGGGCAACCCCTGAAGGCAGGAGGCAGAATGAAGGTCCACGAGTATCAAGGCAAGGAGGTCCTCGCCAAACACGGCGTGGCGGTGCCGCGCGGCATCGTGATCACCAAGGCCGAGGAGGCGCGCAAGGCGGCGGAGGAGCTCGGCGGCAAGGTCGTCGTCAAGGCGCAGATCCACGCCGGCGGCCGCGGCAAGGGCGGCGGCGTCAAGCTGGCGGCAGACCCCGACGAGGCGGTCAAGCTGGCGGGCGAGATCCTCGGCATGACCCTCATCACCAAGCAGACCGGGCCCGAGGGCAAGCTGGTGCGGACGGTGCTCATCGAGGAGGCGCTGCCCATCGAGCGCGAGCTCTACCTGGGCGTGGTGCTCGACCGATCCGAGGGCTTTCCGGTGATGATGGCGTCGAAGTTCGGCGGCATGGAGATCGAGGAGGTCGCGGCGGAGAACCCCGACGCCATCCTCAAGGCCCACTTCGACCCCGACGTCGGGCTCCACCCCTACCTGAGCCGCAAGCTCGCATTCGGCCTCGGGCTCGAGGGCGAGGCTTTCAAGGCGGGCACCAAGTTCATGCACGCCCTGGCGAAGGCCTACGCCGAGAGCGACGCCTCCCTCCTGGAAATCAACCCTCTGATCACCACCACCGACGGACGGGTGATCGCGCTCGACGCCAAGATGAACGTCGACGACTCGGCAATGTTCCGCCACAAGGACATCGCCGCCATGCGCGACATCCACGAGGAGGAGCCGCTCGAGGTCGAGGCCTCCAAGTACGACCTCAACTACATCAAGCTCGACGGCACCATCGGCTGCATGGTCAACGGCGCCGGGCTGGCGATGGCGACCATGGACATCATCAAGCACTACGGCGGCGAGCCGGCCAACTTCCTCGACGTCGGCGGCGACGCCTCCCAGGAGCGGGTGGCGGCGGCGTTCCGAATCCTGCTCTCCGACCCCTCGGTCAAGGGCGTGCTGGTCAACATCTTCGGCGGCATCGTGCGCTGCGACATGGTGGCGCGCGGTGTGGTCGCCGCCGCCCAGGAGGTCAAGCTGGGAGTGCCGCTGGTCGTCAGGCTCGAAGGCACCAACGTCGAGGAGGGCCGGCGCGTGCTCGCCGAGTCCGGCCTCGATCTGATCGTCGGAGAGGGTATGGCGGACGCCGCCGAGAAGGTCGTGGCCGCGGTCGGGAGGGCGTCATGAGCATCTGGGTCAACTCCGAAACCAAGGTCGTCGTTCAGGGCCTGACCGGCAAGGAAGGCCGCTTCCACGCCCAGAAGTGCCGCGAGTACGGCACCCAGATCGTCGCCGGCGTCACCCCCGGCAAGGCCGGTGAGTCGGTCGACGGCGTGCCCGTCTTCAACACCGTCGACGACGCGGTCCGTTCAACCGGCGCCACCGCGTCCCTGATCTTCGTGCCGCCGCCGTTCGCCGCCGACGCCGTGCTCGAAGCGGCCGACGCCGGCATCGAGGTGGTGGTGTGCATCTCCGAGGGCATCCCGGCCCGCGACATGGTGCGGGTGCGGCGCATCCTGCAGGGGCTGCCGACGCGCCTCATCGGCCCCAACTGCCCGGGCATCATCACCCCCGGGCAGTGCAAGCTCGGCATCATGCCCGGCCACATCTCCATCCCGGGTCCCATCGGCGTCGTCTCGCGCTCGGGCACGCTGACCTACGAGGCCATCGGCCAGTTGACCGCGCTCGGCCTCGGCCAGTCGACCTGCGTCGGGATCGGCGGCGACGCCCTCCCCGGCACCAACTTCATCGACTGCCTCGAGGCCTTCGAGGAGGACCGCGACACCGAGGGCATCGTCATGATCGGCGAGATCGGCGGCACCGCCGAGGAGGAGGCCGCGGCCTTCGTGCGCGAGTTCGTCTCCAAGCCGGTGGCGGCCTTCATCGCCGGCCAGACCGCGCCCCCCGGCCGCCGCATGGGCCACGCCGGCGCCATCATCTCGGGCGGCAAGGGCACCGCGGCCGACAAGGTCGCCGCGCTGCAGGAGGCGGGCATCGCCATCGCCGCCACCCCGGCCGAGATCGGCATCACGCTGAAGCGCGCTCTCGAGTCGGAGAGCATGGTGTGAGGGCTTGACAGCGCGAACATCCGGTATAATGGCCGCTCGCAGTTGAGGGAGGAGGAGTTTCTCTCTGCGAAAGCCCGGCGGTGACGCCGGGTTTTTTCGTGCCGCCCGGCTCGAAGCCGGGCGGCACGAAAAAACAAAAATGTTTGAACGTTCGAACGTTCTTTCTAGGGTTTCAACGATTCGAGGCGAATAATCCGGTCGGCGGCGAGGAACCAGAGCTCGACGTGGGGTTCGTGGTCGAGGGCGAGGGCCTGGCGGAGGGCGTTGGCATAGATGCGGACCTGCGGCTCGTACACCGACGAGCGCGCCGCGAGCGCTTCCTCGCCCTCGAGGCGGTCGGTCTTGTAGTCCGCCACCACCAGCCGTCCATCGTCGGGATCGCGGTAGAGAAGATCCACGGAACCCGACACCACGGCTCCCGGCGCGCCGGCCCGCTCGGACCACAGCACGACCGGCAGCTCGCGCGCGAGCACCAGACCTCCGACCTGCTCGAGCCGCGCCAGGCACGTCCCTTCCGCCAATCGCGCCAGCAGCTCGTCCGCCCACTGCGCCGCCGCGCTCCCGTCGATCCCCGCGCCGAGATCGCCGACGATTCCCGGCCGCCGCGCCTCCACCTGCGCCGCGAGCCCTGACTCAATGTCGAGCGTCTCCAGCAGCTCGTGCACCGCCGTACCCACCGCCATCGCCGGCCCACGGTCCGGGAGCGCCCCGGCCGTGCTGCCGTCAGCCTCCGCCTCCGCGCGCTCGAGCCCTTCGTGGGCCTCCGCGGAGGCGGCACGAAACACCGGTCGCTCCATCCGCTCCGCCGCCGCCCGGCGCGCCGCGGCGAGGTCCGCCGCCAGCCGCAGCCGCCCCTTCGGGGGCCGACGTCGGGCGTCCGCCGCCGGCGCGGGCGCGGGCGCGACGACCGGCGTTCGGAAGACGGGCATCACCCGCAGCACCTGCGGTGCGGCATCCGGAGCGCGCTCGGTCGCTGCGCCGATCTGGCGGTCGACCTCGTCCGGGTCGAGGCGGCGGCCGAGCAGCCGGGCGAAGTCCGACGCCGCCTCGGGCGGCACCTCGAGGCCGGGCTTTCCCCACCCTCCCGACACCACCAGCCTCTTCTTCGCCCGTGTCGCGGCGACGTACAGCAGGCGCACCGTCTCGGCGCGCGCCTTGCGGGCCTGCACCCACTCGGCGGCAGCGAAGCCGGGCGTCGACCACCCGAAGAGGCGGTACTCCGGATGTCCGTCGATGGTCCGCACCGAGGCGGTCTCGCGGTCGCCGCCGGTCCTGCCGCCCTTGTGGATCTGGGCCACGTAGACGTGCTCGAAGTCCAGCCCCTTGGCCCGGTGGATGGACATGACGTGCACCGCGTCGGCCGCGAGGTCGGGCGGCACCGGCACCCGGCTCTCCTCGCCCCGCTCGACCGCCTGGCGCAGGAAGCGCGCGAGCTCCGTGTCGCCGCGCTCGCCCGCCACCAGCGTCGCCTCGAGGTCGGCGAGGAAACGATCGACCCGCGCCCGCCGGAAGCTGCCGAGATAGCGCGCGGCCGCCGTGACCTCGGCAAGCCACAGGACGCGGACCTTCTCGACGAAAACGTCGGGAGGGTCGTCGACCAGCGACCGCCTCAGCGCCGCGACCGTCTCCGCCGCAGATTGCACGGCGGCCGGCCAGCTCGGGAGGGCGTCGGCGCCGGGAAGTCCGACCGGCGTCGCGGCCCGCGCGGCCTCGATGCTCGCCCGCACGCCCGCCGCCGCCGGCGACTGCGGACCGGTCAGCCGCGCCATCGAACCCGGGAAGCCGGCGTCCCACAGCGGAGCCAGCGCCGCGTCGGGCACCCCGACCACGTCGCTGCGCAGCACCGTCAGGAGGGCCAGGGTGTCGGTCGGCTCGAGAATGCAGCGGACCAGGGCCGCGAGCTCCACCACCTCGCGCTGGCGGTAGTAATCCCGCTCGCGTGCCACCTCGTACGGGACGCCGGCCTCGCGGAAGGCCGACAGAATCTCCTCCTGCGCGGTCGTGACCCGCAGCAGGACCGCCACCTCGCCCCATCTCTCGATCGCGCCCTCGTCGTGCAGTCGGCGGATGTCGGCGGCCAGCGCCGCGGCCTCCAGCTCCGAGGTGGCGCGGTCCGAGTTGCCCTTCTCGGGGCCGACCCCCTCGTCGCCCTCCGGCCAGGTCACCCAGTGCTCGACCGTCATCCACGGCGGGCTCTCGATGCCCGGCACGCCGCGCCGTTCGCCGGTGGCCTCGAGCCGCTGGAACGGCGGCTGGATGCCTCGCTCGGGACGCATCACGGGCGCAACCAGGCGCTCGACCTCCTCGAGGATCGGCGTCACCGATCGGAAGTTACTCACCAGATCCACCGTCACTCCGCCCGAACCCACGACCCGCTGCACGAAGCTGTCGTAGGCGGCGAGGTCGGCGCTGCGCCAGGCGTAAATCGACTGTTTCGGGTCGCCGACGATGAACAGCGACGGCCGCCGCGAAGGCTCGACCGCCAGGGCCAGGGACTCGACGAGCCGGCACTGGACGTCGTCGGTGTCCTGGAACTCGTCGACCAAGAGATGATCGATGCCGGAAGCCACCTCGCGACGAACCCCGGGCGAGCCGCCGAGGAGATTCTCGGCCAGGCGCAGCTGGTCCGAAAACGTCACCAGCCCGGCCCGGCTCCGGCGGCGCTGGACCGCCTCCAGCAGCGGCGCCACCACGGCCCGCGCCGCCTCGAGCTGCTCCCGGCACGGCTCCACCAGGGGGGCCAGCGCGGCCGCGATCTCCCCGGAAGCTTCGGCCGCCTCGTAGACGACCGCACCGAAGCCCTCGCGCTCGCCCTTGGTGAGGTCGAGCCGCGACCACTTCTTCAGCCGATCCACCACCTTGTCGCTGACCAGCTCTGCGAGGCTGACGAGATTCTCCGTGGAGATCTTCGGACCGAGATCGGCCACCCGGGCCCGCAGCTCCGCGAGGGCCATCCGGGTCTCGTCGGTGACCTTCCCGCTGACTCCGACCAGGCGGTCGCCGACCGCGTCCGAGTACCGGGCCAGGGCCGACTGCAGCCGCCGCAGCATCAGGGCCGCCGCGGCATCGCTGAACGGATCCTCACGGAACAGCCCCGGCTCGGCCCCGGCCTCCACCAGCCGGCACAAGGCCTCGACGATCATCGCCGGCCCCACGCCCTCCACGGCGAGGCGCTCCCAGCGGCGGCAGTCGCCGCTCTCGCCAAGGCCGCGCAGGGCCTCCTCCACCGCCTCCTCGGCCAGCGCCTCGATGCGGGAGCCGTCGGCGTCCACCTCGAAGCGCGGGTGGAGCCCCGCCTCCAGCGGGTAGGTGGCGAGCAGGCGCTGGCAGAAGGCGTGAATGGTGGACACCGCCAGCCGGTGGCTCTCCTCGGACAGAGCCCGGGCGCGGCGCGCGATCTCCCCGGGCTCGTCCGGCAGGAGGTGCGGCGCGGGGTCCCATCCCACGGGAACCCCGCCCTCGGCGAGATCGAGCAGGGCGATCCCGATCTTGCGGGCCATTTCGGCGGCCGCCGCCTCGGTGAAGGTGATGGCCACGACTCCCTCGATCACCTTCCGGGCCACGGTCTGAGGATCGATTGGATCGGCGACGCGGGCGACGTGCCGCTCCCACCCGGGGCCGACACACCAGACGGCGACCCGCGCCACCAGCAGCGCCGTCTTGCCGGTCCCCGCCCCGGCCACCACCACCACCGGGCGCTCGAACTCGCTCTGCGCGAGCCGGCGGGAGGCTGCGTCGGAGGTGGCCAGGCCAGCGCCCGCCCCGCTCATCAGAGCTCCACCTCGCGCGCGAAGCCGAGCCACCACAGCTCGCGGGCGGCATCGACCGACGGATCGCCTGCGTCCGCGTCGCTGTGGATCCAGCGCACGAGGTCGCGGCGGAATGCCGAGTCGCCGCGGCGGCAGGCCTCGGCGACACTGCAGTAGCCGCAGTGCACGGCCTGGCGCCCGTTGGCCTCCTCGAGCCGCGGAAAGGCGACGCCGCGTTTTCTCGCCGCGACAATGCACCGCACGGCTTCGCGGAACGGCTCGATGAACCGGTCGTCGTCACGATCGACGCTCAGCTCGCGCACCAGGTCGATCCAGGCGTCGCCGGGCTTGAGATAGAGGTATTTCCCGCGTGCGCCGAGGGCCCCCGAGGCCTGGGAGTAGGCCGCCGCCTGCAGCAGGCGGCCGCGGGCGATCCTGTCGCGGAGATTGTCGCTCCGGGAGGGCTCGGTCTTCGCCTCGACCTCCGGCTTCGCCGTCTTGTAGTCGACGAGCACCGCGCTCTGGCCGTCCGCGTCGACACGATCGGCCCGGAAGCGAAGGCGGGTTGGGACGCCCGGCACCATCGCCCAGCCCTCGACCTCGGTCCCGAGGACTCCGGGCAGCGAGCCCTCCGCCCACTCCAACGCCCGTTCGACCTCGAGAAACTGCTGCGCCCGCGCGGCCAGCAGCGGCGCCATGCCCCAGGGGGCCACCCCCGCCTTCGCCGCCACCTTCCGCGCCTCGTCGAGAACGAGCCCGTCCAGCCGCGCGCGGTCGGGCCACCGGACCTCGGTCGGGGTGCGGTGGAGCACGGCCTCGAGCTCGCCGCGGTTGTCGACCGCTTCGCGGACCACCGATTCCAGCACCCCGTGCACCACCTGTCCGACCAGCGCGCCGCCGATCCCGGGCAGGCCGAGGAGCGGGTCCGGCAGCGGCAGCACGCCCAACCGTCGCTCGATGAACGCCTGGAGGGGGCAGGTCCCGGTCTTCTCGGCCAGCGTGACCCAGAGGACTTCGTCCTCCCCATCGTCCGCGGCTCCCGCGAACCCGAACCACGGAGACGTCGCGGTGGCGTCCTTCGGCCTTTCAACCGCCGCCAGAACATCGGTTCGTGCCTGCGCCAGCAGTCCGGCGACCACCGAGCCGGCCTCGGCACCGCAGTCGGTGCGGCCTTCGGCCACCGCAGCTTCGAGAATCGCGGCCATCCCGCGGGTCCCCGCCGTCGGCGCCTCGAGCACGGCGAGCTCGTAGGCCGTCCTCGGCCGCGCCGCGGTTTCGTCCACGCACCAAAGCTGCGGCACCGGAACCGGTCCGGCCACACCCTCGCCGCGCCGCAGCCGATCCACGAAGGGCGACGGCGTCCGCGTGCCGTCCGCGCCGTAGACGTGCCAGGAGACCGCGACCGCAGGGGCGCTCGAGAGCAGCTGCGCCCACAGGTACCGTTCCTCGTCCGCGCTGCGCCGCTTGACCGGCATCTCGGGCAGCACGTCGGCCGCCAGTCTCGCCCGCACCGACTCGGGCAGCATCGGGTCCTCGTGAACGACCCTGGGGAAGGCGCCGCGGTTCGCCGAGACCACGAACAGGCGGTCGAAGGTCCGCGCCCGCGCTTCCATCACGGTCAGGACCTGCACGCCGGCGCCGCCTCCTCCGAGCGGCACCTCGCCGACCCGTCCCAGGCGGTCGCGGAGCAGCTTCAGCCACTCCGGTCCGGTCAGCTCGAAGCTCTCCGGAAACTCCCTGCACAGCCCGTCGAGGGCCTCGTGGACCGCTCGCGAATCGTCGGAGCCTTCGTCCCAGCCGAGCGCCGTCAGCACCTGCAGGGTGAGGCGCCGGTGCAGCGCCGCCGGACCCGCGCCGATCCGTCGCTCGAGCGCGTCGACCAGCTGCCGCGCCTCGGCGACGGCCCGGCGCAGCAGCTCGGTCGACAGGCGCCGCGGCTCGCGGAGGTCCGTCGTGTCCCCCTCGTCTTCCACGGCGGCGAAGGCGATCGGCAGCGGCACGCCGGCCGAGGGCGCGGCATCGGCCGGAAGCACCGCGAGGTCGGCCAGCCTCGGGATGCCGAGGACCCGCAGCCCGAGCAGGAGCTCGGTCGTGCCGAGGCGCCCCGCGCGCGCTTCGATCCACAGGTCCACCTCGCTCGCGGTGCCCCGGCGCAGCAGCTCGGTCAGACGGCCCAGCTTGCGCCGCGGCCCGGCCCCCGGCACCACGGCGCCCTCGGCCGAGAACGGAATTCCCATTCGGCGCAGGTGGCGGCGGAGCGGCAGCGCCAAGGCCTCGAGGGAGCGACCGACGACCCCGATCGCCTCGGGCTCGGCGCCCTCGTCGAGGAGGCTTCGGATACGTTCGGCAACCCACCGCGCCTCGGACTCCACGTCCGGCGCCTCGGCGAGCTCGACCTCCGGCGGCGGGTCGCCGACCCGGTCCGCCACCTGCTCGAGGTGCGCCACCCGCTCCTCGAGGCGGCTCAGGTAGGCGCCGCCGAGATCGTCGCGCGCCGGGTCCGCAGGGTCCGGCGGCCGATCGAGCACCACCGTCCCCCCGAGAACCCGGAGCAGGCCCACCAGCAGGTCCGCCGCGACCCCGGTGACGTCGGCAAAACCGTGCACGAACAGCTCCCGCGTCGGCAGAAGATCCGGGCCGCACGCCGGCAGCACCTCCTCGGCCACCTGCAGCGCGCACATCGAGCGCCTCAGGTCGGCCGACGCGGCCTCCTCGAACGCGGCAGCCGCCAGGCGCACCAGTGCCCGCGCCCGCTCCACCCGCTGCGGCGCGACGGCCTCCGCGACCTCGTCCAGGCGTTCGAGCACGCCCTCCTCGTTGCCGGGGAGAAAGCCCGCGTCCAGGAGATCGCGAACCGCGCCCACGACCGCGTCGTAGCCGTCGGTCAGCTCGTCGAGGCCGGCGCGCAGCGAGGGCTCCGACGCGGCCAGCCGCCTGACCAGCACTTCGAAGGCCGCATCCGCGCGCGGGACCTCCAGCCCGGCCCTCGAGACCACCTCGAGGGCGAGCCCGAAGAGGGTCTGCACGTGGAGGCCTGCCGCGGCGCCCATGCGCCCGGCCAGCGCCCGCAGCAGGTGCCGGCGCAGGCTCTTCGACGGCACCACGACCCGTACCGGCAGCGACAGGTCCTCGGGGGCCGTCGCCCGTACGGCGGCCAGCTGCTCGAGCAGGCACCGCTCCGCCGCGCGGGCGCCGCGGCACGTGATGACACGGGGACGGGAGGGGGAAGCCGGAGCCATCGTCGCTCCACCCATGGGACCACGGGTGCCGGGCACTGTCAACGAAACCTCAGACGGCGCGGATCGGGGCTATCATGGCGGATCTCGCGTGCGGGGAGGCGGCATGGCGGACGTCGGACGGATGGTCATGGACAAATGGCATCGCGCCAGCGGCACGAGCATCGGCCGCTGGATCTTCAGCCGCGCGCTGGGCCGCTTCGCGCCCTACTCCGGCAGCATCGGCGCACGGGTCGAGGTGCTCGAGCCCGGACGTTCGCTCGTCACCATGCGTGACCGCAGGGCGGTGCGCAACCACCTGCGGTCGGTGCACGCCGCCGCTCTCATGAACCTCATCGAGCTCTCGGGGAGCCTCGCGGTCATTGCCGCCCTGCCGCCGGACACGCGGATGATCCCGGTGCGGGTCGAGACCGACTTCGTCAAGAAGGCGCGCGGCCTGCTCACGGCCGAAGCGCGCTTCGAGCTCCCGGACGCCGGCGGGCCTTCCGAGGCCCCGGCGACGGTCGCGGTGCGCGACGAAGCCGGCGACGAGGTCGCGCGCGGCAAGGTCGTCGTGCTCGTCGGACCGGCGGGGTGACGCCGATCGAAAAATTCTCAATTCTGAATTTTTAATTCTCAATTACCACCCACCCTCCCGCTCAATGGAGGAATGGGTGGGAATTCAAAATTAAGTATTGAGAATTAAGAACTACTGAATCGTGATCGGCGGCATCCACACCGCGCCCGGGGTCTCGACGGTGCCGGTGGCGAGCCACT
>CAZMED010000115.1:0-9763 GCA_964565045.1 uncultured Thermoanaerobaculia bacterium
ACCGGGATCACGCCGAGGGTGAGGGCCGTCGAGACGATGATGCCCGAGATCATGGCCAGGGCCAGTCCCTGGAAGATCGGGTCCGAGAGCATGAAGGCCGCGCCGACGATGGTCGAGAGCTGGGTCAGGAAGATGGGCACCAGGCGAACCGCGCCGGCCTTGACGACCGCGTCCTCGAGACGTTCTCCGGCCTGCAGCTCGAGATTGATGAAGTCGACCAGGAGAATCGAGTTGCGGACGATGATGCCGGCCAAGGCGATGAAGCCGATCATCGAAGTGGCGGTGAAGAAGATGCCCAGGAGTCCATGCGCCGGCAGGATGCCGACCAGGGTCAGCGGAATCGGCACCATGATGATGATCGGGGTCACGAACGACTTGAACCAGCCCACCATGAGCACGTAGATCAGCACCATCACGACCGCGAACGCGATCCCCATGTCGCGGAAGACCTCGTACGTGATGTGCCACTCACCGTCCCACTTCATGATGTAGCGGGTCGTGTCCTCGGGAAGTCGCGTGGTGATGATCTCGAGCTCGTTCCCGAGCGGGGTCGTGATCTCCCGCAGGCGGTCCTGCATTTCGAAAATCGCGTACACCGGCGCCTCGAAGACCCCGGCGACCTCACCGTAGACGTAGGTCACCGGCTGCAGGTTCTTGTGGTACCTGTTGCGCTCGCGCGCGCTGTCGACGACGCGGGTGAGCTCCGACAACGGCACCATGCGGCCGTCGGCGCCTTGGACGTTCAGCTCGAGCAGGTCCTCGACGTGCGCCCGGTCCGCGCGTTCGAGGCGGACGACGATCGGCACCGGATCGCGTGCGTTGGCATCGTGGATGATCCCGGCTTCGGCGCCGCCGAGGGCGACGCGAATGGTCCGCGCGACCTGCTCCGGCGTGATGCCGGCGCGCATGGCCTTGTTGCGGTCGACGCGGATCTCGAGCCGCGGCCCGGCCGCCTCCACCTCCCAGTCCACGTCGACCACGCCGTCGGTCGTGGCGAAGACCTCCTTGACCTGCTCGGCCACCTCCAGACGGCCGTCGAGAGTCGGACCGTAGATTTCAGCGACCAGCGTCGAGAGCACCGGCGGCCCGGGTGGGATCTCGGCCACCTTGATGGCCACGCCGAGATCCTCCGCGACCGGCTGCAGCATGTTCCGCACCCGGCCCGCAAGCGCGTGCGACTTGTCCTTGCGGTCCTCCTTGTGCACGAAGTTGACCTGGATGTCGGCGACGTTGCTGCCGGAGCGCAGGAAGTAGTGGCGGACCAGGCCGTTGAAGTTGAACGGCGCCGAGGTGCCCACGTACACCTGGAAGTCGGTGACCTCTGGCATCGTCCGGAAGGCGAGGGCGAGCTCGCGCGCCGCCGCGTTGGTCTGCTCGAGGGTGAAGCCCTCCGGCGCGTCGATGACGATCTGGAGCTCTGACTTGTTGTCGTGGGGGAGCATCTTGACGGTCGTGAAACCGACCGCGACCGTTCCCATGGCCGCGATCAGGAGCGTGGCAACTCCGGCGAGAAAGACGTATCGCGCCAGCGACCGCCCGATCAGCGGCCTCATGACCTTCGAGTAGAAGCGCGCGACGAAGCCGTCCTCGTTGGCGCCGCTGCCGGCGGAGGGATCGCGGTCTGGACCCTTGTCGGCGCTCGAGGACTCTTTCCGGAAGAGGCGGTAGGCCAGCCACGGTGAGATGGTGAAGGCGACGATGAGCGAGAACAGCATGGCGGCGGAGGCGTTGATCGGAATGGGCCGCATGTAGGGTCCCATGAGCCCGCGCACGAAGGCCAGGGGGAGCAGGGCCGAGATGATGGCGAAGGTCGCGAGGATCGTCGGGTTGCCGACCTCGTCGACCGCGTAGACCGTCATCTGGCGGGCGTTCGACCAGCGCATCTTGATGTGGCGGTGGATGTTCTCCACCACCACGATGGCGTCGTCGACGAGGATTCCGATCGAGAAGACGAGCGCGAAGAGGCTGACCCGATTGAGGGTGTAGCCGAAGAAGTAGGAGGCGGCCAGGGTCAGGGCCAGTGTGACGGGGATGACCACCGCGACCACCGTCGCCTCCCGCCAGGAGAGAATGACCAGCATCAGGATGATGACGGCAATGGTGGCCGAGTAGAGGTGCTTCAGCAGCTCATTCGATTTTTCGTCGGCGGTGGCGCCGTAGTCGCGGGTCTTGAGGACCTGCACGTCGGAGGGGATCACGCGTCCGGCGAGCCCCTCGAGGCGCCGGTCGAGGTCTTCCACCATCTCGACGGCGTTGGTGCCGGGCTTCTTGGCGACGGCGACGGTCACCGCTGCCAAGTCGGCCGCCGCCTCGGTGAGCCCCTTCTCGGCCGCCGCGGGGCCTGTGCCGAGCCACACGTACGACCGCGGCTCCTCGGGGCCGTCGACGATGGTGCCCAGGTCCTCGAGGTAGACCGGGCGTCCGCCGTGACTGGAGATCACGACCTCGCGCAGCTCATCGGCGCCGCCGAAGAACTGCCCCACGTCGACGTGCAGCTCCGTGTTGGCGACCGCGGTGCTGCCGGCCGGCAGCCGCCAGTTGAGGCTCTCGAGAGCACGGTAGACCTGGAGGACCGACAGGTTGAACGATGCCAGCCGGTGCGGGTCGAGGTCGACGCGCACCACCCGCCTCTGGCCTCCGATCACCCACACCTGGGCGACCCGGGGGTGGCGGGTCAACTCGGCCTTGAGCTCGTCGGCGACCCGCCGCAGCTCGGCGGTGGAGGCGCGCTCGCTCCACAGGGTGTAGGCGACCACGGGCACGTCGTCGATGGTCCTCGGCTTGACCACCGGCGGCATCATGTCGACGGGCATCTCGTCCATGGCGGACTGGATCTTGGTGTGGACCCGAAGCGCCGCCTGGTCGGGGTCCGTCCCGACCAGGAATCGCACCACGATCAGCCCGCCCGAAGGGCTGGAGGTGGAGTAGATGTACTCCACGTTCTCGATCTCGTAGAGGAGCTTCTCGAGCGGGGTCACGACCCGGTGCTCCATCTCTTCGGCGGTGGCGCCCGGGAGGCCGACCATGACGTCGATCATCGGCACCTTGATCTGGGGCTCCTCCTCCGAGGGCGTCACCAGCACCGCGAAGAGGCCGAGGAGGAGCGAGGCCACGACGATGAGCGGCGTCAGCTTCGAGTCGAGAAACGCCTGCCCGATCCGGCCGGCGAGCCCGAGGCGGCGCCGCGTCATCTTGAGGCGCAGCGCTTCTCGGTGCGCCTGCTCGATCTCCTGCGGCGTCGGCCGGGTCGCGTCGCCGCCGCTGACAGGCGGACGGGTCTCGCCGTTTCCGCTGCTCATCGCACCGTCTCCAGAGGCGTGCCGTCGGTCACCGGGCCGGGTGCGTCGAGGACCACGATCTCACCCGGGTTGAGGCCCGAGAGGATCTCGATCCGGCCTCCCTCGAGCGCCTTGCCGGTGGTGACCGCGCGCGTGCGGGCCGTCCCGTCTGCGGCGCGGATCACCAGCAGCTCGAGCCCTCCACGCTGGTGGACCGCGGCGGAGGGCACCGAGATGACATCGACGGCGTCGCCACGGATCCGAGCCCGGCCGCTGAGCCCCGAGGGCACGCGCGTCGCGCCGAGATCGGCCTTGACGGTGAAGGTGTGGGTGCCGGGGTCCGCGGACGGAACGATCTCCTCGACGGTGGCGTCGACGACTCCGAGGTCGGGTCGGGCGTCGAAGCGGACCTCGATGGGGTCCTTCACGGCGAGACGTGAGATGTCGCTTTCGCGGACCGCCAGCCACATCTGCTGACGGCCGAGGGACTCGAGCTCGACCAGCGGCCGGCCGGGCGCGGCCAGGTCGCCGACCTCGACCATGGTGGAGACGACCCTGGCGGCGAAGGGCGCCCGGACCTCGGACTCCTCCGCGACCGAGGCGGCCGTCAGGACCGCCCCCTGCGCCTGCTCCACCGCGCCCTTGGCCTGCTCGTACTGCATCCGGGCCATGTCGAGCTCATTCTCGGCTGCGGCGTTGTCCGCATGCAGCGCCTGAAAGCGCTCGAAGTTGCGCTCGGCGAGGGCGAGCGCGGCCCGCGCCTGGGCGAGCGCACCCTCGCTCTGGGCCAGCTGGCCCTGCGCCGCCTCGGGCTCGATTTCCAGCAGCAGCTGCCCCCTGGAAACCACCGAACCCGCGTTCACGTGGAGAGCGATCACGGGGCCCGTGACACGGCTCGAGACGGCGGCGCGGCGGGCAGGCTGGACGATGCCCCGCACCTCAATCTCTCTCGCGCCGCGTGACGCCTCGACCTCGGTGGTCGTCACCTGCAGCGGCTCGAGCTCGGGGCGGGTGTGGGCCGGTGTGTCGCCTCCGCAGCCCGCAGCGAATGCGACGAGGACAGCGGGGACGAGAAGGACGAGGGGCTTCGTGAGGGCGTTCATCGGGACTCCTCCATGATGGTTGTCAGGGTCGCTCCGGACACGAAACGCAGCCGATAGGTGTGGAGGGCGACGTCGTAGCGGGCGACCAGCTCGCGCATCTCCGCCTCGCGAAGGGCGGTCTCGGCGTCGAGCAGGTCGATCATCCGGTCGAGGCCCTGCTTGAAGCGGCTCTCCCGGACTCGGAGGCCCTCACGGGCGGCTGCGAGCGATGCCGTGGCGGACTCGCGGCGGACACGGGCCGTGGCCAGGTCCTGCCAGGCCTGCTGCACCTCGAGCCGTACGCCCTCCTCGAAGCGTTCGACGTCGGCCTCGAAGGCGGCTGCCTCGTGGCGCGCGGCGGCGCGGGCGGCGGTGCCCGAGCCCCCGCCCCAGAGGTCGATCCTGGCGACCGCCATCACGCTCCCCGAAGCGCCGTTCGACCCGAAGATCGTGTCGTCGTAGAGCCCGTAGTGGCCGACGACGGCGATCTCGGGGAAGTAGCCGGGCCGGGAGGCCTTCTCCTCGAGCCTCCCGGCCTCGAGCTTGAGACGCGCCGCGAGGAGGTCGTGTCGTTCTTCGAGTGCGGCGCTCGTCAACTCACCGAGCTCGCCTGCGACCGGAGGCGGTTGGGGCAGCGGCGCGAGGCTGCGCGGCGTCTGCTGATCGGCTCCCATCTGGAAGTTGAGGGCCGACTGGGCGAGCCGGGCGCCGCTATCGGCCTGGCTCAGGTACTCGTCCATCTCCGACAGGTAGACCCTCGCCCGCAGGACGTCGGCGTCGAGGATCATCCCCTGGGCGGCGTACTGCTCGGCGATCCTGAGGTGCTCGGCGGTCGTTGCTCTCGATTTCTCGAGCAGCGCCGCCTGCTCCCGCGCCTTGGCGAGATTGATGTAGGCGGCGATCGTCTCGTAGGCCACCCGTTCGCGGGCGAACGTGAGGCCGTGGTCCTCGGCCGTGGCCGTCGACTCGGCCTGCCCGATCCGCGCCGAAAGCTGGCCTCCGGTGTAGACCGGGAGCTCGAGGTCGAGGCGCGTGTTCCAGGTCGACAACGGGTCGGGACGGTTGGGGTCGGAGAGGAAGAAACCCTGCAGGTCGAAGCGCTCCTGATTGAGACTCAGGGCGAAGACCTCGGCGGGGTTGTCGGTGTAGATGAAGCTCTCGCTGAGACTGATCTTCGGCAGGCGGTGGCTCCTGCTCGCGTCCACGCGCGAGGCGGCAGCCGCGGCGCGCTCGCGGGCCGCTGCGAGCTCGCGGCTGTTTCCGGAAGCTGCTGCGACCGCTTCGCCTAGCGTCAGATCCTGGGCCCCGGATGCGAAAGCTGCGGTGACGGCGATGACTGTCAGGAGTGGGATCGGGCGCATCGGCTGCCTCCACGAAAATCACTTCATAACTATTTAGGAATATACATAAATTCTGAGAGCTGTCAAGCCCGGTTCCCCGCTCCGTTCCGCTGCTCGCCGTCGCGGCCACGATGCGAGAGGGAACGGGCCTGGAAACGGCGATCCGTCGGCGGCGCCCGGTGGTCGATTGTCGATATCGATTCCTACTGCCATTGCCTATCTCAAGACGGCCGAAACGTACCTGGATTCTACGCTGCCTGCGCCTGTCCGTGAAGCCCGGATTTCAGAGAGGTGCTGCCAACATCCGAACGCCGTGGGGCCGGGCCGGGTCGACTGCCCTCCGCTGGCTCAGGGCGCCCGCAGCTCCGGGTTGGTCGCCTCGTGATCGGTGGTGAACTCCTCGAGGATCAGCCGGGCGATGGCACCGCGCCCGGGCCCTTCGCTGTCGAGCTCGAGGGTCCCGCCCATCAGCTCGGCGAGGCGGCGCGAGATGGTGAGGCCGAGCCCGGTGCCGCCCTGCTGCCGGGTGGTCGACCCGTCCACCTGGTAGAACGAGGCGAAGATCTTCTCGAGCTCGTCGCGCGCGATCCCCGAGCCCGTGTCCTGAACGGTGAGGAGCACGCCGCGGTCGACCCTGTGGCAGTCCATCGTGATCGACCCGCCGCGGCCCGTGAACTTGAGGGCGTTGGACAACAGATTGGTCAGGATCTGCGCCGTGCGGTCGGGGTCGGCCCATACGACGAGCTTGCTGTCGGTTCCCCGCACGTGGAGGTTCAGGCCCTTGCTCTTCACCTGGTGTTTGAAGAGCACCTGCGCTTCCTCGAGCACGGTGCGCACCGGGACCGGTGCGAAGTGGACCTCGAGGCGCCCCGCCTCGATCTTCGCCAGGTCGAGCACGTCGTTGATGATGTTGAGGAGGTTCTCGGCCGACTCGTGCGCGATCTTGAGGAACTCGCGCTGCTTGTCGGGGTCCGGCACCGCGCCGTCCATGATCAGGCGCAGGAAACCGAGGATCGCGGTCAGCGGCGTGCGCAGCTCGTGCGAGGTGTTGGCGAGAAACTCGGACTTCAGGCGCGAGGCCTCGAACGCCACCGCGCGCTGCTCGTCCAGCTCGCGCACCAGCTGCGCGAGGGAAACCGCGCCGCCGAGCAGAAAGCCGATCTGGGTCAGGAGGTCGACGTCGTCGACCACGAGGTCGAGGGGCACGGCCGAGGTGGCGAGCAGCACCCCCGCCGAGCGACCGGCGGCGGTCAGCGGCAGATAGTTGAGGTGGCCGACGCCGTGCGCCGAGGACAACCACTCCGCGAGCTCCTCGCCGACGACGGTCGCGGCCACCGTAGTCTGAGGTATCCCTTCGGAGAAGGCCGTCCAACACGGGTGGTCGCCCGCCTGAACGGCATGGAAACGGTCGCGCTCGAAGGCCTCCACTCCCGGACCGGTGCCGGCCACGAGGTGCAGACCGTGGCCCGCCGAGCGGTAAAGCAGCAGCGACCTCAACGGCAGCAGCTCGCGGCCCATGTCGAGGAAGCGGTCGAGGATCCGCTGCTCCTCGACCTCTCCGGCAACCGTCTGCGCGACAGCGGACAGGAAGGCGAGCCGGGACTGGCGTGCTTCGGCCGCGCGCCGCGCCATGTGCAGGTCGGTGATGTCGGTGGCCACCACCTGGATCAGGGTCTCGTTGGCCACCGGGTCGATCACCGGCTGCATCTGCGTGCTGAGCCAGTGCAGGTTCCCGGAGGTGTCCTCCACCCGCACCACCTGTTCCCACGACTGCCGTCCTTCCTCGAGGACGGCCGGGATCGCCGCGTAGATCTGCGGGCGGTGGTGCTCGTGGATACGGCCCAGCCAGTCGGCGCCGCCGCCAGTCTCGTGCGTGATGCCGAACAGGCTGCCGGCCGCCCGGTTGGCGAAGCGGACATTGCGGTCGCGGTCGACCGACAACACCAGCACCGGCAGGCTGTCGAGCAGGATGTCGGTGCGGCTGCGCAGTCGCTTGAGCCGGTCGGACAGGGCGATCTGCGATTCGAGCAGATTGACGTTCTCGAAGACGGCACCGACCGTCGGCGTGGCGAGGCTGAGGGCGACCAGGACGAAACCCCACATGAAAGCACTGTCGTAAGGGCTGCGCGACCACGACAGGTTCATGTGGGCCACGGCGTTGAGCAGGAACGCGGCCCCCAGCCACACCTCGCGCGGCTGGCGCCGATCGCCGCCGCTCAGCATCGGCACGAGTGCGGCGACCAGGAACACCGCCGCCAGCCCGGCCTCGATCGGCGCCACCGCCCGCACCAGATCGTGGTCGCGGAGGTACTCGAAGCCGGCCCACACCGCGACGGCGATCACGATTGCGGCCGCGGTGCGCAGACCCCTGCGCGCCGATCCGTGGACGGCCTCCCGCCGGAAGGTGAAGAGCAGGATGGTGGCGGCCAGGGTCTGGGTGAGCACCCAGGAGACGCTCGCGATGGCGTTGCGGGCCGGCATCGAATCGACGAAGACCTCGAGCACCAGCAGCAGCAGGAAATGACCCGCGATCGGCAGGAAGACGATCTGCACCCGGCGGTCGAAGGGGTCGCCGAGCAACCGCCAACGGACCTCGAAGAACCACGCGGCGAGCGAAGCGAGCAGGGCGTTGAAGGCGACCAGCAGCAGGTACTCGTTGCGGTCGCCCTGCCACTGGAGCACGGTCTGCAGAACCGCGATCGAGAGCCCCGCGGCGGCAGCCGAGAGGACCGCGGTGAGGCGTGCCTGGGGACCGGCGCTCTCGGTCGCGACGAAGACCCGTCCGGCTGTCACGGACGACGAGCGCTCGCTTCTCGGGATCTCGCCATGCGACGAGTATACCGTCGGGGGGGCCGCCACTTGATTTGCCAGGGGTTTTTGTTAGGGTATCGCTCATCCGACGGAATTGCGGGGTCGTGCAGGGCGTTCTCACGGGCGGCCCTCGCGGCGGGCATTCAAACAACCGAAGAGGAGAGAAGACGATGCAAAGGTGGATGTTGGTGATTGGTGTGATTCTCGGCCTGAGCGCGTTTCCAGCGATGGCCCAGGAGGCCGAAGACGCCGGCGAGGCGCCGGAGCCGATCTGGACCGGATCGCTCGGTCTCGCCTACCTGGCGACAACGGGCAACTCGGAGACCTCGACCTTCGGCCTCAATTTCACGACCGAGCGCAGGCCGACCCCCTGGGGGCTGACGATCACGGGCAGGTTCAATCGCAACGAAGACGACGGGGTGCTGACCGCCGAGCGCTACTCCCTCGGCGGGCGGGCGAGACGGGCGCTCGGCGAGCGCTGGGAGTTCTTCGGCGGACTCAGCGCCGAAAAGGACGAGTTCGCCGGCTTCGACCTGCTGCTGCTGGCCGAAACAGGCGTGACCTACAGGGCGCTCATGGGACCGAAGCACCACCTCTCGTTCGACGCCGGCGTGACCTGGACCGACGAGAACCGGATCGAGCCGGAGCCCGACG
The DNA here is from genome assembly GCA_964565045.1 of uncultured Thermoanaerobaculia bacterium. GTDB lineage: Bacteria > Acidobacteriota > Thermoanaerobaculia > Thermoanaerobaculales > Sulfomarinibacteraceae > Sulfomarinibacter. Next base: position 9,166 of record CAZMED010000115.1, read on the forward strand.
TGGATTTCTTGGGCGCGGTGCTCGGGCTCGACTACGAGTGGAAGATCAGCGACAACTCGTCGCTCATCCAGGCGCTGGATTTCTACCCCAACTTCGACGAGTCCTCCGACTGGCGGCTGACCTCGATGACGGCCCTGCAGAGCGCTGTCAACTCCTGGCTGGCGGTCAAGCTCGGCTACGAGGTCCGTTACCGGAACCAGCCCATCGGTGACAACGACGACACCGACACCACCAGCACGGCGTCGGTTGTCTTCACATTCTGAGTCCGTTGAATCGAGAGGAGAAGGAAACGTGGAACAGCTGCAGCAGTTCGTCGGCAGCGCGTGGGCGATGGTCCTCGCGAACTACAAGCCGGTCCTGGCGGCCGTCATCATCCTGCTTGTGGGCCGCATCGCCGCCGGCTGGGTGCGGAGGATCACCCGCCGAGGCCTCGAGCGCGGCCAGGTGGACCCCACGCTCGTGCCGTTCGTGGCGAAGCTCGCGTACTACGCGGTGCTGGCGGTGGTCGTCATCGCCGCGCTGAACCGCGTCGGCGTGGCCACGACCTCGGTGGTGGCCATCTTCGGCGCCGCCGGCCTCGCGGTCGGCCTCGCCATGC
>CAZMED010000116.1:0-1409 GCA_964565045.1 uncultured Thermoanaerobaculia bacterium
GGTTCGGGCATAATTGAATCATCCAAGGAGGTCGGAATGGACTCGAGCACGTACGTGGCGCGACGACAGGCCCTGCGGCAAGCGGTGCCCGACGGCGCGATCCTGATCCTGGGCAACGGCGAAGCGCCGCGCAATTACGCCGACAATGTCTACCCGTTCCGCCAGGACTCGCACTTCCTCTACTTCGCAGGTATCAGCCACCCTGACCTCGCCCTCCTCGTGGAGCCCGACGGACGGGCGGTGCTGTACGGCACGCCGGCGCACCGCGACGACGTCATCTGGAGCGGGCCGCACCCGACTCTGTCCGACCATGCGGTGGCGGCTGGCGCCGCCGAGCACGCGGACATCGGCACTCTCGCCGAGGCGATCATGTCGCTGCGTGAACGGGGCGTCGACATCCACTACCTGCCCCCGTATCGGTCGCAGCGCCGATTCACCCTGGCGCGGATCCTGGGCGCCGATCCGCGGGAAGTTGCAGCGCAGACGTCGGTGTCTCTCGTGCGTGCGGTGGCGGCCCAGCGCTCGGTCAAGGAGGCTGCCGAGATCGCCGAGATCGAGGCCGCGCTGGCCGTCACCGCGCGCATGTACGGCGCGACGATGCGCGCGGTGGGTCCCGGCCGCAGCGAAGCCCAGATCGCCGCCGTCCACACCGCCGAGGCGGTCGCCGCCGGCTGCGAGCAGGCCTTCAATCCGATTGTCACGGTGCGCGGCGAGGTATTGCACAACGCCTCCTGCGGCAACACACTTTCAGAGGGCGACCTGTTGCTGGTCGACAGCGGCGCCGAGGCGCCGAGCGGCTACGCGTCGGACATCACCCGTACGATGCCCGTCACCGGAAGGTACTCCCAGCAGCAGCGCGAAATCTACGAGGTCGTGCTGGCGGCCAACGAAGCGGCGATCGCGGCCGCCGCGCCCGGAGTCACCAACCGCGAGCTCCACCTGCTGGCGGCGAGGACCATCACCTCCGGCCTCAAGGACCTCGGCCTCATGCAGGGGGATGTGGAGACTGCGGTCGAGGCGGGCGCGCACGCGATGTTCTTCGTCCACGGGCTCGGCCACATGCTGGGCCTCGACGTCCACGACATGGAGGACCTCGGCGACGTCGTCGGCTACGAGGTCGGGGAGGAGCGGTCGACCCAGTTCGGGCTCGCCTACCTCAGATTGGCGCGGCGCCTCGAGCCCGGCTTCGTCTTCACCGTCGAGCCCGGCGTCTACTTCATCCCGGAGCTGATGGACCGCTGGCGCGCCGACGGCTTGCACCGCGAGTTCATCCGCTACGAGCGCCTCGACGCCTACCGCTCCTTCGGCGGCGTCAGGATCGAGGACGACGTGCTGATCACCGAGACGGGCAGTCGGGTCCTCGGGCCCGGCATCCCGAAGTCGGTCGCAGACGTCGAGGCGGCGATGGC
>CAZMED010000116.1:1509-9746 GCA_964565045.1 uncultured Thermoanaerobaculia bacterium
ACGATGACGCCGCGGTCGGTCTCGGAGCGCAGCAGGCGGCCGGCGGCCTGCACCACCCGCGTGAGGCCGGGAATCAGGTAGGCGTAGGCGAAGCCGTGCTCGTAGAACTCCTGGTAGTACCCCTTGAGCAGCTCGCGCTCCAGGTTGTACTGCGGCAGGCCCGGCGACACGACGATCACCTCGGAGAGCATTTCACCGGGATAGTCGACGCCCTCGGCAAAGATGCCTCCGAGCACCGCCAGCAGGAGGTGGGGGTGCCCGCTGCCGAGGGCCCGCAGGACCTCGCGCTGCTCGCTGTCGCTGGCCCCCGGCTGCTGCGCGATGACCGTGTGGGTCACCGCCGGCAGCCGGTCGTGGACCGCGCCGAGGAAGGCGTAGCTCGGGAAAAGGGTGAGGACGTTGCGCCCGGGGTGGGCGAGGCGGGCGATCCAGCTCGCGATGCGGTCGTAGTGGGCGGCTCGGCCGCGGTAGGTGGTGTCGACGTCGCCGATCGCCATCACGAGGCGGTTCTCCTCCGGAAACGGCGACGCCAGGTAGAGCTCGTCGGTGCGGTGGGAGTCGAAGCCGAGCAGGTCGCGGTAGAACTCGAAGGGCTCGAGGGTCGCCGACATGGCGATCGCGGAGGCGCTGCCGTCGAGGACCTGGCCGACGAAGCGCGACGCATCGCGGCAGAAGATCTTGAGAGTGTCGCCCCCGGGGCCGTTGCGGGTGGCGATGTGGACGAACTCGTCGCCGCCGAGCGCGAGCACGCGGTGGAACCTGGTGAGCGCGAAGAAGACCTCGAGCACCGGGTCGTCCGCGAGCCACATCTCGTGCTCGCGCTTGTACATGAAGTAGCCGAGGATGGCGCCGTCGAAGGCGATCCGGAGGTCCGAGACGAACTCGAGCCGCAGCTCGGCCGGGCCCTCGTCGTGCCGTTCGTCGCCGAGGCTCGCGGCGACCCGGCCGCGGACCTCGGATGCGAGCTCCGACACGAGCTCGGCGAGCTCGACGAAGATGGGCTGCGGGCGTCCTTCCAGGAACTTGAGCGCGCGCTCGAGCAGGGCGCTGGTCAGCTCCGGCGAGTAGTACTCGCGGCTGCGGTCGACCAGGTTGTGCGCCTCGTCGATCACCAGCACCGCGTCGCGCAGGGCGTCCCCGTTGACCAGGGCTCCGAGGCCGATGGTGGGATCGAAGACGTAGTTGTAGTCGCAGACCACGACGTCGACCTCGGGCAGGAGGTCGAGGCTGACCTCGAAGGGGCACACCGCGTGCTCCTTGGCGGCCGCGAAAAGGGCATCGGGGTCCTGGTGCTGCGCGCCGTCGAGCAGGTTGGGGATCAGGCCCGTGCGCACCAGCTTGAGGCCGTACTCGCGGGCGTAGGCGCAGAACTCCTCGTGGCAGATGATCTCGGTGTTGGCGCACATCTTCGACTTGGCGCGCAGCTGCAGGCTGCGGAAGAGACCCTCCTGCATGGCGCGCACGGTGTCGACGGCGATGCGCTGCTGGAGGGTCTTGGCGGTGACGAAGTAGACCCGTTGCCCGCGAGCGAGCGCCGCGCGCACCGTGGGGTGGAGCACCGCCGCGGTCTTGCCGCAGCCGGTCGGCGCGCGCAGGAGGAGGTGGCGCTGGTCGGCGAGCGCGTCTGCCACTGCGGCGCCGATCGTCTCCTGGACGGGGCGCATGATCGCGTGCGGAAAGGGGATGCGGGAGGCGGCCTCGCGGAGCCTCTCGAGGCGTGCGATCCGGCGCTGCTCGTGTGCGATCAGCCGGTGGAGCTGTTGGCGCAGCCAGGCCCGCACCGCATCCGGTTCCCACGCCACCTCCTCGTCACGCTCCTCCTGGGTGACGATGTCGACCAGGATCAGCCGCACTGCCGCCGGCCGCTCGGGCGGCGAGAGCATCAGGGCGTAAAGGGCCGCCTGCCGGCGGAACCTCTCCAGCCGCTCCTCGGCGTACAGGTTGTGGAGGTCGACCGCGAAGTGCAGGCTCTTGATCTCGTCGACCCGAACCGCCTCGCCGTTTGCGAACACCACGCCGTCCGCGCGCCCCGTGATCTCCGCCCGCCAGCCGTCGATCTCGAACTCGAGCTCGACCGGGACCTCGCTCTGATACCCGGGCTCGGACACCTCGAGCTCGGCCTGCAGCCGCCGGTGGAGCTCGGCGCCGATCCACAGACGCGACATGCCGCTGCCGCTGAGGCCGATGGAGCGCTGCGCGGGCTCGCCGACGAGGTCGCCGACGCCGGCGCGGATCGTCTGCCGTTCGAGGTCGATGAGGACTGTCACGTCTGCCGGCGCCGGCGCTGGACGAGATGGACGAGAAGAATGGCGACGGCCAGGGTCGCCGCGATCGCGTAGGCCGCCAGCGCGGCGGGGCGGGGCAGACGATCGGATGGGCGCGGGCGGTACCGTAGGCTCTCGTCGATGCGGACGCTCGACAGCACGTGGGCGAAGACCGGCGCCATCTTCTGGTAGTGCTGCCGCAGGGCGTAGCAGTGGACGGTGAAGGTGCCGCGCTGGGTGAGGAACGAGGCGGAGTCGACGATGACCAGGCCCTCGAAGCTCAGGTCGAGCGTGTTCGAGATCCTGAGGGAATAGGTCGCCGGGTCGTACGAGATCTGGCGGGGATTGAGGTCTTCGAGGAAGGGGCCGGACTGCTCGGCGAGCTCACCGGCGCTCGCCCGCATGTCCTCCACCGACGGCAGGCGGCGCAGCTCGCGGTGGTTGACGCGTCCGCTCTCCCGAATCTGGATCAGTATCTGCGGGGGTGCGAAGTCCGCCTCCGGATCGCCTTGGCGGAAGCCGTGCTGGTAGGTCTCGGCGACGACACCCCCGCTCGCCTCAGCCGATCGGATGCTGTAGAACTCGAGCACGTCGGGCGGGATCTCGTTCCAGCCGGCGGGGATCTCGAGGGTGACGAGGCCCTCGTAGACGGAGACGGTGCGCATCTCGAGCTGGGCGCCGGCCGAATGGGCGACACCGCACATCGCAATGCAGATCAGGGAACGCTTCCCACCGGCGATCACGGCATGAACGATATCATCTTGTGGCCGGCGCGTTCAGCTCTCGAGAGATCCCGCGTCCCGTGACGACGGAATCTTGACGGCGCCGAATGTCCTGGATCGGCGCGAAGTTTGCTAAGGTGGAGCTGCCGCAGGGGCCGCGTCCTGCGGACCTGAAATGACTGACGAGTACGATCCATTCGCTGCTGAACGGCCTGCCGAGGACGACGGTCTGGTGACCGTCGACTTGGAGTTCGAGACGCTGCGCGATTTTCGCGAGAAGATGGCGCCGTACCTCGGCGATCGCGGCTTCTTCGCGCGCTCCGAACGGCCGCTGCCCCGCAATACGCCGGTCCGCTTCCGCTTCGTCCTGCCCGAGGGCTTCGCCCTCGCCGAGGGCACGGCAGCCGTGGCGTGGACCATCGACCCGGAGTCCAACCCCGACCTGATCCCGGGAATGGCCCTGCGCTTCGTCGAGGTCGGACGCCAGAGCCGCGCCGTGATCCGCGAGCTGGTCGACTTCCACATCGCCACAGGCGGCGACCCATTCGATCTGGGGCCGGCGGGCAGCGAGCCGGGCGAGATCCCGACCGATGCCCTCGACGCGGGCGCGCTCGGGCCGGACCCCGAGCTCGACGTCCCAGCACCCGCGGCGGGCCCGGGCGACCGCCCGGAGAGCGCGTCCGACGACCGCGACGAGGTGCTCCCGGAGTGGCTCGCCGAGTCGGCGGACACGCCCCGCTTCGATTTCGACGACAACGGTCCGCAGGGGCCCGGAGATCGCGCACCGGCGGCGCCTGCGCCTTCCGCGGAGAAGGCGCCGTCGGGAGAGTTCGAGGTCGACCTGATCTTCGACGACACCGGCACGGGGCGCGAACCCGCCTCGCCACCCGAGGGGTCGGTCCGCGAGGCGCTGCAGATGAAGGGGGCTGGTCGCAGGCCGCCGCGCGACCTGCGTCTGGGCCTCATCGTCGCCGCCGCACTCGCGGTCGTCGCTGCGGTGGTGCTGGTGTGGTCACTGTGGCTGCGGCCGCAGCAGCCCGAGGCGGCGGCCGCGGTGGAGCTCGCGCAGGAGACGGCCGAACCGGGGGTCGTGATTCTTCCCGAACCGGAGGAGGGCCCGGCCGGGGAGGCTCCGACCAAGATCTTCGTCGCCGAGGAGCTGCCGCCGGAGGGCGTGAGTGCCGAAGAGGTTGCGGCCGTTCCGCAGCCGACGGCGGCCGCGGCGCGGAATCCCGGGCAGCGCGCGGACCGCATCGTCGACATCGTGGCCGCCGCGCGCCAGGGCACGACGGCCGTCGTCATCCGCGGCAATGGTCGGGTCGGCGAGGAGTCGGTGCGGATCAGCCGCCTCGAAGACCCGGCGCGTATCTGGGTGCGGATCCGACACATCGAGACCTTCTATCGGCCGAACGAGATCCCGGTCGGTTCGCCGGAGGTGCTGCAGGTCCGGGTCGGCCACCATCCGGAGGAGACGCCGCCGTCGCTGTACGTGGTGCTCGACCTCGCGGATGACGCGATGGCGGTCACCGGACAGGAGATCGCCGGCGACACCGTCCGGTTGTCCGTCGGGCGCCCGTAGCGGCACCCGCCGGGAGGAAACGGCGCCTCCGTTTTTCGCCGCGCAGGGGTCAGGAACCGAAGCCCGCCGAGTGTTGTGGAAGCCCGGAGAATTCGGCCTCGAAACGGGGGTGCTCTGGTGGAGGAAGGCGGAGAGGTTCGGGTGAGGGGCGATCTGCCGGCCGACGTCGATGTGATCCTCAGCGATGAGGTTCTGGGGCGCGAGATCGCCTGTGTCTGCGGGCGGGAGCACCGGGTCCACACCCGCGCGGTGGTGATCGAGAACGACGCGGCGGAGCGGGTCCCCGAGATGCTGTCGCGGCTCGCCGAAGGCCCGCGGGTGCTGCTGGTTGCGGACCATCGCACCTGGGAGGTGGCGGGGGCCGCGGTCGCGGATGCGCTCGAGGGCTCGCACTCGGTGGCTCGGTGCCTGCTCGAGGACGACGCCGACGGTCAGGTCCACGCCTCGGTGGAGCTCGTCGACGAGCTCGAGACGGCCTTCGTCGACGAGTTCGACTGCTACATCGCCGTCGGCAGCGGCACGGTGAACGACCTCACCAAGGAGCTCGCCTATCGCCGGAGGAGACCGTACGTGGTGTTCGCGACGGCTGCGTCGATGAACGGCTACACCTCGGCGATCGTCGCCCTGCTCGAGAACGGACTCAAGACGACCCGTGAGACGGCGCCGCCGGTGGCGGTGTTCGCCGACCCCGACGTCCTGGTCGGGGCGCCGCGCGAGCTCAGCCTGGCCGGCCTCGGCGATCTGGTGTCCAAACCCTATTGCGGCTGCGACTGGTTCATCGCGTCGCTGGTCAAGGGCGAGTACCACTGTCCGCTGCCGGACCGCCTGTTGGCGGCGCCCTTCGAACGCGGCCTCGAGGTCTTTCCGATGCTCGCCGGGAACGACCCGAAAGCGGTCGGGCTGCTGTTCAAGCTGCTGCTCGTTTCCGGGATCTCGATGGCGGTGACCGGGACCTCGAGCCCGGCCTCCGGCGGCGAGCACCTGCTCTCCCACTACTGGGACATGACGAGGCTGCGCGACGGGCGACCGCTGAACCTGCACGGCGCCCAGGTCGGCGTCGCGTCGTTGCTGGTCGACGAGCTGTACTCGAGCATTCTCGACCTGGATTTCTGCGCCGCCGCCTTCCGCCCCAGCCCCCCGCTCGCGGAGGCGGAGCGCCGCACCTTCGAGATCTTCGGTTCGGTGGCGGGCGCGGTGTGGCCGCAGTGGCAGGCAAAGCTCGAGGCCCGCAGTGAGGCCGACCTGAAGGCGCTCTGTGCCCACCAGGGCGAGATCAAGGAGGCGATCGCGCGAACGCTGGAGATCGGCCGGGGGGTGCGCCGCGCGCTGGGCGGATCGGGGGCCCCGACCAGCGCCGCCCAGCTGGGCATCGACGACCGCGAGCTCGTCGCCGCCGTGCGCCACGGGCGCAAGATCCGCACCCGCTTCACCGTCCTCGACGTGGCAGCCGAGCTCGGCATCCTCGAGTCCTTCGCCGCCGAGCTCGACGGCGGGACCTGAAACCATGCTGGCCGACCTGATCGGCGCCTTCGAGCGGGCGATCGCCGAGCTGGAGCGGGGCGCGTACCGGCACGTCCAGATCCTCCACCACAACGACTCCGACGGCCTTTCCTCGGGCGCGGTGCTGACCCGCGCCTTCGGGCGCAAGGGCTTCTCGGTCGGGCGGGTGTGCCTGGAGAAACCCTACCCGGTCGTCCTGGAGCGCCTCTTCGAGGCCTCCGGCCGCCTGATCGTCCTCACCGATTTCGCGGGCCGCATCGCGCCGCTGATCTCCGGGCTCAACCGCGGCCGCAACCTGGTCCTCATTCTCGATCACCACAAGGCCGAGAGACCTCCCGACGAGCGGGTCCACCTCCTCGATCCGGAGGTCTTCGGCCTGCGCGGTGACCGTGACATCACGGCCTCGACCACCTGCCTTCTGTTCGCCCGCACCTGGGACGACGCCAACCGCGACCTCGCCGCCATCGCGGTCATCGGCGCGGTGGGGGACCGCTTCTTCGTCGACGGGCGACTGGTGGGCCCGAACCGCGAGGTGGCGCTCGAGCTCGAGAGCGCGGGCCTGCTGGAGATCGAGGAGAGCGCCGACGGCGAGCGGTACGTCCTCGTCACGCCGCAGGGGCGGGTCCCGGTCGACGAGCTGGCGCGGGACCTCGACACCCTGGGCGGGGCGGGCTATGCCGCCGGCGGACCCGAGATGGGCATCCGACTCTGCCTCGAGGGGCCCTGGCCGGGCTGCGACGCCGCACTGGCCGAGCTGCGGGCCGTCCAGGCCCGGGCCTTCGACGAGGAGATCCGGCGGATTCGCGCCGGCGAGCTCACCGTGACGCCGCACCTGCAGTGGATCCACGTCCGCGAGCGCTTCACGCCGATGGGCGTGAAGATGATCGGCGCCTTCCTCGACGAGGTCAAGAACAGCCCGGACGTGGACCCCGGGCGCTACCTCGCTGGCTTTCAGCTCATCCCGGCGGACGTGCCGGGGGTCGGGCGCTTCGACCTCGACCAGGCCAAGGTCTCGATGCGGGTCTCGGACGCGATGGCGGAGGGCATCCGCGGCGGCGAGGTGCTCGGCCTCGACGTCCTCCTGCCGCGCGCGACGGCGGCGGTGGGCGGCTTCTCCGACGCCTGTCACTCGCTGACCGCGGCGACGACGGTGCCGATAGGTGCGGAGGCGCGGCTCATCGACGAGATGGAGAGGATTCTCTCGGGAGGGTAGCCCATGGGTACGGGGACCGGTTTCGGCAAGACCATCTTCATCGGCGACCAGTTCGTGCTGCGCGGCGTGCCGGCGATCGTCGCCGCACTGCCGTTTTCGACCGAGTGCACCGTCGAGCGCCGGGACGGCGCCGGCTGGACCCTGGTCGACAACCGCCTGGAGGTTCCGGGCTACAAGGAGCAGAAGAAGCACCAGCAGGAGGCGTCGGTCAACCGGGTGCTCGAGGTGATGGGCATCGACGTCGCGAGGACGCCGATCGCGATCACCTACGGCGGCTCACTGCTCGCCGGCAGCGGAGTGGGGGCGAGCGCGGCAAGCTGCGTGTCGCTCGCGCGGGCGCTGAACGCCACCTTCGGACTCGGGCTGTCCACCGAGGAGATCAACCGCATCGCCTGGGAGGGGGAGTTCGCCTACCACGGCATCCCGAGCGGCGTCGACAACACCGCCTCGACCTATGGGGGCGTGCTGGTCTTCAGGGTCAGGGATGGCAGGCAGTCGTTCTCGAAGGTCGACCTCGAGCGGCCGCTGCACGTGGTTCTCGCCAACAGCGGCGTCACCGCCGACACCACCGCCCTCGACGGTTTCGTGCTCGCGATCAGGGACCGGGATCCCGAGAGCTTCGAGCGCACCATGGACGCCATCAGCGAACAGTCTCGGGCGATGAAGGCGGCGCTCGAGCGCTCCGATCTCGCGACCGTCGGGGCGATCATGACCGCCAACCACGCCATCCTCATCGAGATGGGCCTGTCGCACCCGATCCTGGTCGAGCTCTGCGACCGGGCCCTCGCCATGGGCGCCCTCGGCGCCAAGCTCACCGGCGGCGGCCGCGGCGGCTACATGCTGTCGCTGGCCCCCGACACTGCGGTGCAGGAGAAGATCGCGAGCACCTTCGAGGGCGACGGGTACAAGGTCATCCGGGCCACGCTGGGAGCGTGACAGGCAACTGAAAATTAGGAATT
>CAZMED010000117.1:0-9565 GCA_964565045.1 uncultured Thermoanaerobaculia bacterium
GCCACCAGTGCACCATCGAGGAGCGCGAGGAGTACGAGCCGCACATCGACAACGGGTTCGTCGTCTACGCGGGCGTGGACTACGAGAAGATCGTCCGCGAGGCCGAGAAGGAGGCCGAGGTCATCCTCTGGGACGGCGGCAACAACGACACCCCCTTCTACCGCCCCGACCTCCACATCACCCTCGTCGACCCGCACCGCGCCGGCCACGAGCTCAGCTACTACCCCGGCGAGACGAACCTCCGCATGGCCGACCTGCTGATCGTCAACAAGGTCGACACCGCCGATCCGGTCAAGGTCGAGCAGGTCCTCGACACCTGCCGCACCGCCAACCCCGGCGCGCGGGTGATCAAGTGCCGCTCGGTGATCACCGTCGCGCAGCCCGAGCTCATCGCCGGCAAGAAGGCGCTGGTCGTCGAGGACGGACCGACCCTCACCCACGGCGGCATGAGTTACGGCGCCGGCTGGTTCGCGGCCAAGAACGCGGGCGCCGCCGAGATCGTCGACCCCCGCCCCTACGCCGTGGGCTCCATCAAGGAGACCTACGAGAAGTACCCCAACGCGTCCAAGATCCTGCCCGCGATGGGCTACGGCGACGCCCAGGTGCGGGAGCTCGAGGAGACCATCAACTCGACGCCGGCCGATGTCGTCGTCGAGGGGACCCCGATCGAGCTGTCGCGGATCCTCAAGGTCAACAAGCCGATCGCCAACGTGAGCTACGAGCTCGAGGAGGTCGAGCCGGGGACCATCGAGAAGATGGTGGCGAAAGCCGTCTCCGGGACCTGAGCGTGATGGCGAAAGCTTCGTCGCGCAGAGTTTCGGCGGCACTTTGGGTGGCGGCGTTCGCCGTCACCGTCATGCTGGCCGTGTTCCAACGGATGACGGGCCCGAGCTACCCCCTGCGAGGAGTGCTGCAAACGGCCGACAGCAGCGAGATCAGGTACCGGCTGCCGCGCTCCAGCCAGGGTCGGGACTCCCTCGTGATCTCGGTGCCGAGGCTGCCGGGAACCGACGCCGCGGTCCTCGAGTGGCGCCGCTATCCCACCGACGAGCCCTATCGGCACCTGCCCATGCACGGGACGGAGGACGGCAGCTTTCGAGCCGAGATCCCACGCCAGCCCGCGGCCGGCAAGGTCGAGTACTTCGTGCGGCTCGCGGGCGCGGGCGGCGAGCGGGTGCTGCCCGCGGGCGAGCCGGTGGTGGCGCGTTTCCGCGACCCGGTGCCGGCCGGCGTCCTGGTGCCGCACATCATCCTGATCTTCGGAAGCATGCTGGTCTCGACGCGCGCCCTGCTCGAGGTCGTGAGGCGGGGTGAGCCCGCAGCGAGGGGGCTCGTCCTCGTCGCCATGGGCCTGCTCGTCTGCGGTGGCCTGGTGCTCGGACCCGTGGTGCAGAAGTTCGCCTTCGGCGCCTACTGGACCGGCTGGCCCCTGGGCACCGACCTCACCGACAACAAGACCCTGTGGGCCTTCCTCGCCTGGCTTCCGGCGACGGTCGCGGCGCTCCGCGGCCGGCGCACGCGATGGGCGGTCGTGATCGGCTGGGTGGTCATGATGGGCGTGTTCCTGATCCCACACAGCCTCCGCGGCTCCGAGCTCGACTGGTCGCAGCCCTCGGCGGCCGGCGAGGCCGCCGGGAGGAGCGACGCAGGAGACCCGCCCCCGCAGTGATATCCTGATCGCCATGGGGGCGGAACTGCAGGCGGTTCAGCGAGATCAGCGCTTCCTCCTGGTTCGGGCCGGGGGCGTGTGCTACGGGATCGCCGCCGATCAGGTGCGGCACCTCGTGCGCGGTCTGACCTGTCACCCCCTGCCCGGCTCGAGCCCGCGGCTGCTCGGTCTGGCGCAGTTCGGAGGCGAGCCGCTGGCGGTGCTCGACCTGCACGCGCTCGCGGAGGGCGGGCCGGCGCTGAGCGGCCAGTGGGTGACCGTCATCCTTGGCCGCGGCGACCGCGACTCGTGGTCGGCGATCGGCCTCGCCGTCGACGAGGCCCTGCGGGTCGAGATCCTGGACCGCCAGCCGTCTGGCGGGCGGGGCCGCCGCCTCGTCGAGGGCGTGGTCGAGCTTGGCGACTGCGCGGTCAAGGTGCTGGACACGTCGCTGCTGCTGGCGGACGGGCGGCAAGGCGGAGGAGGGGACGATGACTGATGCGCGCGGGTTCCGGCGCCTGGGGCCGTGGACGGGATTGCTGCTGCTCGCCGTGCTGGCGCTCGCAGCCTGGGCGTTGATGGTCTCCCTCGCCGACCAGGCGCACCAGGCGTGGCCGGTGCGGGTCTTTCTGATCGTCACGATGGTCCTCGCCGTGACCTACGTGGCGCTGGTCCACATCCCTCAGCGCCGGCTGGCGCAACGTCTTGCCGAGCTCGAGGAGCGCCACGAACAGCAGTGCACGGCGCTGACCTCGTCGCTCGAGGAGCTCCGCCACGGCGACCTGGTGGCAATGCTCGAGCCGACCGCGGTCCTGCCGGATGCCATGCGCGATGCGGTCGGCCTGGCGGCCCGGGCGCAGGCCGCACTGATCCAACAGATCCAGTCGTCGTCGGTCGAGGTGGCGGGGGCGGCGGGGACGGTGCAGCGGACGTCCTCCGAGCTGGCGACGGCTTCCAATCAGCAGGCCGCTGCGGTGATCGAAATCACCGCCAGCACCGAGGAGCTGGCCCGGACCGCCGGCCAAATCGCCTCCAACTCGGCCGCCCAGGCGCAGCTGGCCGGGCGCTCGCAGTCGTCGGGCGACGAGGGCGCGTCCTCGGTGGAGTCGGCGGTGGCGGGGGTGGAAGCGGTGCGCCGGCACATGGAGGGCATCGCGAGTCGGGCCGACGCGCTCGGCCGCCGCTCGCGCGAGATCTTTCGCGTGCTCGACCTGGTCACCGAGATTTCACAGGAGACCCACATCCTGGCCCTCAACGCGGCCATCGAAGCGGCGTCGGCCGGCGAGCACGGGGAGCGCTTCGCGGTGGTGGCCGAAGAGGTGCGCCGCCTCGCGGAGAGATCGCGCGAGTCGATCGACTCCGTGCGCGACCATCTCGACGAGTTCGCCGCCGCGATCCGCGGTGTGACGCTGGCGACCGAGGACGGGAGCAAGTCGGCGGAGCAGGTGCTGCGCCAGAGCCGCACCGCGCAGAGCGCGATTTCGGACCTGCGCTCGGCGCTCACCGAGACCGCGCAGGCCGCGCGTGAGATCTCCCTCGCCACCGAAGAGCAGCGGGCCGCCTCGGACCAGGTGGCGGGTGCGCTGCGCGAGGTCAGCGAGGTCATCCAGCGGATCGCCGACGGACTCGGGCGCTACACCGAGGCCGCCGAGCAGCTCAACGAGCTCGCCCTTTCCATCCAGCTCCTGACCCAGAGCTTCCGCATCGACTCGCCGCACTCGCTGAAGAACCAGCTCCTGTGCTGGACCGACCGGCTGCGCGACCTGTCGGGCAACCTGGAGGCCGTGGAGGGATCGCTGTCGGCGCTCCTCGAGGACCACCCCTTCCTCGAGGTCGTCTACCTGGTCGACCCGTCGGGGAGCATGGTCGCGTTCGCGGTCAACCGCGAGCTGGTGGGGTCGCGGCAGCTTCCCGGCAGCATCGCGGCCGGTCAGTCCTACGCCGACCGACCCTGGTTCCAGGCGGTGGCGCGCGACCGGCGCTCGGCGGTGACACCGATCTACAGCTCGTTGCTCACCGGAGACCACTGTTTCACGATCGCGGTCGCGATCCACGACGCGGACGGCGCGATGGCGGGCACCCTCGGCGTCGACGTCAATCTCCGCAACTGGACGGAGATCTGAGCGGCGGTGACGAACGACCGCCGCGACGAGCTGCTGCCCCTCTTCCTCGACGAAGCGGGGGAGCGCCTGGAGCGGCTCAACGAGCTGGTGCGGAGGATGGACGACGATCCGGAGGCTGCGGTCGCCGTGCGGCGCGAGCTGCACGCGCTCAAGGGCGCGAGCCGGATGATGGGTCTCGGAGAGCTGTCCGCCGTCTGCCACGAGGCGGAGGACGCGGTCGCGGCTTCGGCCGGCGGCGAGGGTCGCCAGCTCGCGGCGCACTGCGCCGAGATCGGCCGTCAGCTGGATGTGCTGGGCGACACCGCGGCGGCTTCCGGGTCCGGCCCGGTGCGCCCGGGGACGCGCCCGGACGGTTCGTCGGCCGGACGGCGCAGTGGGCGGCGGGGCGAGATCCGGGTGCGGGCGAAGGTCGTCGACGAGCTGGCCGACCGCGGCGCCCGACTCCGGGTGATCGCCGCGGCGGCGGGCGGGCTGGCGGACCGCGTGCTGCGGCTCGCGTCCCTGGCCGAGCTCGGAGTCGGGGAGCCCGAACCGAGGCAGGTGCTGGCGACCCTGGCGACCTCGCTGCGACAGACGGCGCTGGAGATCGAGAACGGGCAACGGATCTTCAGCCGCCTCTCGGAGAGGCAGTTGGAAACCGTGCTGCGCCTCCAGGTGCAGTCCCTCGCGCCCTTCATGCGGACCCTGGCGGGCCACGCCCGCGAGCTCGCCGACTCGCTCGGCAAAGAGGTGGAGCTCCGCGTCGCGGCGGGCGAGGCCGAGCTCGACCGGCGGATCGTCAACACCCTCAGCGAGGCCTTCCTGCACCTGGTGCGCAACGCCGTCGACCACGGAATCGAGCGGCCCGTGGAACGGAGGGCCGCGGGCAAACCCGGAGCCGGGCTCATCCACCTGCGCGCGGTCACCGAGGGCGACCGGGTGCGCCTCCAGGTGATCGACGACGGCCGCGGCATCGACCCGACGGCGGTGGTGGCGGCCGCGGTCGCGCGCGGGCTGCTCGGTTCCGAGGACGCCGCGGAGCTGGGGCCGTCGGAAATCCTGCAGATGCTGATGCGACCCGGTTTCACGACCCGTGACGAAACCTCCGAGGTGTCAGGTCGCGGCATCGGGCTCGATGCAGTCGCCGCGGCCGTCCGCGCCGTCGGAGGCGATGTCTGGCTGGAGTCGGAACCGGGCGGGGGCACCGTGGTGACCGTCGAGGTCCCGGTCGCGCGGCGGGGAGAGCGGGTGCTCGTGCTGCGGGCCGGCGGACACCTCGTGGCGCTGCCGGCGGCGCCCGTGCAGGCGTTCCGCCGCGTGCATCCGGGCGTCGTCGACGAGATCGACGGCCGCTACGTCGTCCGCCTGCGGGGGCGGACCATCGAGCCGAGCTTTCTCTCCGGTGCCGGGGGTCGTTCCGGGCCGAACGGCGTGCTCCTGGAGATGATGGTGGGCGGAACGGTGGTCGCGGTCGTGGCCGACGAGGTGGTGGGGGAGGAGGAGGTCATCGTGCGGCCGATGCCACCGGCGGCAGGCGCGCCACGCAGCGTCGAGGGGATCGCGCTGCTCGCCTCGGGTCGGCCGGTGGCGGTGCTGTCGCCGAGGCAGCTGGTGCGGGGCGCCGATGTCGACGCCGTGGTGCGCGACGACGGCGGCCGGATCGGAAAACCGTTGCGCGTTCTCCTCGTCGACGACTCCGAATCCACGCGGGAGATGTTCCGCCGCCTGCTCGAGGATGGCGGGTTCGACGTGGTCGGCGTCGGGACCGCCGAAGAGGCGGTGCGCGCGCTCGAGAGCGCCGAGTTCGACTGCATCGTGACCGATATCGAGATGCCCGGCATGAGCGGGCTCGATCTGACGAGGGCTCTGCGCGCCGAACCGCGCTTCGCCGACCTGCCGGTGATCGTGGTCTCGACCCTCGACCGCCCGGCGGACCGCCTCGAAGGGCTCGAGGCGGGAGCTGACGCGTATCTGAGCAAGCAGGGCCTGGAAGCGCGCGAGCTGGTGGCGCTGGTGATGCGGGTCGGGGGCGCGGCGTGAGAGACGTCGTGCTCGAGCTCGCGCGCGAGATCGAGGCCACGAGTGGTTTCGTCATTCCGCCGCGAGGGCTCGAACCCCTGGCGGCGCTCGCGCGGGAGCGGGCGACGGCGCTCGGCGTGTCCGGCATCGATGGGTATCTGGCCCGGCTGCGGGCGAAACCGGAGAGCCGCGAGTGGCGACACCTGCTGGGACGCATCACGGTCAAGGAGTCCAGGCTCTTCCGCGGTCGGCCGCAGATCGAGGCCTTCGCGCAGAGGATCGTGCCCGAGATCGTCGCCGGGCGTGGGTCGGGGAGGATCCGGATCTGGAGTGCCGGCTGCGCCCGCGGCGAGGAAGCGGCGACCCTCGCTCTCGTCCTCGCGGACCACCCACTCCTCGCGGGCTGGGAATGGTCGATCCTCGCCACCGACGTCGACGACGCGGCGCTGGCCGATGCCGAGCAGGGCCTGTACGGCGCACGGGCGATGGGCGGGGTCCCCGCCGAGGTGGTCGAGCGCCACTTCGAGCGCCGTGGCGAGCAGTACGAGATGCGGCCCCGCATCAGGGCGCACATCCGCTACCGACACCAGAACCTGGCGGCACCGCAGCTCGATCTTCCGGAGGCGCCGTTCGACGTGATCTTCCTGCGCAACGTGCTCATCTACTTCAGCGCCGAGGTGCAGCGCCGGGTGGTGGCCTCGGTCGAGCGGGTCCTGGCCCCGCGGGGATGGCTTTTTCTGGGGCCGAGCGAGAGCCTGCTGCCCCTCGAGGTCGCGCTGCGGCCGCGGGACCTCGGCACGTGCTTCTGCTACGGATGGCCGAGCCCCGCAGCCCGCCCATCAGCGGGCCCCGCCGCCCTCCAAGCCGCCGATCCTCCCACCGCAGGGGAGGGGAGCGACCTCGAGCCGCCGCCTCTCCCGCCGGCGGCGGCGCGGCTCCCATTCGAGGAGCAGGCGGCGG
Source organism: uncultured Thermoanaerobaculia bacterium (assembly GCA_964565045.1). Lineage (GTDB taxonomy): Bacteria > Acidobacteriota > Thermoanaerobaculia > Thermoanaerobaculales > Sulfomarinibacteraceae > Sulfomarinibacter. Next base: position 6,730 of record CAZMED010000117.1, read on the forward strand.
CGATGCTCGCATTGCTCGACGCCGGGGAACCGGAAACCGGCAGGCGGGCCGCCTCGCAGCTCCGGCTCGACTACCCGGAGAGCCCCGCCGCGCACCTCCTGGAAGGGCTCGGCTTTCTGCGCTCGGGGCTGCCAGAGCGCGCCGTGTTGGCGTTCCGGGCCGCACGCTATCTGGCGCCGGACCTGGCGGAGATCCGGTACCTCCTGGGACGAACGCTCGCCGAGCTCGGGAGGCGCGACCAGGCGCAGCGGGAGTTTCGGGCGGCGCTGGCCGCCTCCGAGCGACCTTCCGGAGCGATATGGGCCGAGCTACCCCGACTCGGCGTGCCGGACATGGAGACGATCCGGGTGCGCTGCCGTGAGCTGGTCGGAGGCGGCACGAGCATCTCCGACTAGCCGAAATTTTCGCGACGAATATCTACCAGGAGACTTCGACTTTGCGAGGCTTGCCGCCGAAGCGCTCCACCTGGACCCATCGGTTGCGCTTGCCGAAGTCGTAGAGGTCGCGCGTGACCCGGACGTCCTCCCGACAGTACTCGACGATCTTGTCGATCTCGCCGAGACGCCACCACTCCAGGGCCTGCAGCCCGTCGGCGCTCTTGCCCACGCCGAGGGTCGGCGCCGCCACGCTCTCGAGCTTGGGGCGAAAGCCCAGCCGCTCCTCGAGGTCGTACATGAGGTCGAAGGTCGGCAGCCTGTGCAGATCCTCGTCGGTGTAGGCGCGCAGGACCTCGTAGTCGAAGCCGCGGATGTTGTAGCCGACCACCAGGTCGGCGGCGAGGAGCAGTGAGATCAGCCGATCGACCGTCTCCTCGGTGACGACCAGAAACTCCTCGGTGTCGTAGCGGTAGGCGACGCCGACCGAGAGGCCGAGACGGTGCAGCTGACTGCGCCCGCCGACCTCGGCGAACGAACGTCGGGTCTCGAGATCGAAGACGACCACCCTGCGGCCCGGCTCGACCTCCCGGTGCGGGGCCTCCTCGAACAAACCCATCTGTCCGTCCCAGTACTCCACTCGTTCTTCCTCCCGGTCGTTTTCGGCGGCGGTGAGTGTAGCACCGCCTCCGGGGTGCGCCGGCGGGTGCGGTGGCGACGCCCCGGGGATGTGCCTGTATACTCCCCGCCGTGAACGTCCAGGTGGACGAGGTCCACGGCCCCGCGGTCGAGCTCCCCGTGTTCAGCGGCCCGCTTGATCTGCTTCTGCATCTCATTCGCAAAAATGAGGTTTCGATCTACGACATTCCGATCTTCAGCATCTGCGATCAGTACAACGAGCACCTGCAGGCGATCCAGGTCCTCGACCTCGACGTGGCGGGCGAGTTTCTGTGGATGGCGTCGTGGCTGCTCCACCTCAAGTCGAAGATGCTCCTGCCGCAGGTCGCCGAGGGCGGCGAGGACCCCCGCGAGGAGCTGGTGGAGCGGCTGCTGGCCTATCGGCGGGTCAAGGAGCTCGCGTCCTTCCTCCACGACAGCGACACGGTCCGAAGGTGCCTCTGGACCTCGGCGATGCGGGCGCCGGTCGACAACGCCCAGGAGGTGGAGCTCGACTGGGAGGACGTCGATCTCCGGCTCCTCGCCCGGACCTACCTCGAGGTCATGCAACGCTTCGAGGCGGCGCACCCGCCGCCGCTGGAGATCGTGCCTCTCCGCTACAGCGTCGAGGAGAAGATGAAGGACATCTACACCCGGGTGATGCACGGGGGCGTGATGCCGCTGCTCCGCCACCTGCACTCGCGCTCGGACCCCGACGAGGTCGTGGCGGTCGTCGTGGCGACCCTCGAGCTGGTGCGGCTGCGGGGGGTCTTCGCCGAGCAACGGCGGCCCTTCGCGGAGATCTACCTGCGCCCCGGGGACCGCAACCTGAGCGTCTCCGAGCTGCTGCAGCGGGAGGCGGCCGTCAGTGAGGGATGAACAGATCGCCGCCGTCGAAGCCATGCTGATGACCGCCGGCGGCACGGTCACCGAGGCCGCGGTCGCGGAGGCCCTGGACGATCCGAAGGTCGGGACCGCCGAGGTACGGGAGGCGTTCGAGGCCATCGGCCGGGCGTGGAACCGTCCCGACAGCGGCCTCCAGCTGGAGAAGGTCGCCGACGGCTGGCGCTGCGTTACCCCGCCGGCGCTCGACCCCTACCTGCGCGCGTTCCACGGGGTGACGGCCCGTCAGCGGCTGTCGCAGGCCTCGTTGGAGGTCCTGGCGATCGTCGCCCACCGGCAGCCGGTGACCCTGCCCGAGATCAACTTCATCCGCGGCGCCAACTCGGCGAGCGTCCTGCGCACGCTCCTCGACCGGCGGCTGCTGCGCCTCGCCGGGCGCAAGAAGGTCGTCGGCAAGCCCTTCCTGTACCGGACCTCGCGCGAGTTCCTGGTCCACTTCGGCCTCGAGCGGCCGGAGGACCTCCCGGACCCGGAGGAGCTGCTCAAGGACGAGGCCGCCGCCATCGAGTGACGCGCGGCCGGGGAGGGACGATGGACGACAGCCGGGTCCAGCCCAAGGGTCGGGTGTTGATGATGCCGCGCGATACCAACGCCGCCGGCACCATTTTCGGCGGCGTCATCCTCTCCTACATCGACCAGGCCGGTGCGGAGGAGGCCCTGTACCAGGGCGCGCGACGCGTTCTGACGGTGGCCATGAAGGAGGTCGTGTTCCACCAGCCGGTGTACGTCGGCGATCTGGTGTCCTTCTACACCTCGCTGGTCCGGATCGGACGCACCTCGATTACGGTCCGGGTGCAGGTGACGGCGGCCCGTCACCGTGATCGCGCCGAGGAGGTGCACGTCACTGACGCCGAGATCACCTACGTCAACGTCGACGACGATCGGCGGCCGCTGCCGATCGG
>CAZMED010000118.1:0-9470 GCA_964565045.1 uncultured Thermoanaerobaculia bacterium
CGCGCCGAGGTCGCGGTGATCTCCAAGTCGGACCTCATGCCTTACGTGCCCTTCCGGCTCGAGGCGGTCCTGGCGCAGATCGAGAGCCTCAATCCGGGCGGCACCGTCGTGCTGACCTCGGCGCTGAGCGGCGATGGCATGGCCGGGTGGATCGATCTCCTGCGGGAGCGGCTCGCGGCCAAGCGGCGGACGGCGAGGTGAGCTCAGGCCCCGTCCGCAGGATCCAGGTCCGCTGCCGGGGAACCGTCCAGGGGGTCGGCTTTCGACCCACCGTGCACCGGGTGGCGACGGCGCTCGGCCTGGCGGGCTGGGTCATCAACGACCCGCAGGGCGCGACATTGGAGGTCGAGGGCCCGACCGCGGTGGTCGACGGCTTCATCGAGCGCCTGGTCGCCGAGCTGCCGCCGCTGGCCCGGCTCGACGCGGTCGAGCGCGAGGAGCGCGAGCCGCTCGGCGAGGCGGCTTTCGAGGTCCGCACCTCGAGCCTCGGCCGACGCGCAGGGGCGCTGGTGCCTCCCGATGCGGTCATCTGCGCCGACTGCCGGCGCGAGATGGACGATCCTGCCGACCGCCGGCACCGCTACCCCTTCACCAACTGCACGAACTGCGGCCCGCGGTTCTCGTTGGTGCGGTCGCTGCCCTATGACCGGGACCGCACCTCGATGGCGTGCTTCCCGTTCTGTCCGGACTGCGAGCACGAGTACCGCGACCCGTCGAACCGGCGATTCCACGCCGAGCCGGTCGCGTGCCCGGCCTGCGGTCCGCGGCTGTGGCTGGCGGATGCGCACGGCCGGGAGCTCGCCGCGGCGGGGGACGCCGTCGAGGCGGCGCAGCGCGAGCTGATCGCCGGCCGCATCGTGGCGATCAAGGGCCTGGGCGGGTTCCAGCTCGCCTGCCGGGCCGACTCGACGACGGCTGTCGAGCGGCTCCGCGAGCGCAAGCGCAGGCCCGGCAAGCCCTTCGCCGTCATGGTCCGAGACCTCGGGACGGCGCGGTCCGTCGTCGACATCGATCCGGCGGCCGAGGTGCTCCTCGGCTCGTCGCGGGCGCCGATCGTGCTCGCGCCGCGGCAACCCGGTTCGCCGGTCGTGGGGGAGGTGGCGCCGGGCCTCGGAGACCTCGGCGTCATGCTGCCGACGACGCCGCTCCACGTGGAGCTGTTCCGCGACCCGCAGCTGCCGCCGCTGGTCATGACCTCCGGCAACCTGTCCGAGGAGCCACTGTGCCGCGGCAACCGCGAGGCGGTGGCGGGGTTGGCGGGCATCGCCGATTGCTTCCTGCTCCACGACCGCGACATCGTGCGGCGGATCGACGACTCGGTGGTCCGGACCTCGGCGCGCGGCCCGATCGTGGTGCGGCGGGCGCGCGGCTGGGTGCCCGAGCCGCTGGCGCTGCCGGTTGCCTCACCGAGGGCCGTCGTCGCCGTGGGCGGACACCTGCAGGTGACGGCGTGCGTGGCGAGCGGCGAGCAGGCTTTCGTGTCGCAGCACGTGGGCGACCTCGACTCGGCGCCGGCGCGGTCCTTCCTGGCCGAGGTCATCGACGGCCTGCTCGACTTCCTCCAGGTGGCGCCGCAGGAGATCGCCGCCGATCTCCACCCCGACTATCCGAGCTCGTGGCTGGCCGAGGAGCTGGCGCAGCGGCACGGCGCCGGGCTCACGACCGTCCAGCACCACCTCGCCCACGCGGCTTCCGTGCTGGCCGAGCACGGGCGCTTCCCCGGCCCGGGAGATCGCTGCTTCGGTATCGCGCTCGACGGTACCGGGTGGGGTCCCGACGGCAGTGCGTGGGGCGGCGAGTGGCTCGAGCTGGGCGGCGACCTGACGTGGCGCCGGGCTGCCCGTCTCGAGCCGCTGCGGCTGATCGGCGGTGAGGCGGCGGTGCGCGAGCCGTGGCGGGTCGCGGTGGCCGCCCTGGTGGCGGCCGGGCGAGCCGACCTGATCCCGCGGACGCCGCTGGCGCGGCTGGTTGACGGGGATCGGCTGCGGGCGGTGAAAGGCCTCGCCGGTGATGCGGGCTGGGTGCGGGCCTCCGGCGCCGGGCGCGTGTTCGAGGCGGCCGGCGCGCTGCTGGGGCTGGCCTCCGTCAATCGGTGGGAGGGCGAGGCGGCGGCGCTCCTCGAGGCGATGGCCGCGCGCGCGTCGGCGGCCGTGGAGCCGTGGCCCGAGGTGGCGATCGGGGCTGTTGACGGGCTGCCGACGCTGCCCTCGTCGAGCCTGCTCGCCGCGACCGCGGCACGGGCGGCGGAGGGCCAGGCGCCGGAGCTCGTCGCGGCCGGCTTCCACACCACATTCTGCCGGCTCGCAGGGGAGCTCACGGCGCACCTCGGATGGCCCGCCGGCTCGACGGTGGCGTTCGGCGGCGGCTGCCTGGTCAACCGGCTCCTGGGCGAGGGGCTGGCGGCCGAGCTCGAGTCGCAGGGCTTCGAGGTCCTGCTGCCGCGCGCCCTGCCGCCCGGCGACGGCGGCCTCGCCTACGGGCAGGCGGTCATCGCCGCGGTGGCCGCGGCGCGGGGGGTCGAGCCGCGGCAGGTGGAAGGGCCCGTCGTTCGAACGTTGAACGTTTGAACGTTCCACCCGCACACCCCCCGGGAGCAGGCAGTTGTAGGCGGACTCTTCAGCGTCCGCAGTTTTCGCGCCGGGGAAGGTGAATGCGGTTCGAGGCGGCGTCGCGCTCCTCGCTTCGACGTGTTGGCGACCAATCGGCACGCGCCGACAGACTCAGGTTGCGCTCTGTGTCCCTCCCGAGCCCGAGCCCGAGTCCGAGCCCGTTACCGTTGCCGTTACCGATACTCTGCAGCTCCTGAGAGGCATAGCGCCATGTTCCTCGACTTCGAGAAGCTCGACGGCCACTGGGTTGCGCTCGATTTCGTATGGCGATCACGTCGTGGCTCCCTGGCGGGACCAGCTCCTTCGCAGGGTCGCCATGTTGACATCGCTTGCAAGGTCGATCACTGAGAAGAACCCGGATCTTCGGTAACGGTAACGGCAACGGGCTCGGGCTTGAACAGGCTGCTGTCAGGTCATGTTCACGCCAATAGGGCGGCGGGTGCCTGTAGGATATGGAAGTGACGTCACCGGTGCCCGGCACGCTGCGGGCGCCGTGCGGGCAGAGGGAGGCGTGCATGTGCCTGGCCATTCCCATGGTGCTGGTGGAACGGAACGAGTTCGAGGGGGTCGCCGAGATCGACGGCGTCCAGCGCCGCATCTCGGTGATCTACGTCCCGGAGGCCGAGGTCGGCGACTTCGTCCTGGTCCACGCCGGCTTCGCGATCGGTCAGGTCGATGCCGAGGAGGCGGCCAGGACCCTGGAGCTCCTGCGTGAGTACGCCGACGCGATGGCGGATCTGTGAGCGCCGGTCCCCACTTCGACCCCGCAGCCATGGCAGGTCTGCTCCGGGAGCTGCGCTCCACGGCGGCCGGGCTCGGTCGGCGGCTGACCCTGATGGAGGTCTGCGGCACCCACACCCACAGCGTGGCGGGCGCCGGGCTGCGGCGGCTGATGCCGGCCAACGTGCGCCTGATCTCCGGCCCCGGGTGCCCGGTGTGCGTGACGCCGGTCGACTATCTGGACCGCGCGCTGGCACTGGCGGCGCTGCCCGACACCGTCGTCTGCACCTTCGGCGATCTGATGCGGGTCCCCTCGAGCACGCTCAGCCTCGAGCAGGCGCGGGCGGAGGGGGCGCGGGTCGAGATCGTCTACTCGCCACGGGACGCGGTCGAGCACGCGCGCGCCGAGCCCGCACGGAGGGTCGTCTTCCTCGCCGTGGGCTTCGAGACCACCGCACCGACGATCGCCGGCGCGCTCGACGAGTCCGAGCGCACGGGGGTGCCGAACTTCCTCTTGCTGCCGGGCAACAAGACCATGCCGCAGGTGATGCGGGTCCTGGTGGACGACCCCGAGCTCGAGGTCGACGGGTTCCTGCTGCCGGGGCATGTGTCGGTGATCACCGGCTGGAAGCTCTTCGAGTTCCTGGCCGACGAGTTCGGCATCGGCGGCGTGGTCGCGGGCTTCTCCCCGACCGATGTCGCGCAGGGTGTCCTGGAGCTGGTGCGGCAGGCCGCGGCAGGACGCGCCGAGATCGCCAACGCCTACGGGAGGGTCGTCACGGCTGACGGCAACCGCCACGCGCGCGAGCTCGTCGACCGCTACTTCGAGCCCGCGGACGAGGCGTGGCGCGGCTTCGGCGTCGTGCCCGGCTCGGGCCTCGGCCTGCGGAAGGGCTGGGCGCACCGCGACGCCTCGCTGATTCCGGTCGAGCTACCGGCGCCGAGCGAGCCGGTCGGCTGCCGCTGCGGCGAGGTCCTGCGCGGCGTGATCGATCCGCCCGAATGCCCGCTGTTCGATGCCGGCTGCGAGCCCGAGACCCCGATCGGTGCCTGCATGGTGTCGTCCGAGGGCACCTGTGCCGCGTGGTGGCGGCACGAGCGGTGGGCGGCGGCGGAGGTGAGCTCGTGAAGCCGCCGGAGCGCGTGCTGCTGGGGCATGGGGGCGGCGGACGCCTGACCCGCAAGCTGGTGGAGGGGCTCTTCCTTCCAGCCCTCGACAACCCGCACCTGGCGTGTCTGACCGACGCCGCGGTGCTGCCCGAGCTGCCGCCGGGCCGGCCGGCCCTGACCACCGACGCCTTCGTCGTCGACCCGCCCGTCTTCGCCGGCGGCGACCTCGGCTGCCTGAGCGTCTACGGGACGGTCAACGACCTTGCCGTCGCCGGTGCGAGGCCGCTGTGGTTGACGTGGGCCCTGATCCTCGAGGAGGGCGCCGACGGCGCGCTGCTCGAGACCTGTGTCGAGGGCGCGGCGCGGGCCGCCGCGGAGGCGGGGGTGGCGGTCGTCGCCGGCGACACCAAGGTGGTGCCGAAGGGCAAGGGCGACCGCCTGTTCGCGATCACCGCAGGGCTCGGCGTCGTGCCGCCCGGCCGGGACCTCGGCGATGCGCACATCCGCCCCGGCGACGCGATCCTGGTCTCGGGCCCGATCGGCGATCACGGGGCCACGATTCTCGCCCATCGCCACCACCTGGAGTCTCCCGGCCTGCGCTCGGACTGCGGCTCGGTGGCGGCGCTCGTCGAGGTTCTGCTGGCGAGCGGCGCCGCGGTGCGCTCGATCCACGACCCGACGCGGGGCGGCGTGGTGACGGTCTGCCACGAGGTCGCCGCCCGCAGCGGGTGCCGCGCGGTGCTCGACGAGGCGGCGCTGCCGGTGCGGCGGGAGGTGGCCGCGGTCTGCGATCTGCTCGGGCTCGAGCCCCTGGCCCTGGCCTGCGAAGGCCGGGCGTTGGCGTGGGTGGCGCCGGAGGATGCCGAGCGCGCGATGGCGGCGCTGCGCGCCCACCCGAGCGGCTCGGAAGCGGCGGTGATCGGCTCGATGCAGAGCCAGGCTGCGGGTGCGCCTCCGGTGGTCATGAACACCAGGGTCGGCGGGCAGCGCCCCCTCGACATGCTGTCGGGGACCGACCTGCCGAGAATCTGCTGATGGGCCGCGCGGCATCGGTCCGGACGGCGCGGCTCCGCGCATGATCCGCTTCGTCCACGCCGCGGACCTCCACCTCGACGCCGCCTTCGGCGGCGTGGACGCGAGCGACGGTCGGGTCGCCGAGGCGCTGGTGCGCTCCACCATCGAGGCCCTCGAGACGGTGGTCGACACCTGCATCGCCCGGAGCGCGGACTTCCTGGTCATCGCCGGTGATCTCTACAACAGCGCCGATCGGAGCCTGCGGGCCGAGCTCGCCTTCCGCGGGGCCATGCGGCGGCTCGCCGACGCCGGCATCGGCGCCTACGTGGTGCACGGCAACCACGACCCCGCCGACGGGTGGTCGGCGGGCCTCGAGCTGCCGCCGTCGGTGGTGTTCTTCTCGCACCGCGAGGTCGAGCGCCACGAGGTGGTGCGCGGCGGCGAGACGGTGTGCGCGGTCTACGGCCGCAGCTACCCGACCCGGGTGGTGCGCGAGAACCTCGCGGCGGACTACGCCCGCAGCCCGAAGGACCCGCTGGCGATCGGGGTGCTGCACGCCAACGTCGGCCAGCGGCCGGGCTGGGACGACTACGCACCCTGCGCGATCGCCGACCTGCAGGCCGCTGGCATGGACTACTGGGCCCTCGGCCACGTCCACGTGCCGGGTCCGATCTCCGACCGGCCGCCGATCGTGTACTCGGGCTCCACCCAGGGCCTCGACCCGACGGAGGAGGGGCCGCGGGGCTGCTACGTGGTCGAGCTCGACCCGTCCGGCGCGCGGCTCGAGTTCGTGGAGACGGCCGCGGTGCTGTGGCGGCGGCTGGCGGTCGACCTCAGCGGCGCCGCGACCCTGGACGAGGCCCACCGGGTGGTGGGCGAGGCGTGTGCGGCGGCCCGCCGCGACGGCGGCGGGCGGCCGGTCCTCGCCAGAGTCGAGCTCGAGGGGCGCTCGCGGGTGCACGCCGACCTCGCGCGCCCGGGCGTGCTCGCCGATCTCACGGCCGACCTGCGCAGGCAGGAGCTCGACGAGGAGCCGTGGCTCTGGCTCGACCGGGTCCGCGATGCCACGCGGGCGGCGATCGATCTCGAGGCGCTGGAGGCCGAGGAGGGCCTGCGGGGGGACCTGGTGCGCCTGGCGGCGGCGTGGGCGTCAGACGAGGACGCCGCCCGCGAGCTCGTGGAGGAGATCCTCGCGCCGGTGCGCGCGCAGCTCGCGGTGCGGCCGGAGCTCGGCGTTGCGGCGGAGCGGCTCATCGAGAGGGCCCGCGATCTCTGTCTCGATCGCCTCGGCGGAGGAGCCGGGTGATGTACCTCGAGCGGATCGACGCGGTCCGCTACGGCGAGCTCGCCGGCGAGGCCCTGGAAGGTCTCGGCCCCCGGCTCAACGTCGTGCTCGGCCGCAACGAGGCCGGCAAGAGCAGCTTCACCTCCCTCGTGCGGCACGTCCTGTACGGATTTCCGCGCGGCCGCACGGTGGAGCGCCAGTACCTGCCGCCGGCCGGGGACCAACGGGTCGGCCGCCTGGTGTTCGCCGATGGCGGGCAGCGGTGGACGGTCGAGCGCGTCGAGGGGGCGCACGGCGGTGAGGCGGTCGTTCACGGGCCGCAGGGCGAGGAGCCCGGCGACGTCTTTCTCGAGTCCTTGACCCGTGGCGTCAGCGCCGGCACCTTCGCCGCGGTCTTCGGCTTCTCGCTCGAGCAGCTGTCCGACCCGAGGTCGCTCGACGACATCGGCTCCCGTCTCTACGCCACCGCCGCCGGGCTCGGCGCGGACCCCAACGGCGTCCTCACGGCGCTGCGTACCGAGGCGGACGAACTGTGGGCTCCGCGCGCCCGGACCCGCGTGCTCCAGAATCTCAACTCCGAGCTGCGGGAGATGCGCGAGCGCCGCAGGAAGGTCGAGGAGGGGGCCGAGCGCTACCGCGCGGATCGCCAGCTTCGGGCCGAGGTCGCGGCCGAGCTCGAGTCCCTCGAACGCGGGTTGGTGGCGGCGAGGACCGACGAGGACCGCCTGGCGGCATTGCTCGGCGAGGCGCGGCGCTTCACCGAGCGGGTCCGCGAGGCGGAGGAGGCGGAGGTCGAGCACCGCCTGGCGGCCGAGGCCCTGAGGCGCGACGCTGCGTCCGCGGAGGTCGACCAGCCGCTGCTCGAAAAGGCGGAGGCGATCGAAGCCCTGGGGGCCCGCTGCGAGCTCTTCCGGTCCGAGGTCGAGCAGATGCGCCGCGAAGCCGAACGCCTGCGGGCGCTCGAAGCCGAGGCCCGGCGGACGATCGACGATCTCGGCGACGGCTGGTCGCTCGAAAACGCACTCGCGGTGCGGCTCGACCTCGATCTCGAGGACCGGATCGACGCCGCCGAGGGGCGCCTGGCGGAAGCCCGGCGGCATCGCGACGAGTGCGAACGGCGGGCAGCGGAGGCGGAAGCGGAGCGCGATGAGGCGGCCGCCGGGGCGCGCCGGCTCACTCGTGCGGTCGGCGTCGCCGACGACGGAGGGGCGCCGGACGAGGTGGGGGTGCGGCTGCAGGCCGTGGACCGCCTGCTCGCCCTCGGCGGCGGGACCGCCGACCGGAGTGCCCACCGCGTGCCGGCGGTGGCGTCGTTTCTGATCGCCGCGGCCCTGGCGGCTGCCGGGCTCGCGATCGGCGATCGGTGGCTGGTGATCGCGGCCGCGCTGCCGGCAGCCCTGGCCGCGGGACTGCTGCTGTGGAAGCTGATCGTGCGGCCTGGCCCCTCGACGGAGACCGCGGCCCTGCTGCGGCTGCTCGACCTCGATGAGGTGCCCGCCCCGGGCGCCCTGCTCGCTCTGAAGAACCGGCTCGAGGAGTGCCGGAGGCTGTGGACCTCGGCCGAGCAGCTGGGCCGGGCCGCCGAGGCGCGGCGCCGCGCCGCGGATGATGCGGCGGCCGCCTTCGAGGGCGCCCGCGAGGCGTGGTTTGCATGGCTGGTGGAGCAGGGCCTGGCGACCTCGTCGAACCAGCCCGAGAGCGTACGGCGGGTGCTCGCCCGATTGCGCGAGCTCCGCGACGCGACCGCGGCCCGCCGCGAGCTCGAGGCCCAGGTGCGGCGACGTCGCGAGCTCGCCGAGACCTTCGTGGCCGAGGCTCGAGCCCTCGGGGCGGCCGGAGCGCAGGCCGGGGACGAAGTCTTCGACGAGGCCTGGTACGGCGTCCGCAGCCTGCAGGGCCGTCTGGCGGCGGCTCGCGAGCAGCTGGCGAAGCGGCGCCGGATCGAGGCCGAAGCCGAGCTCGCCGAGGAGCGGGCGCGGGCCGACGCGACGCAGGCAGCGCAAGCTGCGGCGTCGCAGCGCGCGGTGCTCGTCGACGGGGGCTTCGAGGAGGGCGCCGCAGTGGCCGAGCTCGAGGCGGCTGCGGCGGGGGCCGAGCGGCGGGCGCGGGAGCTCGAGGCGGCGCGCGACGAGCTCCTGGAGCGGCGCGCGACGCTCGACGGGCGCCTCCAGCGGGCGGCCGAGGAGAGCCGCTCGGCGGAGCTGCGCCTGGCCGAGGCGGGCCTCGCCGAACGGGTGCGGGACGGCCTCGAGGCGTACGCGGTGGCGGCGGTGGCCGCCCGCCTCCTCGAGTCCTCCCTCGCGGCCTACGAGGCGGAGCGGCAGCCGCAGGTGATCCGCCGTGCGGAGGACATCTTCGGCCGACTGACGGGGCGGCGCTACCGCCGACTCGCGACGCCGCTCGGGCGCTTCGAGCCCTCGGTCACAGCCGGCGACGGCGCCGCCAAGCCGCCCGAGCGCCTCTCCCGGGCCACGGCCGAGCAGCTCTTTCTCGCCCTCCGCCTGAGCTACATCGAGCACCTCGCGGGCGCGCACCCGGCGCTGCCGGTGCTGATGGACGACGTGCTGGTGAACTTCGACGACGAGCGGCGGGCGGCCGCCGTGGACGTCGTCTCCGAGTTCGCCGCCGGACGCCAGGTCGTGTTCTTCACCTGCCACCAGGCGACCGCCGACGCCTTTTCGGAGGCGTCCAAAGACTCGACGGTCGTGACGTTACTTCGTTAGAACGTTGCA
>CAZMED010000119.1:0-9447 GCA_964565045.1 uncultured Thermoanaerobaculia bacterium
GTGTCTTCGTGTCTTGGTGGTTGCGATGTGGGCGGGCGGGCTCTGCGCCTCCGCACCTCTGCGCCTCTGCGTTTTCGGGTGGGTGGGCGGAAATCCGAAATCCGAAATCCGAAATCGACCCGGCCGCCTCGTCCTACCGGATCAGCCTGACCGTCCAAGTGAGCAACGTTCTAACGTTCTATCGTTCCAACGTTTGAACGTCTTCTCCGGCCGGGTCGGGGCGCTCCGGCTCCGGCCGCGGCCTCAGGCTCACCAGCGAGGTGAACGGCTGCGGTGCGTTGCGGGCGTACGCGCCGACATCGCCGAGGGCCGCCTGGGCCCGCGGATCGCCCGCATGCTGCCGCGCCGCGGCGCGCCGCTGCAGCAGCCAGAGGTCCCAGGGTACCCACGGCTCGACCTCCTCGAGGACCTCCGCGAGATCGTCCATGCCGAGCAGCCAGGCCACCCGCAGCCGCACCCACAGACGCTCGTCGCGCCCCCGTTCGACCGCCAGGGGCCGTGCGAGGAGATCGAGGACCGCGCGCGCCAGCGCCGGGTCCTGGTTGGCGATCCGGTCGAGGTCCCTGAAGAGGGTGTCGAAGACGCCCGCATTCGCCCACGGGGCATCGCGCAGGCGCGCCACCGCCCCCTCGAGTGCTGCCGCGGCCCGCCCCGGTTCGCCGCGCGCCAGCTCGAGCCGGCCCGTGAGCAGGGCGGCCTCGGTGTCGTAGCGCCCCTCGAGCGCGGCGATGGCGGCCTCGGCCTCCGGCGTCGCCGCCGAGCTCGCCGCCGCCGCCAGCCCGATCTGCTCGAGGTCGGTCCGCGCCGCGAGAGACGCCCCGTGCCACGCGCCCAGAGCGGTCGCCGGGTCGTCGCGCCGCCACGCCCGCTGGAACTCGAGCAGCGGCCGCAGGTCCTTCCACTCGGCGTCGGGGGCCTCGTGGAACGCGCCGATGCGCTCCCGCTCCACGAGCTCCCAGTCGGGGGGCTCGGTCCCCGGCGCCAGCCGCGGCCGCCCGGCGCCCATCCGCCGCGCCGCCTCGACCATCGTCTCGACCTCGAACAGCCCGTGCCGGCCGACCGACTTGGCGAGCATGAACTCGAGAAGGTTGCGGTCGTCGGTGTTGACCTCCACACCGCCGGTCGCAGCCAGCGCGCGGACCAGCTCGTCGCCGCCCACGAAACGAGCGAGCACGCCTTCGAGCCCGCTCGACTGCCACGCGACCCGCATCGCCGACGCGTAGGGCTCGGCCGCCACCCGTTCCCGAAGGACCGCGGCGTCGAGCTCGCGGGGCGCGACCGAGGCGACGAGCAGCAGGTCGTTCCTGAGCGTCCGCCACACCTCCACCTCGCCGAAGACCGAGCCCAGGGTGTTGATGACCACGGCCACCGTTCCGGTGTCGACCTCGTAGCCCTGGAACCACTGCAGGAAGAGCCCGTCGTCGCTCAGACGGTCGCGCACGTGCGCGTAGAAGTCGGCGGTGAAGAGGCTCGCGATCCCGGCCCGGTAGGGGTTCGAGGGCTCCGACACGACCAGGTCGTAGCGGTCCCTGGAGGTCAGGAGAGCCTCGCGGGCGTCGCCGTAGGCCACGGTCACCTTCGGGTTGTCGAGCACCGCGCGGTTGACGGGAGCGCAGACGCGGGCGATGTGCTCGATCTTCGGCTCGAGCTCGACCACGTGCACGGACTGGATGGTGGCCACCTCGGCCAGCCAGCCCGCCGTGCTGCCGGTGCCGAGGCCCACCACCAGGGCCGTCCGCGGCTCGGGGTGGATCAGCGCCCCCAGCAGCCCCGACATCACCTGGGTGCCGGCGTCGTTGACCGAGTTCCCGTCCACCTTGCCGTTGAGCACGAAGGCGTAGGCCGTCGACGCCTCGAGGCCGACGCTGCTCTCGCGCCCGTCCGCCTCCCAGACCAGGTTGCGGCGGATCCCGTGCACGAAGCGCCGCAGCGTGTTGGCGTCGCGGCCGCTGAGGGCGGCTCGGCCGGCGCCGATGCCGCCGTGGCGCCAGGCGGCGGTCGGACCGGGCGCCGCGAGCAGCTGCGACCCGAGCGCGACCACGAGCAACGGGACCACCGCGCCCGCGTTCGGCCTGAGCGCCGCGCGGCCGCGCGGCTGGATCTGCGCCACCAGCAGGGTGAGCAGCGAGAGCCCGAAGCACATGGCGACGCCGAGCCGCCAGCTGGCGACCGCGCCGAAGGCGGTCAGCAGCACGAATCCTCCGAGCAGGGCCCCGGCGATGGAGCCGGCCGTGTTCGAGGCGTAGGCGAGGCCCACGTGCAGGCCGACCGCACGCCGGCCGGTCCCGAGCAGGGCGACCATGAGCGGGAACTGGTAGCCGGCGATCAGCGCCGCCGGCAGGACCACCGGCACCGTGACCAGGAACCACGACAGCACCGAACCGCCGAAGCCGAGGCTGGAGAAATCGCTCGACAGCGCTGCCAACAGCGCCAGGTCGTCTCCCAGACCGAGGGGCAGCGCCAGTGCGAGGCCCTCGAGGGCGCAGGTGGCGGCGAAGGCCGCGGGCGTCGCCGGCCGGCCCTTCGCCACCAGCGCGTAGAGCCCGCCGCCGGCCGCGATGCCGAGCAGCGCCACCGCCAGGATGACGCCGAAGGTGAAGGTGGTGCCGCCGAGGATGGGGCCCAGCATCCGGTACCAGACGATCTCCATCAGGAAGAAGATGAAGCCGGTCGCCGCGGCCGCCGCCAGCACCATGGCCGGAGGCAGGACCGGCGACTCGGCCGGCGCCGCGGACGACGGCTGGGGGGCCTCGAGTACCCCCGGCCCGGCCGCCGCCAGGCGCCGCGCCACGACCCCCACCACGGCGCTGATGCAGGCGGCGAGCACGATCGTGCGCAGCTCGCCCAGGAGCTCGATCAGCAGGAAGGTCGCGAGCAGCACGCCGGCCACGCCTCCGAGGGTGTTGATGCCGTAGGCCAGTGCGGTGCGGCGGCGCTCGCTGTCGCCCTCGGTCTCGAAGGCCCGTACGAGCGCCGGCAGCGTTCCGCCGAGGAGCACCGTCGGCGCGGCCAGCACCAGCACCGCCACCAGCCCCCGCACCAGGGTCGCCGCCGTGAGCCCCAGCTCCGCTTCACCGCCGGTCATCAGGTAGAGGTCCCGCGCGGCGCGCAGCAGCAGCGGTGTCGCCGCGGCCGCCAGCGCGACCAGGATCTCGAGCGTGCCGTAGAGGTGCAGCGGCCGGGGGTGGCGGTCGGCCCTCCGTCCGAGCAGTGCGCCGCCGAGGCCGAGGCCGCCGAGAAAGACCGCCAGCACGGCCGCGTGCGCCGCCGTCGACAGCCCGAAGACCAGCCTCAGCTGCCGGAACCACACCATCTGGTAGATCAGCCCGGCCGCTCCCGAGGCGAAGACCAGAGCCAGGAAGATGGACGATCGCAGCTTCATCGGCGCCCCCTCGTCCGGCGGTGTGCCGCCTTCCATCGTATCGCGCTGGCGCAACGCTCAACGTTCGAACGATCGTACGTTCGGCTCATCCGGGATTGCAGGTGATGCGGAAGTTGGTTCGACCCGTGCCCGTCTCCGTCTCCGTCTCCGTGCCCGGATTCAGGTTCAGTGACAGCGGCAGTTGGCAGTGGCAGGTGCAGGGTCAGTGGGCAGCGTCCGTGACAGCGACCGTGGCAGCAGGCAGGCGACGCCACGGCGTCATGGCCACCTCCGGGTCGTTCAGGTCGGCGGATAGCCGCTGGGCGGCCGCTGTCACTGTCCACTGCCGCTGCCACTGCCCACGGCCGCTGTGGCTGCCACTGCCACTGCAACTGCCCCGGCCACGGTCGACCGTATGCTCGTCCACCGCCGCATATTCGGGGTGCGGGTGGAAATCCGAAATCCGAAATCCGAAATCCGAAATCCAAAATTCCTCGAGGGTGCTACCGTACGTGCTGCGCCAGGAGGCTCCATGTTCCGCATCCGCAGGGTCTACGACGACATCCTCTCCAGCGACCGGGCGGCGGTCTCCCAGGTCCAGGCCATGCTGGCCGAGCGCATTCCGGGGCTCGACCGCAAGGACATCGAAGGCATCCCGGACAAGCTCCGGCACCCGGTCCGCCACCGTTTCCGGGCGATCCTGTTCGTGGCCGAGAACCAGCGCCGGACGGTCAAGGCCTTCGCCCTCGTCTACCACGAGCCCGAGATCGGATTTCTGTGGCTCGACTACCTGGTGAGCGGGTCGGGCTCCAGCGGCCGCGGCCTCGGCGGCACCCTCTACGAGCGGGTGCGCACGGACGCCCGCGAGCTCGGGGTCTGGGGCATCCTCTTCGAGTGCCTGCCCGACGACCCGGCGCTCAGCCGCGACCCGGCCAGCCGCCGCCTGAACGCCGCCCGTCTGCGCTTCTACGAGGCCTTCGGCGCGCGGCCGGTGATCGGCACGGAGTACGAGACCCCGGTTCGCGAGGGCGGCGACGAGCCGCCGTACCTCGTGGTGGACGACCTCGGCAGCGGCAAGCTCCCGTCGCGCCGCCTCGCCCGTGCCGCGGTGCAGGCGGTGCTGGAGCGCAAGTACGGCGAGCTCTGCCCGCCCGAGTACGTGCGGCGGGTGGTGGCCTCGTTCAAGGACGATCCGGTCCGCCTCCGACCCTTCAGGTACGTCACCGGTCCGGTGGAGCCGGCCGAGCCGGCGCACCCGGCCCCGCCGCCCGACCGCCGCATCGCGCTGGTGGTCAACGACCGCCACTTCATCCACCACGTCCGCGAGCGCGGCTACGTCGAGTCGCCGGTGCGGATCAGCACCATCCGGCGCGAGCTCGATGCCACCAATCTGTTCGAGGAGATCCCACCACGCCGGTTTCCCGAACGTCACGTCCTCTCGGTGCACGACCGCGGCTACGTGGGGTACCTGGAGCGGGTCTGCGAGCGGGTCGGGGAAGGGCGGGCCGTCTACCCCTACGTCTTCCCGATCCGCAACGCCGCCCGACCTCCCAAGGAGTTGGAGGTCCGCGCCGGGTACTACTGCATCGACACCTTCACCCCGCTCGACCGCAACGCCTACCGGGCGGCCCGGCGGGCGGTGGACTGCGCCCTGACCGCCGCCCACGCGCTGCTCGACGGCCGGCGCCTCGCCTACGCCCTGGTGCGGCCGCCCGGCCACCACGCGGAGCGGCGGGCGTTCGGCGGCTTCTGCTATTTCAACAACGCCGCGATCGCCGCGGCGGAACTCGCGCGCCACGCCCGGGTCGCGATCCTCGACCTCGACTACCACCACGGCAACGGCCAGCAGGACATCTTCTACGAGCGCGGCGACGTCCTCACCGTGTCGATCCACGGCCACCCCAACTTCGCCTACCCCTACTTCTCGGGCTTCGCCGACGAGCGGGGCGCGGGCGACGGCCTCGGCGCCAACCGCAACTACCCGCTCGAGGAGCAGGTGGACGGCGCGCGCTACCGCGAGGTCCTCGAGCGCGCTCTGCGCCGGGTCGAGAAGCACCGCACCGAGATCCTGGTCCTCGCCCTCGGGCTCGACACCGGACGCAAGGACCCGACCGGCACCTGGGGCCTCGGGCCCTCCGATTTCGCCGCCAACGGGCGGCTCGTCGGGGGCCTCCGGCGTCCCGTTCTCGTCGTGCAGGAGGGCGGGTACCGGATGCGCAGCCTCGGCGTCAACGCCCGCTCGTTCTTCACCGGCCTGTGGCAGGCGAGCTTCGGACTCGGTGCTCCCGCGGTCGCGGCGAAAAATATTTCCGCCGGAGGGGCGAAAACCTCTTGACAGGGTTCCAATTGGCGGTAATTTCGAAGTGTGAGAGAAGACACCGCTCCCGAAGAGCCTCCCAGTAGGCTCGGGTCGATCGCCGGTGGTCGTGCGCGACCCCGGCAGATAGGCCCCGTCGCGAGCCAGCGGCCTCTCCGTCTTCGTGGTTCAACCAACGGTTGCTCCATGCCCCAGCCACGCCAGTGGCATCGGGAAACCCACTCTCAGGGATAGATCAACATGTCGCCGCGCCCGTCAGGGCACTCCGTGCGCACAGCGCTGATGCTGAGCGCCCAAGCGGGCGACCAGGCAGGTGAGGTCTCACCGCTCGTCGTCCCCGACCGCATCGTCCAAAGGAGGAAACCAGCGATGCCCAGAACCCGCCGTTCGGCGGCCAGAACCCTCATGCCCGATCTGCGCGAGCGCCTGTGCCGGGTCTTCGGCGAAAGCTACGACCCGGAAAAATGGGCGGACTGGCGGTGGCAGCTGCGCCACCGGCTCAGCCGCATCGAGCACCTCGAGGCCTACCTCGAGCTCAGCGAGAGCGAACGGCTCGGCCTCGCCATGGGCGCCGAGCGTTTCGCGGTCTCGGTGACGCCGCACTTCGCGACCCTCATGGACCCCTTCGACCCATCGTGTCCGATCCGCCGCCAGGTGGTGCCGACCGCGGACGAGTTCACGGTCAGCTCCGGCGACATGGAGGACCCGTGCGGCGAGGACCACTCGTCGGCGGTCGAGGGGCTGGTCCACCGCTACCCGGACCGCGTGCTGCTGCTGGCCCTCGACACCTGCGCCGCCTACTGCCGCTACTGCACCCGCTCGCGGCTCGTGAGCCAGGGCTCGCTCGACCCGCTTCCGCGGCGCATGGAAGCCATCCTCGAGTACCTGCGCGCGCACACCGAGGTGCGGGACGTGCTGCTCTCGGGGGGCGACCCACTCCTGATGTCCGAGGACCGGCTCGACGCCCTGCTGGGCTCGATCCGCGAGATCGAACACATCGAGTTCGTACGCATCGGCAGCCGCGTCCCCGGCTTCCTGCCGCAGCGCATCACGCCCGAGCTCGCGGCCCTGCTGCGGCGCCACCGCGTGTGGCTGTCCCTCCACTTCTCCCACCCTACCGAGCTGACGCCGGAGGTCGCGGCGGCCTGCGAACTGCTGGCCGACGCCGGCATCCCGCTCGGCAGTCAGACGGTGCTCCTGCGCGGCGTCAACGACGACGCCGAGGTCCTGAAGGGGCTCTTCCACGGCCTGCTCAAGATCAGAGTGCGTCCCTACTACCTCTACCAGGCCGACCCGGTGGTGGGCACCGCCCACCTGCGGACCTCGATCGCGAAGGGCATCGAGCTCATGGGTCAGCTCCGCGGCCACACCAGCGGTTATGCGGTGCCCACCTACGTGGTGGACGCGCCCGGCGGCGGCGGCAAGATCCCGGTCCAGCCCGAGACGGTCGTGGGACGGGACGGCGACACCTGGCAGCTTCGCAACTGGGCCGGTGAGGTCTTCACCTACCTCGACCCGCCGGAAATGGGGGGAACCCGATGAACCTCTCGATCGGCCTCTGCTACGACAGCAAAGAGGAGTACCTCGCCGCCGGCCACACCGCCCTCGAGGTGGCCGAGTTCGACGACGAGGGCGTGATCTCCGGGCTCCAGAAGACCCTCTCCGGGCTCGGCCACCGCGTCGAGCGGGTCGGCCGCGGCCGCGCCCTGGCCGCGCGGCTGGTGGCCGGCGACCGCTGGGACCTGGTCTTCAACGTCACCGAAGGCCTGCGCGGGCGCGCCCGTGAGGCGCAGGTGCCGGCGCTGTGCGAGCTCTTCGACCAGCCTTACACCTTCTCGGATCCGGTGACCTGCGGGCTCACCCTCGACAAGTCGCTGGCCAAGCGCATCGTGCGCGACGCCGGCCTGCCGACACCGGGCTTCATCGTGGTGCGGTCCCTGTCGGACATCCACCCCCGGATCAACGGCAGCCCGATGTTCGTCAAGCCGCTCGCCGAGGGCAGCTCGAAGGGCGTCGGCGCCTACTCCATCGTCGCCAACCGCAGGCAGCTGACGAAGACCTGCGCCAGACTGCTCCCGGACTTTCCGACCGGGCTGCTGGTGGAAGAGCTGCTGCCCGGCCGCGAGGTCACGGTCGGCGTGATCGGAAACGGGCCGCGGGCGCGCGTGGTGGCGGTGATGGAGGTGGTCTGGACCGAGCGCTCCGAGGTGGACGCCTACACCCAGCTCAACAAGGACGAGTACCTGGACCGGATGGAGTACCGCCTGGTGGCGGGCGAGCCGCTGGCCGACGAGGCCGCGCGACTGGCCCTCGGGGTGTTCGAGGCGCTGGACTGCCGCGACGCCGCCCGCGTGGACCTGCGCTGCGACGCCGCCGGCAAGCTCTCGTTCCTCGAGGTCAACCCGCTCCCCGGCCTGCACCCGGTGCGCTCCGACCTCCCCATCATGGCCCGCATGGCGGGTCTGTCCTACGACGAGCTCCTCGGCGAGATCGTCACTGCGGCCAAAGAAAGGTACGAGCTCGAACCATGCGCCCCATCCTGGTTGCCCACAACGCAGTCGCGGCCGGCGACGACCCCTCGACGCAGGACGTCCTCGCCCAGGTCGGCTTCGTAACCGCCGGCCTCGAGGCCCTCGGGGCGCCGTACCGCGTCGTGGCGGTCGACGATCGGGGTGTCGATGCCGCTGCTGTGGACGGCGCCGACACGGTCGTCAACCTCGTCGAGTCGCCGCCCGGGCATCCCGGCTTCCAGGTCGAAGCGGCGGCAGCCTTCGAGCGTCTCGGGCTCAGGCTCACCGGCTCGTCCGCCGCCGCCATCCGCGCCACCACCGACAAGGAAGCCACCAGACGCACCCTCGCCGCGAGCGGCGTGGCGGTGGCCCCCGGCGGGCTGTTCGATCCGCTGCACCCCGACGTCCTGGACCGCGTGCCGCCGCCGTGGATTCTCAAGCCGGCGCTCGAGGACGCGTCCCTGGGGCTCGACGACGGCGCGGTCACCTCGGACCGCGGGCGGGCGATGGAGCGCGCGCTCGAGCTCGGGCGCGTGTTCGCCGACCAGCCGGTGCTGGTCGAGCACCTGCTGCCGGGGCGCGAGTTCAACATTGCGCTGCTGGCGGACGGATCCGGCCTCGAGGTTCTGCCGCCGGCCGAGATGACCTACGTCGACTTCCCGCCCGACCGGCCCCGGATCCTCGGCTGGGAGGCGAAGTGGGACCAGGGCTCCTTCGCCTACCGCAACACCGTGCGCGTCTTCCTCAACGGAAGCGAGGCCGCGCTGCGGTCGGAGCTCGAGACGGTCGCCCGCCGCGCCTGGACGGCCTGCGGGCTCTCGGGCTACGGCCGCGTCGACATCCGTCTCGACGAGGACGGCGCGCCGTGCGTCCTCGAGGTCAACGCCAACCCCTGCATTTCGCCGGACGCGGGTTTCGCGGCCGCCGCCGCCGCGGCCGGGCTCGAGCCCTGCGACGTCGTGCGGCGGATCCTCGCCGCCGCCGGATGGAGACCATGAACGCCGACCCGACCCCCTCGCCGATCACCGTTCGCCGCGGCATCGAGCCCGCGGACCGCACCCCTGTGGGCCGGCTGCTGGCCGGCACCGGCTTCTTCAACGCCGAGGAGCTCGAGGTCGCCATGGAGCTGGTGGACGACCGCCTGGACCTCGGCGACGAGAGCCACTACCGCTTCCTGGTCGCCGAGCACGGAGGCGCGGTCGCTGGCTACGCCTGCTGGGGGCCGATCCCCGGCACCACCGAGTCAGCCGACCTCTACT
>CAZMED010000120.1:0-9314 GCA_964565045.1 uncultured Thermoanaerobaculia bacterium
CGCTGCTGTCGGTGCGTATACTCGGAGCCGGAGCGACTCATGCGGATTCAGACACGACTCTTCCTCGGAACGGCGCTGCTGGTGCTGGCCCTGATGGGGCTCCAGTTCTGGCTGTACGCCCGCCAGCTGCGGTCGATCGAGGACGATCTGACGCGGGTTGCCACCACGGTCGGCAGGGGGATCTTGACGGAGGACTTCTTCGGCCCCCTCTCGAATGGCGGCGAGGGGGGGGACGCGAGCGCGGTGGACGGGCAACCGGGCCACGTGGTGGTGGTCGAGCAGGCGCAGGTCGAAGGCGTCGGCGGCGAAGAACATCGAGTCATCCGCCGCGAGGTCCGCTCGCCCGACGACTCCACCGTGAGCCACGAGTTCGAGTGGATCATGAAGGACGGCGGAGCGGCGGTCGAGAGCGGTGTGCAGATCGGTGACCAGGAGACGACCCGGAGCTCGGTCGCAGTGTTGCCGACGGGTGTCCGGCGGCTGGTGATCAAGGTCGAGGAGGGCGAGCAGCTCGACGACCGCTTTCTCGTCGTGAGTGAGAACGACGAGGACCTGCGCCGTATCCCGATCCCGGTCTCGCCGACGGTCCAGCGGCTTCGGGAGACCATGGGCCGCGGGGCCGCGGTCGGCTCCGTGCTGCTCCTCGCCGGCCTCTTCGCATCGGCGGTGATGGCGCGGCGCCTGACGCGACCGCTGCGCGACCTCGCCGACGGCGCCGAGGCCCTCGGCCGCGGCGACCTCGGCGTGAAGGTGCCGCTCTCGGCCACCGGGGAGGTGGGCGACCTGCAGCGCGCATTCAACCGCATGTCGGAGCGCCTGGGTGAGCTCGAGGCGGAGCGCGATCTGTGGCGGCAGCGCGAGCACCTGGCGCAGCTCGGCGATCTCTCCAGAGGGCTGGCCCACACCCTGCGCAATCCGCTGCACACCCTCGGCCTGGCGATCGAGGAGCTTGCCGATGGCGACAAAGCGCGGCCGGAGCTGGTCGGAACTGCGCGTGCCCAGATCCGGCGCATCGACCGCTGGCTGCGCTCCTTCCTCGCGCTCGGCGCGGGCGGTGAGGCAGAGGCGGAGGAAGCCGACCTCGAAGATCTCGTCAACGACGTGGCCTTCGAGTCGGCGCAACAGGGAGCGCAGGTTCAGGTCGACGGGCCCGACAGTGAGCTCCGGGTCCGGGTGGTGGCGGGGGCGGTGCGGGCGGCCCTCGCCAATCTGCTCGAGAACGCGGTCCAGGCGTCCCCGGCCGGCGAGCCGGTCGAGGTGACGGCCACAGAGGATGCCGGCGACGCCGTCGTGCGCATCGCCGACCGCGGGCCCGGGCTTCCCGAGGAGGTGCGGCAGCGGCTGTTCGCGCCGCACGTGACGACGCGGATCGGCGGCTCGGGAATGGGGCTTTTCCTGGCCCGGCAGCTGATTGTCGGGATGCACGGCGGGCGGCTGGAGATCGGCGACCGCGATGGCGGCGGCACCGTCGCTTCGGTGCGCCTACCGCTGTTTCCCGATGGTGGCACCTTTGGGGACGAGCCCGGTGGCTGAGCCTTCGACGGTTCTGCTGGTCGAGGACGAGGCGGCGCAGCGGCGCCTCGTCGCGGAGATCCTCGGCCGGGAGGGCTACTCGGTCCGCGAGGCCGGGACCGTCGTCGAAGCCCTGGCCGCCATCGACGCCGAGCTCCCGGACCTCGTGCTCTGCGACTGGCGCATGCCGGGCGGGGACGGCGGCGAGCTGCTGGACGAGGTGCGCGGCCGGGCGCTGGGCTGCGCCTTCGTCGTCATGACGGCCTACGGCTCCATCGCCCACGCCGTCGAGGCGATCCGGCGCGGCGCCGACGACTACCTGAGCAAGCCCTTCGAGCGCGAGGCGCTGTTGCTGGCGGTGCGCAGGGTGCTGCGGACCCGCAGCCTCGAACGCGAGAACCGCGCCCTCCGAGACGCGATCCGGCGCGGCGACGGATTCGGAGAGCTGATCGGACGGTCCGAGCCCATGCAGCGCCTGTACCGGACGATCGAGAAGGTCGGCGCCACCGACGCCACCGTGCTGGTGGTGGGGGAGTCGGGTACCGGCAAGGAGCTGGTGGCGCGCACCCTGCACCGGGCGAGCCGGAGGTCGGACCGGCCCTTCGTCGCCGTCAACTGTGCGGCCATCCCCGAGACCCTGATCGAGAGCGAGCTCTTCGGCCACGAGAAGGGCTCCTTCACCGGCGCCCACCGCCGCCGCGAGGGCCGTTTCGAGGAGGCGGACGGCGGCACGCTCTTCCTCGACGAGATCGCGTCGATGCCGCTGCCGCTGCAGGCGAGCCTGCTGCGCGTGCTGCAGGAGCGCCGCTTCACCAGGGTCGGGGGCAGCGGCGAGGTGGCCAGCGACGTGCGGGTCATTGCGGCGTCGAACCGCGACCTGCCCGCGCTGCTGGCCCGCGGCGAGTTTCGCGAGGATCTCTACTACCGGCTCAACGTGGTCCCCATCGAGCTGCCGCCGTTGCGTGACCGCCTCGAGGACGTGCCGCTGCTGGCTGCCGCCTTCCTCGACCAGGCCTCGGCGCGGCACGGTCTCGAGGTGCGGCCGCTGCCGACGGCGGTGCTGCGGGTTCTCATGGAGCACGGATGGCCGGGCAACGTGCGCGAGCTCGCCAACGCGGTGGAGCGGCTCGTCCTGCTGGCCGAGGACGGTCGGGTCTCACTCGACGATCTGCCGCCGGAAGTGCGCCGCGCCGGGGCCGGCGCGACGAGCCCCTTCCGGCTGCCCGCCGAAGGCGTGGTGTGGGACCGCCTGGAGGCCGATCTCCTGCGGCAGGCGCTCGAGCGCGCGGGCGGCAACCGGGCCGCCGCCGCCCGGCTGTTGGGTCTCGGGTACAAGGCCTTCCTCTACCGGCTCGAGAAGCACGACATGGTCGGGGACGACGCCGAGTCTGCCGAAATGGGGAGCTGATCTCCCGAACCGGGGAGGGGGACCGATCGGCGGTCACGGACCGTTGCTGGCACGGCGATTGCTGATTGGAAGATCCAAGACGGGAACGAGAAACCTCGGGCCCGCGGAACACACGGAGGACGACGAGCATGAAGGATGCAATGTGGACGAGGTACCTGGTGGCGGCGGCCCTGGTGCTGTTGGTCGGCGCGGTGTGGGTGCTGGCGGACGAGATGGAGGTCAAGGTCGAGGTGCGCAACGACAACGGCGAGGAGATCACGGTTGACGTCAACGGCGTCACCGAGGTCATCACCCTCGGGGACCTCGCCCCGGGCGAGGAGCGCACATGGGATGTCGGCGGCCACCCGATCACCGTGAAGCGGGTGGATGACCACCTGGTGCTCGTGCGCGGCGACCGCGACGGCGAGTTCTTCCACGTTGGCGAGGGCGACGGGAACATGGTGTGGGTGACGGAGGACGTCGAAGGGGGTGAGGACGGCCGCAGGATCGTCATCAAGAAGCGAGTCGAGGGCGGCGGCGACGGCAACTTCGTGTTCGTCGGCGACGGCGGGCCCGAGCGGCGCAACGTCGTGGTCGTCAAGGGTCAGGCCGGCGAGCTCGACGTCGAGGAGCTCAAAGCGCGCTTCGGCGACGACTTCGAGGAGACCCAAACCGCCGACGGCGAGACGGTCCTGAAGTGGGTGTCCGAGGGCGACGAGGAGCACCCGATGATCATCACGACCGGAACCGCCATGGGCGGCGACATGGTCGTCTACCGGTGCGAGGAGACGGGCTCGATGCTCACCGTCAAGGCGGACGAGAACCTCCTCGACAGCTACCTCGATCCCGTGACCGGCTGCGTCTTGAAGAAGATCGAAGGGAGAGGTCAACAGGTTGTCCACGTCGAGGTGATCACGAAGGACACATCCGACGACTGAGGGGTCCGGTGTCGAGTTTCGAACGCGCCCCGGAGTCGATCCGGGGCGTTCGATTTCCGGAGCACGATGTTCGGGTGCGGGCGGGCGGTGTTAGCATCGGCGGGCGCGCGACGGCGCTGGCGGGAGGATGTGATGATCCGGCGCGTGACCGTGGTGGTCGTGCTGGCGGCCCTGACTGCATGGGCCGCGCGCGGAGTAGCGGCACAGGAAACCACGCCCGAACCGAACCCGACTCGGCCGGTCCCGGCAGAGCGGGGATCGGCCCGTGCCTCGATGACGACCTTCCTGGAGTCGTTCTACGACGAACCGCCCGACCTGGCGCGGGCGGCGAGCTGTCTGGACATGTCGGACCTGGCCCCGGAGGTTCGGGCGGTGAAGGGTCGGGAGCTGGCCGCGGCACTCAAGGACACGCTCGACCGCACCATCGTGATCGATCTCGAGGACCTGCCCGACGAGCCGGATGCGCCGCCGTACGTCGTTCTCATGGTGCCGGAGGGCGAGATCGTTCTGTCGCCGACCTCGGGCGGCGAGTGGCTGTTCAGCCGACGGACCGTTGCCTCGATCGACGACCTGCACGAGGGGGTCGAGGGGCGGCCCGTTCTTGCCGGGGTCGGCCGTCCGGTCCCGGAAGCGGTCTCGCCGGCGTCCTGGATCCGCAGCCTGGTGCCGGCCTCGCTTCGGGGCGATCTGCTGGGGTTGGAGCTGTGGCAGTGGCTGGGGATGCTGGCGATCATTCTGGTCGGGACCATCCTCGGCAGGATTTTCTCGACCCTCGCCACGGTCGTGATCGCGCGCCTCCTCGAGCGCCGGGCGACGGTGGTCGACCGTGACGCGACACTTCACGCGGTGCGGCCTTTGGGGGCGCTCGCGACTCTCGTTGTGTGGGGGCTGGGCATCCTCTGGCTCGGGCTGCCGATGCGCTTCTTCCTGCTCTACTACCGTGCGGTCAAGGCAGCGGCGGTCGTGGTCGCGGTGGTCAGCGCCTACCGGGTCGTCGACGTCGTCAGCGACGTCCTGACGCGGCGCGCGGAGGCGACGGACACGCCGTACGACGACATGCTGGTGCCGCTGCTGCGAAAATCGGCCAAGGTCTTCATCGTCGCCGCCGGTCTGCTGACGGTGGCCCAGGTGATCGGCACCGACCTCACGGCCCTGCTGGCCAGCGTCGGAATCGGCGGTCTGGCGCTGGCCCTCGCCGCCCAGGACACGGTGAGCAACTTCTTCGGCTCGTTGACGGTCTTCATCGACCGGCCTTTCAAGGTCGGAGACTGGGTGGTGGTCGGCGACGTCGAGGGCACGGTGGAGGAGGTGGGCTTTCGCTCGACCCGGATCCGAACCTTCTACAACTCGCTCATCACCTTGCCCAACTCGAACCTCATCAAGGCCTCGGTGGACAACCTCGGCGACCGCACCTACCGGAGGTGGAGCACCCGCCTGGGTATCGCCTACGACACGCCGCCCGAGAGGATCGACGCGTTCTGCGACGGCATCCGCGAGCTCGTGCGCCGCCATCCCTACACCCGCAAGGACTACTTCCACGTGTACTTCAACGAGTTCGGCTCGGACTCGCTGCAGATCCTGCTCTACGTGTTCTTCGCCGCTCCCGACTGGGCCACCGAGCTTCGCGAGCGTCACCGCCTCGGGGTCGACATCCTGCGCCTGGCCGCCGAGCTCGGCGTCGAGTTCGCCTTCCCGACCCAGACGTTGTACGTGCGTCAGCAGGATTGGGCGCCGCCCACCGCCGCCGGCGACGGCTACCCGGAGGCGAGCGAGAACCTCCGCCGGCAGGCGAGGCGGACCGCCGGCGAGTTGCTGGAGCGGACGGTCGCCGAGCGCGTGCCGGGGCCGGTTCGTTTCGACGAACCGACCGAGCAGGACGGCGGCGACGCATGAGTGTCCGCCTGCAAATGAACCCGAAATCTAGTGAACAGAAACAGTTCGACGTGTCGCGGACGGTCGGTGACGACAGCGGCAGTGCGGCGCTCACCGCCTGACGGTCCGGCGCCGCTGGAGCGTCGTGAGCTCTGGACGTTGTACCGTTCCAACGGACAACGTGCTTGCGCATTGCCGGCACACGGGAGGAGGGCATGAAATTGGATCTCGATCGGAAGATCGTGCTGGTGACCGGCGCCTCGAGCGGCATCGGGGCGGCGTGCGCGGAGGCCTTCGCGCAAGCCGGCTGCCGCCTGCTGCTGGTGGCGAGACGGGGCGACCGCCTCGTCGACCTTGCCGGACGGCTGCGCGAGGAGCACGGCGCCGAGGTCGTCAGCGACGCGCTCGACGTGCGCGATCGGGCGGCAGTCGAGGCCTGGGTCGAGCTTCTGGCGGAGCCCTGGCGCAGGATCGACATCCTGGTCAACAACGCCGGCCTCGCGCGCGGCCTGGCGCCGCTCCACGAGGGCGAGGTCGCCGACTGGGAGGAGATGATCGACACCAACCTCAAGGGGCTGCTCTACGTGACCCGCACAGTGCTCCCGGGCATGGTGGCGCGGGGCCGCGGGCACGTCATCAACATCGGCTCGATCGCCGGCCACGAGGTGTACCCGGGCGGCAACGTCTACTGCGCGACCAAGCACGCAGTGGCGGCCGTCAACCGCGCCCTCGCCATCGACACGCTGGGCACCGGAGTGCGGGTGTCCTCGGTCGATCCCGGGATGGTGGAGACCGAGTTCTCGTTGGTGCGGTTCCACGGCGACGCAGAGCGGGCGGACGGAGTGTACCGGGGGATTGAGGCGCTGCGGGCCGGGGACGTGGCCGACGCGGTCCTCTTCTGCGCCACGCGGCCGGAGCACGCCAATGTCCGCGAGATGATCCTGATGCCGGCGGCACAGGCGGCGGCGGTCCACGCCCACCGCTCGGAGTAGGCGTGCGCCGGGCGCTTCTGATGGCCTCCGGCGCCAACCGAGGCGCCTACTACGCGGGCTTCCTCGAGCCGCTGCAAGAGGCCGGCATCGACTTCGAGCTCATGGCGGGGGTGTCGGCGGGTGGGATCGCCAGCGCCTGGTTCGCCGCCGGCGACGCCGGGGCGCTCGTCGACTCGTGGCGCCAGGCCGACCGGTGGCGGGTCGCGCCCCACCCCTGGGCGTCGGTGGGCCGGCTGCGCTGCGTCGACCGGCTCATCCGGGACATCACCCTCCGCACCATGGACGTGCGGAGGGCGCGCACCGCCGACGCCGAGGTCGTGGTGGCGGCAGCGCGGATCGCCGGGCCGGGCTTTCCGCTGCCGCGGGTCGAGGCGCGGTACCTCAGCAGCCGCGACGCCGTGGATGACGAGCACCTCGGCCTGATGCTGCGCGCCACCAGTTTCGTGCCGTGGATCAACGGATTCCGGCGGGCGATCGAGATCGACGGGGAACGCTACCTCGACGGCGGCGTCGTCCACCGGGTGCCCTTCGCGATGGTTCCCGAGGGCCGCTTCGACGAGCTGTGGATCGGCGCGTGCTCGCCGCACGGCCTCGCCGAGCTCGAGAGCGAGCTGCGAGCGCAGCGCCGTCGGGAGCGCCTGGTCATCGTGACGCCGAGCGAGGCGCTGCCGGTGGGGCGCTGGACCATGGAGTGGGCGAGGATCCGGTTGGCGATCGCCCTCGGAATGCGTGACATGCAGGCGGCGATCGCAGCCTACCGGCGGGGGGCGAGCCCGGTGGTCGTGGGGTCGGTGGCCGCCGCGGCGGGAGTGCGCCGGATTGCCTGAAGGTCGGGCTGCGCGCACCGCACGATCGCCTACAATGCGCTCATGAAGATCCTCACAGACTCCATCATCGACAACCGGGACGTGCCGGGGCCGGGCTCGATCGTTGCCGTCAATCCCGCGACCGAGGAGCCGATCGCCACCGCGCGGGCCCTCGATGCCGAGGGTGCCGCGCGCGCGGTCGATGCCGCGCGGGCGGCCTTCCCGACCTGGGCCGCGACGCCCATCCGGAAGAGGCAGCAGATCCTCGGTCGCTGGCTCGAGATCATGGTCGCCGAGGCCGACCAGGTCGCGGCGCTGATCGCGGCCGAGATGGGCAAACCGACCACCGAGGCCATGCTCGTCGATCTGGTGCCCGCCTGCGCGACCCTGGAGTACTGGATGCGGACCGCCGACCACCACCTGGCCTTCCGCCCGGTGGCGCCGGACCAGCTGCTCTTCGCCCACTGGCAGGCGGGCTACCGTTTCGACCCGCTCGGCGTGATCTCGATCATCACGCCGTGGAACTACCCGGTGGCGATACCCATGTGGGGGGTCGTACCGGCCCTGGTCGCCGGCAACACCGTGGTCATGAAGCCGGCCTCGGACTCGGTACTCACGGGATTGATGTTGGCCGATCAGGCGCGCCGCGCCGGCGTCCCGCCAGGGGTCTTCAACGCAGTCGCCCTGCCGGGGTCGGCGACCGGGGTCCTCCTCGAGCACCCGGCGGTCGCCAAGGTCCTGTTCACCGGGTCGGTGGACGTCGGCAGGCGTGTGGCCGCAACATGTGCGCAGAGGCTTCTGCCGTGCCAGCTCGAGCTCGGCGGCAACGACGCAGCCGTGGTCGCCGCCGACGCCCCGCTCGAGCGCACCGCCCGCGGCCTGGTGTGGGCCGCGTTCATGAACTCCGGACAGTCCTGTGCATCGGTCGAGCGCGTGTATGTGGTGGCCGAGATCTACGACCGTCTCGTCGCCCGGATCGTCGAGCTCACCTCGACGCTCGTGGTCGGCGATCCGGGCGCCACGGGCATCGACCTCGGCCCGCTCGCCAACCGCGGTCAGCGCGAAATCGTCGCATCCCACGTGGCCGATGCCGTCAGCAAGGGCGCGCGGTGTCTGGTCGGCGGGGAGACCCCCGGCGGGCCCGGATTCTTCTACCCGCCGACGGTGCTCGTCGACGTCCCCGACGGGGCGGAGATGGCCCGCGAGGAGACGTTCGGGCCGACCATGCCGATCTTCAAGGTTGAAGATGTCGACGAGGGCATCCGCCGGGCCAATGACTCGCAGTACGGGCTCACGGCGTCGGGGTGGACCCGCTCCAGGGAGACCGCCGCGAAATTCCAACGCGAGCTCTCTGCGGGTGCGGTGGGCATCAACGAGCACGGCATCGTGGCGGGCGGCGAGGTCACCGCGCCCTGGGGCGGTCTCGGCGACAGCGGTATCGGCCGGGCGCACGGTCCGATCGGTCTCCACGAGCTGGTCAACATCAAGTACGTCTTCCGCGACGACGGGGCGGGCGACGCCTCCGCCTGGCACTACCCCTACGACCCGGACTTCTCGAAGTTCCTCGGCGCGGCCCTGTCGCTGCTCTACGGCAAGGGGCTCGGCAAGTACGCCACCGCCCCCGAGCTCATGATGACGAAGCGCTTCAGGCAGCGCGTCCGGAAGCTGACACTGGCCGCCAACCTCCACAAGCTGCTGTAGGCGAGGGACGGTCGAACGGTCGGCTTATCCGGAGAATGGTGGGATGGCCGCGGCTCGAATTAGGAATTAGGAATTAGGAATTAGGAATTAGGAATTAGGAATGCCG
>CAZMED010000121.1:0-4907 GCA_964565045.1 uncultured Thermoanaerobaculia bacterium
CACCCTGGCCGTCGAGGAACAGAGCGTCAAGGGGCTCTCGATCAGCATCGAGTAGACACGGTGGTGATGGAGGACGGAGAGCAGGACGCCAGGCCATGGTGGTTCCGCTCCGCGGTCAACCTCGCGCGCCGGAGCGCGCCCGTGCAGTCGTCGAGGAGCCGCAGTCGGGGGACGGGCGGGCAGCGGACGCGGTGACGGCGTCGCGTCGGCCGGCTAGCCGCCGCCGGCGCCCGCCGCTGCCGGTCCTTCCCCCTCGGCGTTCTTGATGTAAGTTTCGAACCACCTGATCTGCTCCCACAGCACGTGCTCGATGCTCTCCTTCGCCCGGTAGCCGTGGTCTTCGTAGGGCAGCAGCACCAGGCGGGCGGTGCCGCCCGAGCCGCGAACGGCTTCGAAGAAGACCTCGGACTGGATGGTGAGGGTGCCTGGGTTGGAGTCGGCCTTGCCGTGGATCACCAGCACCGGCTCGTCGACCTTGTCCGCGAAGAAGGTGGGCGAGAGCTCGATGTAGGCGTCGCGGGCCTCGAACAGGGAGCGTCGCTCGGACTGGAAGCCGAAGGGCTGCATGGTCTTGTTGTGGGAGCCCGAGCGGGCGATGCCGGCGCGGAAGAGGTCGGTGTGGGCAAGCAGGTTGGCCACCATGAGCCCGCCGTGGCTGTGGCCTATGATGCCGATGCGCTCGGGGTCGGCGACGCCGATCGCCACCGCCTTGGCCACCGCCGCCTCGGCGTCGGCCACCAGCTGCGGCACGAAGGTGTCATAGGTGGTCTCCGGGTCGCCGATCATGGGCATGGTCGTGTTGTCGAGCACCGCGTACCCCTGGAGCAGGAAGAAGAGGTGGGAGGCGCCCCAGAAACGGCTGAAGCGCTGGCTCGAACCGCGCACCTGCCCGGCGGTTGAGGGGTCGGAGTACTCCAGAGGGTAGGCGTAGAGGACGGTCGGCAGTCGGGTGCCCTCGACGTACCCGGGCGGCAGGTTGAGCTCGAAGGAAAGAGGCACGCCGTCGGCGCGCTCGTAGCGCACCAGGCGCTTCTCGATCTGCCGTAGCTCGGGCGTGGGATCCTCGAAGCGGGTGATGGGCTCGCGGGTGAGAGCCCGGGTGGCCTCGCCCGTGGGCGCCTCGATCATCCCGCCCAGGGTCGCCAGGAAGTAGTTCGGGACCTCGACCGCGGACTCGGAGCGCATCACGAAGCGGTCGTCGGCGCCGGCGAAGGCCACGAAGACCTCGTAGCGCTCCGGGTCGCTGCGGAAGAGACGCTCGACCGCGCCGGTCTGCATGTGGCGCAGGTCGAGGAACGGCCGGTCGCCCTCGTCGGTGGCGCCGCTGCCGGAGAAGTAGACGGCATCGCCCTTCTGGCGCAGGACCCACTCACCGCTGGTGAGTGGTCGGCGCACCGGCCGGCCGGGCGAGTTGTATCGGTCGTCCTCGTTGAGGTCGAACCAGGGGCGCGAAGTGCCCGAGTCAACGTCCAGCAGCCAAGTGTAGAGCCAGCGACGGATGCGCTCACGCTCGGTGAGCATGAGCGTGCCGCCTTCGGCGCCCCACCCGTCCTGCCAGTCCACGATGCGGTGCTCGGCGCGGAAGACCTCCTCGGGAGCGCCGGTGAAGGGCGCCCCGAGGCGCATGAGCCGGTCGCGGTGCTCGGCCTCGGCGACGGGGTTGCCGCCGTCCAGGGCCTCCACCCAGTAGAGCTCGTGCGGGGCGGTGGCGCGCCAGGAGGCGCCGCGCGGTCCGAGGGGCACGCCGTGGATCGGCACCTGGTCGGCCACCGGCAGCGAGGCCACGGTCGCCACCTTCTTGCCGTCGGCGTTCCAGATCTCGAGCTCGCTGGCGAAGCGCCACCAGGGCACTTCGTGGGACCAGGGGCCCACCAGGCGCTCGACGAGCAGAAAGCGCCCGTCCGGCGAGAAATCCGCGGTGGCGAAGACGGCGGGCTCACCCAGGACCTCGCGCGTTCCCTTCGCCGGGTCGACCACGACCAGCTCGGAGGTGGCCCAGTAGTCGAAGAGCGCGTCATCGTGGGCGGTCTCCAGCAGATTGCGCGCCTCGTAGGTGGAGCGCGCCGTCGCCCCGGACCCCTCGAGGATCTCGGGCCCCGCCGGGATGGCGGGCGGCTCCGGCGGCGCGCCGCGGTCGGGGTAGCGGCGCACCAGCAGGCGCTGCTGATCCGGTAGCCAGGACGCGCCGCTGCCGAGGAGCTGGTTGACGGCCAGGTTGTCGATCTTCTTCAGGTCGCCCTCGACCGATCCCACCCACAGGCCCATGTGGTCGGCGTGCCTGGTGATCATGGCGAAACGGCGGCCGTCCGCGGTCCAGCTCACGCTGTGGACCTCGACTCCGGCGGGAAGGGGGAGCGGCACCTCGGCGCCGCTCCCGACCGCCACCAGGCGCGGCGTGGTGGCGCCGTGCCGGCCGTGGATGTTGCCCACCGCGGGGTCGACCCGCATGCCGGCGAGCACGTGCATGGGCGACGCCAGCTCGGCGAGCGGGGGATAGGTGACGGGGTCGGCGAGCATCAGGTGCGTGCCGGAGGGCGCGGTCCAGACCCACGGAAGCTGGGGTGCGTGCAGGACCTTCATCACCGCCTCGGGCGGGGTCTGCCACCCGGTCGGTTCCTGGAGGTCGCCGGCGTTCGCGGCGCCCGGGACGATCGACAGTGCGACGGCGACGAGCGACATCACGACACGGAGCATGGGTCTCCTCCTCCTCGGTGCAACGCGCTTCCAGAGAGTCTCACAGGGCAGTGGGTCCCGCACCGGCGCCGATCGAAGGGCGCCGCCCGCGACCTGCCCCGTCAAACTAGCCCACGCCCGAGCAGCGAGTCAACGTGTTGGACGTTCGCCCCGGCTCCGGGCTGGTCGGCAGATCCCGGGCCCGGGCGAGCAGCAGCTCTCGAGCCGCTGCGGCGAGAAAGCGGGGCCGAATCGTGGCAATAACCTGCACGCGGTGGACGGTTGCCCCCTGCAACGAGCGGTTTTCGGTATCCTCGGGTGGTGCCGTGAAGGAGCTGCGCATGCATCGACGTGAAGCTCAGACCAGGCGAGGCCGGCGGCTGTTGCCGGTCCTGCCGATAGCTGTCTGCCTGGCCGCGCTCGCGGCGCCGGCGAGCGCGGACGGCGATCGACGGGAAGCCGGTGGGACCGGCCAGGCGGGCGCGCGGGTCTCGGCCGGCCCGCCCTCAGGGGTCATCTCCGGCGACCGTTCCGACCGCCGTCAGGCGACGCCGCCCCCGGGAGATGCCGGCCCGCTGTCGGCTGCGATCGCGGAGGCTCTCAGCCGCTCCACCGGGGGGCTGCGG
Organism: uncultured Thermoanaerobaculia bacterium; assembly: GCA_964565045.1. GTDB lineage: Bacteria > Acidobacteriota > Thermoanaerobaculia > Thermoanaerobaculales > Sulfomarinibacteraceae > Sulfomarinibacter. The sequence continues at coordinate 3,300 of CAZMED010000121.1, forward strand.
GTGTTCGAGATCGAGGGCGGCGGTACGGGCGTCGACCTCGACGGCCGTTTCCTGCACGTCATGGGAGTCACGGTGCGGCCGGGCGGGGACCTCGAGTCCTGGTGCGTGGACCACAGGCACGGGGCCGAGAAGCTCCTGAGTTCGGGCGCGCTGAAGTCCGGGCCTGGCGGGCCGGCGGCCGCGGTGCTGGGCGGTCCCGCCGCGGCCAAGGCGACCGCGGTGAACGCGACCCTGGCCGTCGATCCGAGCCGTCGTGCCGGCGCCGACGAGCTCGGGCGGGTGCTGCTGTATGCCCCGAACCCCCTCGAGCCGGGGTCGTCGGTCTCGCACTGGGATCTGTCGGCCGCTCCGGACCTCCTGATGGAGCCGACGGCGTCGCCGGCGGTGCCCTTCGGGGAGGTCGACCTGACGCTGCCGCACTTTCGCGACATCGGCTGGCCGGTCGGCACCTCGAGCGTGACCATCCGGGTCAAGGACGCCGCCGACACGGGCTTCAACGACCCGACCGAGGTTTCCCTGGCGCCGGCCAACCCGGGCGGGACGACCCTCGGCGGGCAGCGGCTGGCCGCCCTGCAGTGGGCCGCGGACGTGTGGGCCGCCCTCCTGGGCAGCGCCATCGAGATCAACGTCGACAGCGAGTTCGACGAGCTCGACTGCGATCCCGACGAGGGCGCGGTGCTGGCTGCGGCCGGCGCCCGCTTCCTGTTCGCCGATTTCGCCAACGCCCCACGCGGGGGCACCTGGTATCCCGGCGCCCTGGCCGAGGCTCTGGCGGGCGAGAACCTGAGCTTCACCGAGAACGGGCGTCCGCCCAACACCGGCGACATCATCGTCAACTTCAACAGCTCGATCGACGAGGGCTGCCTGGCGCCGAGCTACCGCTACTACTACGGGCTCGACGGCAACACGCCTTCCGGGCAGGCGTCGTTCGCCATGGTGGCGCTGCACGAGCTGGCCCACGGGCTGGGGTTTGCCAGCTTCGTCGACTCGAGCACCGGCTCATTGCCCTCCCTCCCCGGCACCCAGGGTCTGCCGGATATCTTCACGGTCTTCGCCTTCGACCCCGACCTCGGGCTCCACTGGAGCGTGATGAGCGACGAGCAGCGTCTGAGCTCCTCCGTCAACACCGGACGCCTCGCCTGGGACGGCCCGGCCACGGTGGCCTCGGCGCCGCAAGTGCTCGAGAACGCCCCCAGGCTGAGGATCAACTCACCCGCCGGCATCGCGGGCAGCTATGCGGTGCAGACAGCCCAGTTCGGGCCGCCGGTGGACCTCGTGGGAGTGACCGGCGAGCTGGCCGTGGTGCGCGACGGGTCCGACGCCCCGAATCTCGGCTGCGAGGCGCTGGTCAATGCCGCCGAGATCGCCGGCAGGATCGCCGTCGTCGACCGGGGGAGCTGCTTCTTCACGGAGAAGGTGAAGAACGCGCAGAACGCGGGCGCCGTGGCGGTCCTGGTGGTCAACAACCTGCCGCAGGGGCTGCCGCCCATGGGCGGCGACGACTCCAGCATCACGATTCCCTCAGTGGGCCTCTCGCAGGCCGACGGCACCCTGATCAAGAACGCGCTCGGGCTCAACACGGCGCCGCCGCGCCGCGGGGGCCGGCGC
>CAZMED010000121.1:5007-9170 GCA_964565045.1 uncultured Thermoanaerobaculia bacterium
CCGAGGGCTGACTTTGGCGCGTTTTCGGGTAGCATGCGCGCCGTGAAGGGTGATGTCAGCAAGCTGGTCGTCGACGGCGTGACCCTGGACCTGGTCGTGGTCCGGAAGAGGGTCAAGAACATCAACGCGCGGCTGCGCGGAAGCACCCTGTCGGTGAGCGCACCGCCTCGGGTCTCCGGGAAGGAGCTCAACGAGGTCGTCGTCGAGCTCGCGCGCCGGCTGCTCCGGCGCAGCCGGGCCGACGCCGTGAACGGCGACGGCGGGGCCGAGGCCGTGGCGCGCAAGGTGGCTTCGAGGTTCGCGAAGCCGCCGCGGGTGAGCGAGGTCCGCTTCGTGACCACGCAGCGCTCCCGTTGGGGCTCCTACAGCCCGCGCACCGGCATCGTCCGCCTCAACGCGGCCCTGCGGCTGATGCCGCCGTGGGTCTTGGAGGCGGTGGTCGCGCACGAGCTGGCGCACGCATTCCACCTCGACCACTCGCCGGCCTTCTGGCGTCTGGCGCGGTTGGTGTGTCGCCACACTGACCGTGCGAACGCGTTCCTCGACGGCGTCAGCTGGCTGGCCGCGTCGTGGGAGGAGCTGCCGCCGGTGGAACGCCGGCAGCTGACCGGGCTCGACCCCGCCGGCCCCTGACCGCGTCCGGAGCGCGCCCCGGGCCCCGCGAGACGGCTCAGGCCTCGCGCGCCGGCAGCTTGTCCATTCCGGCGGCGCGGGCGGCGGCCGCCATGACCTCCTCCAGCCCGCGCCTGGCGTCTTCGTCGAGCGGGCTCGGCGCGGCGTCCGCGAGCAGAAGGTCGACCTCCGCCGCAGCGCGCTCGCCGAGAGTCCGCCCTCCCTCCTCGAGCCAGCGCGGCCGGCTCGTGCGGTCGATCACCGGGCCCGGAAAGCCGAGCTCCGCGCGCAGGTGGCGGCGGGTGTGGTCGGCGATCAGGAGATGCTTCTCGGCCAGCAGCTCCTCGAGCAGCGGCTGCGCCGGAAAGTCGTCGCGCGGCTCGATGCCGGCGCGCAGGCGGTCGGACATCTTGCAGATCTCATGATCGACCACCAGCTTCTCGAGGCTCTGGCAGCTTTCGAAGTCGAGCATCCCCGGACCGGAGACATTGTCGATGCCGGCGAGGGCGGCGAGGGTCGCACCGATGCCGGTCTCGAGCCCGGCCTGGGCGTCGAGGGCCTTGGCGTCGGAGAGCGCGATGTAGCCCTGGGTCGGCATGCCCAGGCGGCGGCCGATCTCGGCGGCCGCCGAGGTCAGCATCGAGGTCTCGATGGCGCCCATCGGAGTGGTTTCGTAGCGCAGGTCGAAGATCGCCGGCGAGCCGCCGAAGAGCAGCGGCGCGCCCGGCTGCGCGAGCTGGGCGATGACGACGCCCGAGAGCACCTCGGCGGTGTGCTGGATGAGGGTGCCGACCAGGGTGACCGGCGCCATGAAGCCGGTCAGCGGCACCGGCACGATCTCCACCGGGATCCCGGAGCGGGCGCAGTCCACGAGGTTGCGGACGCCCTCATCGGTCCAGCGCAGCGGCGAGGTCGGGCAGCAGGTGAAGAGAGCCGGCGGCCGTGCCGCGAGCGCTTCCGCCGTGCCGCGCACCGTGAGCAGGAGCTCGCGCATGACGGCGAAGCCCTCGATCGTGAAGGCGCCGGTGACCACCGCCTTGCCGCAGTACAGCAGGTTGACGAAGAGGCGGTAGCTGTCCGACACCGCCTCGGGAACGTCCGACGACACCAGCGCCGTGCTCTGGGCGTCCAGGCGTTCGAGGCCGCCGACCAGCCTGGCCAGGCGGACGAGGTCCGCGGTGACGGCGGGGCGGATCGCCCCCGTCGACCGGTCGAGGATGTTGATCGCGGCCGAGCCGGGTGTGAAGTGCGTCCGCGCGCCGTCGAAGCGGTGGCTCTCGCGGCCCGCGAGGTCGTAGAGCGAAAAGGTCAGCGGCGTCGCGTCCAGCGCCGCCTCGACCATGGTTTCGCCCAGCCGCACCCGGCCGTCGCCGGGTCCGATCTCGGCGCCGTGGGCGGCGAGCAGCTCGCGGACTGAAGGGTCGTTGACCTCGACGCCGACCCCGGCGAGCACGAGCGCCGCCTCGGTGATGATCCGGTCCGCCAGGTCCTCGTCGAGCAGCTGGAACCTCGGTCGCATGAGCCACCTCCGGCGCCGTCATTCTACGCGAGCTCAAAGGTCTGCAGGCTCGCGCCTTATCCGGCGGCCCGGGGTTCTAGCGCCGCTCGACGCAGCCGCGGATGGTGACGGCAGCGGCCAGCGCGGCGGCCGCGGTCCGGCCGTCGACGATCGGGGCCCGCTCGCCGCGGCAGGTGCCGACGAAGGCCTCGAGCTCCGCCCGCAGCGGCTCGTCCCTGCGGACCTCGACCTGACGCGGTGCGATCTCGACGCCCGTCGAGCCGCGCAGGAGCTGCGCCGCGGACACGCTCTGATCGGCGTAGTCGATCGAGAAATAGGCCTCGCGGGCGAAGAGGCGCAGCTTGCGGATCCGCTCCGCCGACACCCGGCTCGCCGTGAGGTTGGCCACCAGCCCGCCCGGGAACTCGACCCAGGCGTGGCAGAGGTCGACCTTGTCGGTGAGCACCGGCACGCCCACGGCGCGGATCTCGGACGGCGCCTCGCCGGCCACCGCGAGGGTGATCTGGAGGTCGTGGATCATCAGGTCGAGGATCACATCCACGTCCACCGAGCGCGCGGTGAAGGGCGACAGGCGCTGCGACTCCAGGTAGCGGACGCCGTCGGCGAGGCCGAGGGCGGCCTGCACGGCGGGGTTGTGGTACTCGACGTGGCCGACTGCCAGCACCGTCCCCGCCCTTTCGGCGAGGGCGATGAGCTCCTCGGCCTCGGCCACGGTGGAGGCGATCGGCTTTTCCACCAGAACGTGGCAGCCGGACTCGATGAGAGCGCCGGCGACCTCGCGGTGGCTCACGGTGGGCGTGGCGACGACGACCGCATCGGCCTCGGCCGCCGCAGCCACTGAATCGAGGGCGGCAACACCGTGCTCGGTCGTAATCGCTCGAAGCCGCTCGCGGTCGCTGTCGAAGGCGCCGATCAAGCGGACGCCGTCCAAGGCGGCGAGCAGTCGGACGTGGTGGCGGCCGAGGTGGCCGGTGCCGACGACGGCGGCGGTGATCTGGTGGTGGCTCATGGCGGGTCAGCATACCCCACCCGGAGTACAATCGGGCGCGCGACGAAAGGACGGGACCATGCTCGATGTCAAGAAGTTGCTGCGGGATGTCTTCGACCCGCAGCCCGGCGAGGTGGTGACCTTCGCGGTGGACGTGCCCCGCGACGGGGCCCCCGACCACGAGGCCTGGAAGGCGCGGCGGGCGATGGCGGCGCGCTGGCGCGGTGAGATGCTGCAGCTGGCGGCCGACGGCGGCTTCGAGGTGCGCCCGCTGCTCGAGTTCCCGGCGACCGGCGCCAACAACGCCGATCTTCCGGAAGCGGGGCGGCTCGGCGGCGAGGAGGTCGAGCTGCGATCGGCCCTCGCGGCGTCGTCCCTGGTCATCGCGATGACCGAGTACTCGGCCACCGCGCCGCTGGCCGGGCTCGCCGAGGCGTTGGACGACTTCCGTGCCGCCTCCATGCCCGGCGTCGAGGAGCGCATGGAGGGCACCGCCCTGGCCGCCGACTACCGGAAGGTCGCAGCCCGCTGCAGGGCCATCTTCGATGCCATGCAGGGCGCCGCGCTGTGCGACGTGCTGTTCTCGACCGGGCACCGCTGCTTCTTCGACCTCCGCCACCGCGCGGCGGAGATGGACGACGGCTTCCTGCCGCGCGGCAAGCAGGGCGACCGCATCATCAACCTGCCCTCGGGCGAGACCTTTATCGTGCCCTACGAGGGCGAGCACGAGGCCGTGCCCTCGTGGACGGCCGGCACCATACCGGTCCTCGAGGACGACGAGCTGGTGCTCTTCCACGTGGTCGCCAACAGCGTGGTGGTGGTGGAGGGCGACGGGCCGGCGGCCGACCGCTACGCCGCCTTTTTCGACGCCGACCCGGCGCGCGCCAACATCGCCGAGGTCGCCTTCGGGGTCAACGACCGCGCCGAGGTCACCGGCTCGGTCGTCGAGGACGAGAAGGCCGGCTTCCACTGGGCCTTCGGCCGCTCGAACCACCTCGGCGGGGTGGTCGGCGTCGAGGACTTCGAGGACCCCGAGAACGTGGT
>CAZMED010000122.1:0-8912 GCA_964565045.1 uncultured Thermoanaerobaculia bacterium
ATCAGACGTCGTCTGGTCTGCTCGCTCTGCTCCGCGTGGCGGGACCTCGGCATGCCCCATCGTAACCCGATTCTCACCCGACGCATTTGCCGGTCGGGTGCCATCTTCCTCGTTGGAATCGCTTATGCTGGGAGGCGTCGAATGACGGGGCGCGCGATGCCGACAACCGCCAGGACGGGGGATGGGTTCACCATGAGAAGCACTGCCTGGGCACGGCACCGGTCGATGGTTCTGAGGGTCGCGGGGGCGGTCGTGGTGACGGTGGCGGCGGCGTCGGCGCAGGCGCAGCTGGGACCGCCGGCGTTTGCCAAGGCGTTCCAGCCGGACGTCATCGGGCCCGGCAGCCTGGCGGTGCTGCGCTTCGACATCTCCAATCTGGAGGGCGGTCCGGTCACCGGGCTCGCCTTCACCGACACCCTTCCGGCCGGCGTGACGATCGCGAGCCCGGCGGGTGCGTCCACCACCTGCGGCGGCGAGCTGACGGCCCCGGACGGGGGCGGCACCATCAGCCTCAGCGGCGGCTCGCTGGGCGCGGGCGCCGCGTGCAGCGTCCAGGTCAACGTCACCAGCAGCACCTTGGGGACGCACATGAACGTCTCCGGCGACCTGACCTCGAGCGCCGGTAACAGCGGCAACGCGGCGGACGATCTCACCGTGGCCGCCGACCGGCCGGGCTTCGGCAAGGCCTTCTCGCCGGGCTCGGTGCCGTTCGGCGGCAGGAGCACCCTGAGCTTTCTCGTCGACAACACCGCGAACCAGAATCCGGCGTTGTCGCTGGCCTTCACCGATGTCCTGCCCCCGGGGATGGTGGTGGCGGGGCCGGCCAACGCCACGACGGACTGCGGCGGAACGCTCACCGCCGCGCCGGGGACCCAGCTCGTTTCGCTGCTGCAAGGGAGCGTCAATCCGGGAAGCTCGTGCCAGGTGTCGGTCGACGTCATCGGCGGCGCGGTCGGCACGCTCGTCAACACCTCGGCCGAGCTGACGTCGTCCTACTTCGGGCCACTTCACTCGAGCGGCGTCGCGGGGGCCGCGCTCGAGGTGACCGTGACGCCCATCGCCCTCGTGAAGAGCTTCACCGACGACCCGGTGCCGCCCGGCGGCACGGTGGAGCTCCGCTTCACCCTCGCCAACCTCGACCGCGCGGCGGACGCCACCGCGATCGCCTTCACAGACGACCTCGACGCCACCCTCGCGGGGCTTCAGGCGGTGGGCCTGCCCGTGGCCGGCGTCTGCGGTCCCGGCTCCCAGCTCGCCGGCAGCGGGGTTCTGTCCCTGACCGGCGGCAGCCTCGCGGCGGAGGCCCAGTGCTCCTTCAGCGTCACCCTGCAGGTGCCCGCAGGCGCGGCCACGGGCGCCTACCCCAACACCACCAGCAGCGTCGGCGCCGATCTCGGGGGCGGCCCGGTCACCGGCACGCCGGGCGCCGACGTTCTCTTCGTCGCCCCTGCGCCCCGCCTCACGAAGCAGTTCACCGACGACCGGGTGGGCACCGGCGGCACGGTGACCCTCGAGTTCAACGTCACCAACACGAGCCCGACATCGGCGGCGACCGGCATCACGTTCTCCGACGAGCTCACGACGTACCTCGGTTCTCCCTTGAGCGTGACGCTTCCCGGCCCGTCGCCGTGCGGGACGGGCTCGTCGTTGACGCTGACGGGCGTCGGCCTCGGGCAGGGTCTGGCGTTCGACGGCGGCACCCTCGGCCCCGGGGCGTCGTGCACCTTCAGCGCCGATATCGTGGTTTCGGCCGTGCAGCCGGCGGGCACGTTCACCAACCTCACCTCCGCGATCACCGCCACCGTGGACGGCAGCCCGGTGGTGGGCAACCCGGCGACGGACGACCTGGTGGTGGTGGCCGCGCCGCGCCTCAGCAAGGAGTTCACCGACGACCCGGCGCAGCCCGGCGGCACGGCGACGATGCAGTTCACGCTCAGCCACGACGAGCTGGCGGTTGGCGGCGCGACCGCCGTCGCCTTCACCGACGACCTCGACGCCGTGCTCAGCGGGCTGGCGGCGGTGGGGCTGCCGCAGTCCGACGTCTGCGGGGCGGGCTCGCAGATCAGCGGGACCTCGACGCTGAGCTTCACCGGCGGGTCCCTGGCGCCGGGGGAGGAGTGCACCTTCTCGGTGACCCTGCAGGTCCCGGCGGGCGCCCCGGTGGGCTCGTTCACCAATACCACCAGCGCCGTCTCGGCGACCGTGGCGGGCGTCGCGGCCGCCAGCGGCCCGGCGACTGACGAGCTGATGATCGCCGGCCTGGCGCTCGGCAAGGAGTTCACCGACGACCCGGCCCTGCCGGGCGGCACCGCCACCCTGCGCTTCACGATCCAGAACCTGAGCGCCACCGAGGCGGCCACCGGCATCGTCTTCCAGGACGCCCTCGGCGGGGTGCTCGGCGGACTCGCGGCCACCGGGCTGCCGCTGTCGAACGTTTGCGGCGCCGGGTCCTCGCTGACCGGGCTGTCGGGCAACACCGTGCTCGTCTTCCAGGGGGGCGGCCTCGCTCCCGGGACGAGCTGCCAGTTCGACGTCACGCTGGACGTGCCGGCGGCCGCGGCCTCGGGCAGCTACGCCAACCTGACCAGCGGCTTCAGCGCCTCGATAGGAGGCTCGACGGTGGCCTTCCCCAACGCCGCCGACCAGCTGGAGGTCTCGGCGGAGCGGCTGGCGCTGGACAAGGAGTTCACCGACGACCCGGTGGCCCCTGGAGGCGTGGCGACCCTCCAGTTCACCCTCACCAACCTCGACCCCTCCCTCGCCGCCACCGGCATCACCTTTACCGACGACCTCGACGCCGCGCTCGCGGGTTTGACGGCCGTCGGGCTCCCCGCCGCCGACATCTGCGGCGCCGGGTCGCAGATCTCCGGGACGTCGCTTTTGACCCTCACCGGCGGCAGCCTTCCGGCGGGCGGCTCCTGCACCTTCAGCGTCCTGACGCAGGTGCCGGCCTCGGTGCCGTCGGGCACCGCCATCACCAACGTCACCAGCGCACCCGCCGGCTCCATGAGCGGGCTCCCGGTGACGGGGCTCGCGGCGAGCGCGGACCTCACCGTCGAGGCCGTCGCGTTCTCCAAGAGCTTCGCCGGACGGGTGATCCCCGGCAGCCGGACCACCCTCAGCTTCGTCATCCAGAACCTCAGCGCTGGCTCCGGCGTCAACGGGCTGTCCTTCACCGACGACCTCGGCGCCGTGCTGCCGGGCCTGGCGGCGGTCGGCCTGCCGTTGGTGGATGCCTGCGGCGCGGGGTCCGAGATCGCCGGCGTCTCGCTGCTGACGCTGCGCGACGGGACCGTCGGACCCGGGGAGAGCTGCACCATCGAGGTTGAGGTGGAGGTCCCCGCCTCGGCGGCGCCGGGCAGCTACGCCAACGTGACCTCCGAGCTGTTCGTGGCCGGAGTCGCGTCGGCTGCGCCGGCGACGGCCGACCTCGAGGTGCAGGAGGCCGCGTCCGCCGCCATCCCGGCCTCGACGCCCCTCGGCTCTTTGCTGCTGGTCATCATGATCATCACCGCCGCCGCCTGGCTGCTGCGGGTCAGAACCTAGCCGGGATCATCAGCTCCGCGCTTCTGCAGGAACCACAGGTGGTAGATCTCGGCTTCGGCGTAGTGAGTGGAATGACGGGCGATCGACACTGAATTGCGGTCGTCAACCAGGAGTTCGCGGGGGATGATGTGCAGCTCCTCGGCCCAGGCTTCACGCCCACCGTCGAGCGTCAAGGGCTGCGGCGTGTGGCGGCCGTTGGCGCTCACACGGTAGCGGCTGGAGGCGGTGCGGTCATGCCGCACCACCATGAGCAGGTCGTGATCGGCCGAGATCCCGCTGACGATCCAGGAGGCTGCCACGAAAATCCGCCGGCCCTCGTCGCGCAGGGCTTGCGGGCCGTCGGGGAGATCGTAGCCGAGCACTTTGTCGTGGAAGTCTCGGCGTAGGCTGCCTCGCAGCCCCTCGTCCTCGAAGAGTCCGTGCTCGCTTTCGGAGCTGGGGAGCTGGAGGTCGAGCCGGTCGACGAGTCGATGCGACTCGAGGAGCCCGCGGTAGATGACCATCTGTTCCTTCGGGATCAACCGCGAAGGATCGCTGAAGATGACACTCTCGTGCCGGCGCAGCTGCTCCAGGACCGCCGGCGACGGGGAGAACAGCTGGATGTCGAAGAAACGTCGATGGTCGATTCGGACGCTGACCGTCGTTTCCTCCGGGCTGTCGACCGACCCCAGAGCGCGCGGGACCAGGCTCAACGGCTCGGTTCTGATCCGGGCGCCGACTCCGAGCTTCAGCATGACCTCGCGGTCGTCCAGAACTCGCTCGTGACCCAGCCGGCCGCGCACATCGTCGGGGCCGAGAGGACTGCGGGCGATATGACGGCTCGTGAGTCCGTGCAGGTCGAGGGTGGAGCGGCGTGCGAAGTACGGGAGCATGCCGGCAGCCGTTGTCGCGATGCGAATGTCATCGGGCAGCACCGCATCGCAGGCGCGCCCGACCTCGTCCCAGGCGTAGTCTGGACCGGCGTACTTGGCGAGAGACGGGATGTGTTCCTGCCCCGTGGCCATGATCCGCTTGGCCCGTGCCGCGCCCTCGGCACCGACCATGCTCATCCAAACGACCACCGCCAGTGCGCCTGCAGCCCCGAAGAGTGCGCCGGCCGTTGCCCGCAATGTGTCCTGCCTCCGCACTCGCCAGAAGAAGACGATCCGTCCGACGCCATGGCCGATGACAAAGGCCGCGATGCCGACCGCCGGCACGAAGACCCCGGTGACCGGCATGAGGAAGCGCCACTCCATGAAGTCGCCACCGAGTCGCCAGAGGTAGAGGACGGTGGCGGCGCTGCCGAGCACCGTGGCAGCGAGGACGCGGCGCACGGCGCGGTCGCGCGCGAGCGGAATGGCGAGCAGGGGCAGGAGCAGGAACGGCCGCAGCTCGTACACCCGAAGAAAGGTCTCGAGGTACTCCCGGCCGCGGTCCCAGGCCGGGAGGTACGCCATCTTGGCGTAGTAGGTGTTGGGGAAGAAGTCGCCGTAGTAGCCGAGGCGCCAGCCGGTGTAGGGGATGTAGATCACGATCACCGGCAGAACCAATGCCGGGAGCCAGTTCCCCCAGAAGGCCCGCCGGCCGAGCCAGCGCCACTCGCAGGCGAGCGAGGCGAGCGCGGCCCCGGCGATGAAGGGCGCGGTGTCCGGCCGGGTCAGCAGGAGTGCCGCGACCGTGAGGCCGAGCAGGGCGGCCCGCCGCGGCCGCGTCAGGTCCTGCAACGCCGTCAGCAGGATCAGGAGCGCGGTGAGAAAGCTGACGAGACCGGTCTCCATGCCGCCGAGGAACCACAGGTTGTACGACCAGACCGCGAGCAGCGGCAACGCGATCAGCGGCCCGATGAGAACCCCGCGGCCGGCCAGGATGACGCCGAGCAGCGTCAGAAGCGCGAAGGTCCCCAGCCACAGGCCCATGCCGAGGAGGTGCATCGCGGGCAGCGGGTCGGCGGCGCCGAGGGCCAGCGGCAGGGCCGAGAACATGGTCCACAGAAAGTTGGTGTAGCCCTCCACCCACTCGCCGGCGTTGTAGACCAGGCCGTGGCCCTCGACCATGTTGCGGGCGTAGCGGAAGCTGATGAAGGCGTCGTCCTGGACCCAGCGGGAGCGCCAGAGAACGGGCGCCACGGCGGCGACGGCGGCGGCGGCCGCGAGGACCTGGGGCGCGAGCACGAGCAGCAATCCCTTGTTCGTGGAGCGGTCCCTTGACCCCTCGGTGCCGGAAGGCTCGGCGCCGCCGAGGGGTGGGGCGTCGCAGGCGGGCTCCGCCCGGAGCTCGGGTTGTCGTGGCGGGCTGTCGTTGATCACGGCCGCGAGGCGGCGATCTGCCGCTCGAGGTACCCCTCGAGGTACTTGATGAGCCAGATGAAGCGGCCGAAGCGCCGGGTCCTGGTCTGGCGGTGGTGGTACCGGAAGTAGATTTGCTGCATGATCACCACCAGGCGGAAGACGCCGAAGATGCGGTAGAAGTCGAAGCTGTCGATGGTGATGCCGCGGCGGGTGCAGTAGGCGTAGACCACCTGGTCGCGGGTCATCATGCCCGGCAGGTGGGTGGGCTGGACGCGCATCAGACGCAGCAGCCACGGGTCGCCCTTCTGCATCCAATAGGCGAGGCTCGAGCCCAGGTCCATGAGGGGGTCGCCGAGGGTGGCCATCTCCCAGTCGAGGACGCCGATGACGCGCAGCGGGTCGTCGGGATCCAGGACCACGTTGTCGAAGCGGAAGTCGCCGTGGATCAGCGCGGCGCCGACCTCGGGCGGCCGGTTGTCGGCGAGCCAGGCCATGACCCGCTCGTAGGAGGGGGCGTCGGGGGTGTGGGCGGCGCGGAAGCGCGCACTCCAGCCATCGACCTGCCGCTGCACGTAGCCCTCGGGCCGGCCGAGGTCGCCGAGCCCGGCGGCCTCGTAGTCCACCTCGTGCAGCTCGATGTGCTTGTCGATGACGTTCGAGCACAGCTTCGCGATCTCCTCGCGCGACAACCGCAGACCTTTGGGGAGGTTCTTGCGCAGGATGATGCCCCGGATGCGCTCCATGACGTAGAAGTCGCCGCCCAGCACCTCGGGGTCGTCGCAGAAGGCGATGACCTCGGGCACAAAGGGGTAGGCGTCGCGCAGCGCCCGCAGCACCCGCACCTCGCGCGCCATGTCGTGGGCGCTCTTCGCCTTGCGGCCGTGCGGCGGCCGCCGCAGCACGAGCTCGCGGCCGCCGACCTCGAGCAGGTAGGTGAGGTTCGAGGCGCCGGAGCGGAACTGGGCGAGCTTGATTGGGCCGCTGAGATCGGGGTCGAGCGAGCGCAGGTAACGGCCGAGTGCCTCGAGGTCGAGCGCCTCGCCGGGCCGGACGGCGCGCGGCTGGTCGACGGTCACGCCGTGTGCTCCGCGAGGATGCGGCGCGCGAGCGACAGCTTCTGCACCTCGTCGGGGCCGTCGTAGATGCGCGCCGCGCGCTCGTGGCGGAAGAAGAAGGCGAGCAGGGTGTCGTCGGTCATGCCGAGCCCGCCGTGCACCTGCAGGGCGCGGTCGACCACCCGCTGCATGGTGCCCGCGACCACGAACTTGATCATCGAGATGTCCTGCCTCGCCGCCTTCCAGCCGTGGCGGTCGATCTTCCACGCGGTGTGCAGGGTCAGCATGCGGGCGGCCTGGATCTCGGCGTGGCACTCGGCGACCCAGGCGCGCACGATGTCCTTGTCGGCCAGGGTCTCGGTGGGCGAGATCCGGCGTGAGGCCGCGCGCCGGCACAGCAGCTCGAAGGCGCGGTGGCAGACCCCGATCCAGCGCATGCAGTGGTGGATGCGGCCGGGGCCGAGGCGCTCCTGGGCGATCACGAAGCCCGCCCCCTCCGGCCCGAGCAGGTTCGACTGCGGCACCCGGCACGAGTGGTAGAGGATCTCGGCGTGGCTGAAGTAGTCGTCGCCGGTGTGCCCCATGACGTTGATGTTGCGCACGAGGTCGAAGCCGGGAGTGTCCGTGGGGACGATGATCATGGAGGCGCGGTGGTGCGGCGGCGCCTCGGGGTCGGTGATCGCCATGACGATGGCGAACGCGGAGCCGTCGGCGGCGGTGGTGTACCACTTCTGGCCGTTGATGACGTAGTCGTCGCCTTCTTTGGCGGCGGTGGTCTCCATCATCACCGGGTTCGAGCCCGGCATCTCCACCTCGGTCATGGAGAAGCAGCTGCGGATGCGGCCGTCCACCAACGGCTCCAGCCATCGCGCCTTCTGCTCCGGAGTGCCGTAGAGGTGGAGGATTTCGACGTTGCCGGCGTCGGGCGCGTGGCAGCCGAAGACGAAGTGGCCGAGGGGAGTGCGCCCGAGGGCCTCCGACACCAGGCCGAGGTCGACGAGGTCGAGGCCCATGCCGCCGAGCTCCTGCGGGTGGCCCGGCGCCCACAGACCCATCTGCCGGACCTGGGCGCGCTTCTTCTCGAGCTCCGGCAGAAGCGTTCGGAAGGGCTTGGTGAGAAACGCGGTCTCCATGGGGACGAGCTCGCGGTCGACGAACTCGCGGATCAGCCCGAGGGCCGCTTCCATCCGTTCCGAGATCTGGAAGTCCATGCACCCCTCCGTGGCCCGAGTATCCCACGGATGGGGGAGTCCGGCGCCGCGGCGTCATGGTGCCCGGGACACGGACGACGGCCGCGGGTAGAATGGCCGGCATGGCGGAGAAGATCATCGGCGTGCTCGGCGGCATGGGACCCGAATCGACGGCGGAGCTGCTGCTGCGCATCACCCGCGCGACGCCCGCGGCAGTGGAGCAGGACCACCTGAGGGTGATCCTCGATTCGAACCCCAAGATCCCCAACCGCACCGACGCCCTGCTGTCGGGCGAGGTGGAGCCGGTCGTCCGGGCCCTGGTCGCCACCGCGAAGAACCTCGAGCGCGCCGGGGCGGCCGTCATCGGTATTCCCTGCAACACCGCGCACGCCTTCCTCGACGACCTGCGGCCGGCGGTCGGGGTGCCGATCGTGGACATGGTGGACGAGTCGGTACGGCGGGCGGCGGAGCAGTTCGGGGCCGGGAAGGTGGTCGGGCTGCTCGCCACCGACGGCACCCTGCGCACCCGCATCTACCACGAGGCGCTCGACCGGGCGGGCCTCGTCGGCGTGGGGCCGCCGACCCCCGGCGTGCAGAACGCGGTCATGGACGCGCTCGACGCGGTCAAGCTGCACGGCGCTTCGGAGGAGGCCTATCGGGTGCTGGCGGTCGCGGTTCGCGATCTCGTGGGGCAGGGGGTGACGGCGCTGATTGCGGGCTGCACCGAGGTGTCGCTGGTGCTGCAGCACTTTCCGCCCGAGCTGCCGTGGCTCGATCCGCTGCAGGTGCTGGCCGAGGCGCTGGTGCGCGAGGCGCGGGGATCGGCGTCGTGAGGCGTGCGGTCCTCGCACTGG
>CAZMED010000123.1:0-8875 GCA_964565045.1 uncultured Thermoanaerobaculia bacterium
TTCTGATCGTCAGCTGCCATAACGCCTCCGGGCGAGCAGGGTGGCGTGGGTGGGCGGTGAAGTCAAGCGGGAACGCCCGGGCGTCGTCAGCGCAGCAAAGCGGAGAAACAAATTAGGAATTAGGAATGAGGAATTAGGAATTAGGAATGCCGCCCACCCCCGCGGACTCACATTCCCATCGCGGGGGGCGGTTGGGAATTCCTCATTCCTAATTCCTCATTCCTAATTCGTGATTTCTAATTCCTCATTCCTAATTCCTCATTCGTGATTCTTCGTTCCTCATTCTGGCCGAAGGCCCGGCACGTACCAGCACACCACCTTGGGCTCGGTCATTTCCTGGAGCGAGAAGCGGATGCCCTCGCGGCCGAGTCCGGAGCTCTTGACGCCGCCGAAGGGCATGGAGTCGAGGCGGTAGTCGGTGGAGTCGTTGATCAGCACCGAGCCGGCGTCGAGGCCCGCGATGAGCCGGTGGCAGGTCTCGACGTCGCGCGAGAAGCCGGCGGCGTGGAGGCCGTAGTCGACCGAGTTGGCCTCGGCGATGGCCTCGTCGAGGTCGTCGACGGGGTAGAGGTTGACCGTCGGTCCGAAGACCTCCTGGTTGTGGATGGTGGCGGTCTTCGGCACGTTCTCGAGCACCGTCGGCTCCATCAGCGAGCCCCTGCGGCCGCCGCCCGCGAGCACGGCGGCGCCTTTTCCCACCGCCTCCTCGATCCAGCGCTCGACCCGCCGCGCCTCGCCCTCGTTGATCATCGGGCCCATGTCGGTGGCCTCGTCGAGCTTGTCGCCGATGCGGTAGGCCTTGGTGCGCTCGACGACCATGGTCTTGAAGGGCTCGTAGGCGTCGCGGTGGATGTAGATCCGCTGCACGCCGATGCAGTTCTGGCCGGCGGCCCAGAAGGCCCCGGAGACACAGGTCTCGGCCGCCCACTCGAGGTCGGCGTCGTGCCAGACGACCACCGGCGAGTTGGAGCCGAGCTCCATGCCGATCTTCTTCAGCCCCGCCTTGGCGACGATGCGCCGGCCCGCCTCGAGGCCGCCGGTGAAGCTGACCATGCGCACCCTGGGGTCGGACACCAGGGCGTCGCCGAGCACCGAGCCGTGGCCGGTGAGGCACTGCAGCACGCCGCCGGGCAGCCCGGCCTCATCGAAGGCCTCGCAGAGCTTGAGGGCCGAAAGCGGCGTGACGGTCGCCGGCTTGAGGACGACCGCGTTGCCGCCCGCGATCGCCGGACCGAGCTTGTGGGCGACCAGGTTGAGGGGGTCGTTGAAGGGGGTGATGGCGACGATGACGCCGATCGGCACGCGCTCGAAGTGGCCGCGCCGCTGCTCGCCGCCGGGGAAGGAGTCGAAGGGGATGGTCTCGCCGAGCAGGCGCTTGGCCTCCTCGCCGGAGATGGTCAGGGTGTTGACGCAGCGCCGGGCCTCCTTGCGCGCCTCGCGGATGGTCTTCGAGCCCTCGCGGGCGATGGTGCGCGCGAAGTCCTCGAGGCGGTCGGCGACGATGGCCGCGGTCTTGAGCAGGACCTGCGACCGCTCGTAGGTGGTCATGGCGCGTGCCGCGCCACGGGCCGCATGGGCCGCTTCGAGCGCCGTCTCGACGTCGGCGGTGGAGGCCGCGGGCACCGTGCCGACGAGCGCGTCGTCCCAGGGATCGCGAACCCGGATGGTCTTCTCGCGGTCGACCCAGCGGCCTGCAAGCAGCATCTTCATGATCCGCTCCCGGTCTGGATGGTGATGAGGTCGTTGAGCAGTGCGAAACCGGTCTCGCGGCGCCCGGCGCCGGGGCCGACGACGGTGACGTCGCCGAGGGCGTCGGTGGTGATGGTCATGGCGTTGGTGGCGCCGCCGACGCCCGCCAGCGGGTGCGACAGCTCCACCAGCTGCGGCGCGACCGTGGCACGGACATCATCGCCCTCGCGCCAGACGCGGCCGATGAGCTTGTAGCGCGTGCCGTCGGCCGAAGCGGCGGCGATCTGATCGGCAGTAATCTCGGTGATCCCGGTGCACGGGCTGTCGTCCGGCGACAGCGAGGCGCCGAAGACCACGTTGGCGAGGATGGTGACCTTGGCCAGGGCGTCGTGTCCGAGCACGTCGGCGTCCGGCACGGTCTCGGCGTAGCCCAACTCCTGTGCTTCGGCGAGGGCGGCGGCGTAGTCCATGCCGGCCTCCATCCGGGTGAGGATGTAGTTGGTGGTGCCGTTGAGGATGCCCTTCATCTCGGAGATCCCGGAGCCGGCGAGGGTCTCGCGGATGAGGTTCAGCAGCGGTGTCCCGGCCATCACCGTGCCCTCGTAGAGGAACCGGACGCGGTTTAACGCCGCCAGGTCGATGAGCTCGCGGGAGTGGAGGGCCAAGGGGCCTTTGTTGGTCGTCGCCACGTGGAGGCCGCGCCCGAGGGCCGCGCGGATGTGGTCGGTGGCGGGCTGGCCGGTCGTGATGTCGGTGGGGGTGACCTCGACCACGGCGTCGGCCTCGGCACGCCCGATCATCTCGAGCGCATCCCAATCGCAGCCGCCCTCCGCGTTCTCCGCGATGGACCGACCCTCCGCGGCCGCGGCCAGGGCCCGCGCGAGGTCGATCCCGGCCGGGTCGCAGACCGAGCCCTTCACCGGGTCGGCGATGCCGGTGACCCGCCAGTCGAGCCCGTAGCTTCCGCGCAGCTCGTCCTTCTTTTCGAGCAGGAGCTCGCCGAGGCCCTGCCCGACCGTCCCGAACCCGATGAATAACAGGCGCATGACAGCTCCCCCCGGTGTCGAAGTGATCCCGGCGGCACGCAGGTCCCGGCGCATGATACGGGCGCCGTCGTCGGGTGCGCAAGGATCGAGGAAATGATGCTCCGAATGACCAGGTTCGACGAAGTCGACGCCTGATGTTTCCTGTTGTTCGCCCTGCGCCCCGCAGGCGCAGGGCGAACAGCAGGACCAGCAACCCGCTCGAGACGGCGACCGCGTCTGTTACGTTACAATCGCGCGCTACGGAGGAGCTCGTGGACAACCTCATCCCGCCCCACGGATCGCGGCTCGTCGACCTCATGGCCGGCGACGAGCGTGCGGCCGAGCTGCGCGAGCTCTCCCGCGACTGGCCGTCGCTCGACCTCACGCCCAGACAGCTGTGCGACCTCGAGCTGCTCCTCAACGGCGGCTACTCGCCCCTGACCGGGTTCATGGGCTCGGCGGACCACGCCTCGGTGTGCAGCTCCATGCGCCTCACCGACAGCCTGCTGTTTCCGGTTCCGATCACCCTCGACGTGTCGTCAACGGTGGCGCGGGCTCTGCAGCCGGGTGAGCGGGTGGCGCTGCGGGACTCGGAAGGCGTCATGCTCGCAGCGATGACGGTGACCGAGGTCTGGCAGCCCGACCGCGCGGCCGAGATCGGAGCGCTGTTCGGGCCCGGGGACGCCGCCGGCCCCGGCGCGCGGCAGCACCTGCACCGCGCCGGCGAGTGGGCGGTCGCCGGGGCGGTGGAAGGGGTGCAGCTTCCGGTGCACTACGACTACCGCGAGCTGCGGCTGAGCCCGCTCGAGCTGCGCACCGCGTTCGCGCGCCTCGGGTGGCGGCGGGTGATCGCGGTGCAGACCCACCGGACGATGCACCGGGCGCAGCTGGCGATGACCCTCGAGGCGGCGCGCGATGCCGGCGCCAGCCTGCTCATCCACCCGATCGTCGGCCTCGACCAGCCCGGCGACGCCGACCACTACACCCGCATCCGCTGCTACCAGGCGCTGATGCCGCACTACCCGAAGTTCATGGCGCGGCTCAACCTGCTGCCGATGGCGCCGCGCGGCGCCGGCTCCCGCGAAGCGCTGCTGCAGGCGATCGTCCACAAGAACTACGGTTGCACCCACCTGCTGGTGGATTTCGACGGCGCCGGCGCGGTGCTCGACACGGTCGGCGCCCCCGCCTACGACGCCGCGGAGGCGGCGGCGCTCATGTCCGAGCACGCTGCCGAGCTCGGCGTGCGGTGGGTACCGGCGCGGGAGATGGTGTACCTCGAGGACCGCAAGCAGTTCGTCGGCGCCGACGAGGTGCCGGAGGGCGGGCGGTCGCTGCAGCTGAGCGCGGCCGAGGTGCGGCGCCGGCTCGACGACGGCCGCGAGATCCCCGAGTGGTTCACCTACCCGTCGGTGGCCCGCGAGCTCAAGCTGCGCCACCCCGTGCGCAGCGCGCGCGGTTTCACGGTGTTCTTCACCGGCCTCTCGGGCTCGGGCAAGTCGACGGTGGCCAACGCCCTCCGGGTCAAGCTGCTGGAGATCGGCGGCCGCGGGGTGACCCTGCTCGACGGCGACCTCGTGCGGCGCAACCTCTCGTCCGAGCTCGGGTTTTCGAAGGAGCACCGCGACCTCAACATCCGCCGCATCGGCTTCGTGGCCGCCGAGATCACCCGCGCGGGCGGGGTCGCGATCTGTGCGCCCATTGCGCCCTACGACGTGGTCCGGCGCGACGTGCGGGAGATGGTGGCGCCGTGCGGCGGCTTCGTGCTGGTCCACGTCGCGACCCCGCTGGAGGTCTGCGAGCGGCGGGACCGCAAAGGGATGTACGCCAAGGCGCGGGCCGGGCTCGTCAAGGAGTTCACCGGCATCTCGGACCCCTACGAGACGCCCCAGGACGCCGACGTCGTGATCGACACCTCGGACATGACGCCTTCCGAAGCGATGCGCGAGATCCTGCTCCACCTCGAGCGCGAGGGCTACCTCACCGCCTCGGACGAGGAGTGAGCGGGGGCGGCGGTGCGGGGAGGCAATGTCAACCGGCGTGTGATCTGGGCGTTGGCTGCGGTGCTGGCCGCCGCGGTGGCGCTGCTGCTCGTGCTGCAGCTGCGCGCGGCGGAGCGACGCGCCCACGAGCTCGCCGCGGTGGAGGCCGCGACCGAGATCGACGACCGCCACCTCGAGCTGGCGCTCCACGATCCGACGACCTGGGTGCGGCAGTACCGGCCGCAGGCCTCCGCCGGCGGCTACTCGCTGGTCCTCTTCCGGCGCCGGGTGCCGATGATCATCGACATGAACGGGCGCATCGTCCACGTCTGGCCCCATGTGCGCGCCGTCGGCCGCGCGCGGCTCGATGACCGCGGCCACCTGACGGTGATCGGCACCGACAACCTGATCAAGGAGTACGACTGGGAGGGCCGGCTGCGCTGGTACTACCGGCTCGCGGCGGAGGGAGACTTCCCCCACCACGACCTGATCCAGCTGCGCAACGGCAACCTCCTGGTGCCGGCATGGCAGGAGTCGACCCGCGCGGACTATCTGCTGGAGATCGACCGGCGCGGGCGCGTGGTCTGGGAGTGGCGCTCGATCGACCACGCGGCGTCCTTCCCCACCTGGAAACGCGAGAGCCGGGACCCGACCCACTTCAACTCGGTCCACGAGCTGCCGCCCAACCGCTGGTTCGACGGAGGTGATGAGCGCTTCCGCCCCGGCAACATCCTGATCAGCGCGCGCCACCTCAACACCGTGTTCATCATCGACCGCGAGACCGGCGACGTCGTGTGGCAGTACTCGGACGGGCTCGACTACCAGCACGAGGCGTCGATGATCGGCAAGGGCGATCTCGGCGAGGGGCTGATCCTGCTCTTCAACAACGGGCGCCACAACCGCAACGCCTACCGGCAGTCGCTCGTGCAGGTCATCGACCCGGTGGCCGGCACCGTCGTCTGGCAGTACGGCTCGCCGTACTTCTTCTCGTCGGTGGCGGGGACCGCGCAGAAGCTTCCGGGTGAGAACGTCGCCGTCACCTCGAGCCACGGCGGACGGGTGTTCGAGATCAACCCGGCGGGTGAGATCGTCTGGGAGTGGGTGCCGCCGTACCTGCCGATGCGGGTCGAGCGCCTGGCCTACGACCACTGCCCGCAGCTCGAGGCCCTCGGACCACCGCAGGAGCTCGAGGTCGAGGTTTCGGGCGACCGGCGCCCCTACATCGACGTCGACCTCTACCGCTTCGCCCTGCCCGACGGCTTCGTGACCCGGGAGGTCGCCGGCCACACCCGGCGCCTGCTGCCCGGGCTCGAGCAGTGTCGGGAGCTCCTGATGCCCCCCGGCGCCACGCTGTGGGCGGAGTTCGGCATCGACCCCGAGCGGCTCGGGGAAGACGAGATCTCGGCGCGCTTCAGGATGACCGTGAAGGGTCCGGGCCGGGAGCCGGAGACGATCCTCGACGTCGAGCTCGACGAGCGCTCGCCGAGCCCGTGGCGCGGCCGCGAGATCCCCCTCGCGCGTTTCGGCTTCCAGCGCGTCGAGCTGTGCGTCGAGGCCGAGGCCAGCGGCTCGATGGAGAATCCGCACGAGGTGATCGCGTGGGCGAACCCGCTGATCCGGTCGCCCGTCCAGCGCCCCGGTGACATGCCGGAGGACGAGCCGCAGACGGCCCGCGAGCGTGAGCTGCAGCTCCAACAGCTGCAGGCCCTCGGCTACGTGCAGTAGGAGGGGGCCGCGCGTCAGGCCCCGGCGGCCCTCGGCAGCGTCAGCACGAAGCTCGCCCCCGGGCCGGCGCCGGCCTCGAGCTCGAGCTCGCCGCCCTGGGCGCGCGCCAGGCTGCGGGCGAGCGCGAGACCGAGGCCGAGGCCGGGGATGCCGCGCGGCTCGCGCTGCCGCGCGAACGGCCGGAAGAGGGCGCGCCGCTTCGACCGCGGGATGCCGGGGCCGGTGTCCCGGACCCGGACCGCGAGCGCCTCGTCTTCCGCCGCCACCGACACCTCGACGCGCCGGGGGTCGCTCGCCCGGGTGTGCTTCTCGGCGTTGTCGAGGAGGTTGTCGAGGATCTGGCACAGCGCGTCGCCGTCGAACACCGCCGGCGGCAGGCCGGGCTCGACCGCGGTCGCGAGCGCGACCCCGGCGCCTTCGAGGCGGGGCCGCGCGCGCTCGACGAAGCGCGACACGGCGTCGCCGAGGTCGCCGGCGACGGGATGCGCGAGCACCGCACCGCGCTCGAGGCGCGACAGGTCGAGCATGTTGCCGACCACCCGGCCGAGGCGCTCCGCCTCCGAGCTGACGGTGGCCGCGTAGCGCGCCCGGTGCTCGGGATCTCCCAGGTTCTCGGCCAGCATCTCCGAGTGCAGGAGCAGGCCCGACAGCGGGGTCCGGAGCTCGTGCGCGGCGGCGGCGGCGAACTGCGCCCGCTGGTGGGCGAGGCGGTCGGTCTGGAAGACGATCCAAAGCAGCGCCGACGCGGCGAGCAGGATGGCTGAGGCGGTGACGGCAAAGTCGAGCCGGAAGTCGCGGATGATGGCCTGCCCTTCGGCACGGGCCGGCGCGAGGGCCGCCCCGAGATTCGCCTCGAGAACCCAGCCGGTGTCGGCGACAAGGGAGTTGACGAGGTCGGGGGACGACGGCGGGCCGGGCGAGAAGCGGGGCGCGAGCGGCCCCGCGTCGAGCCGCTCCTGGACGACCCGGGACGCGACCGCGAAGCCCTGGAGAACGATGCCCGCCGGGGTGTGGACCTCGCGCAGGGCGGCCAGGGTCGGGCCGCTTCCGAGAACCATCGTGTGCCAGCTGAGAGGCCGCACGCGGATGACGACCTGGCCGGGGCCGACCTCGTCGGGATTGCGGCCGGGCGCTTCGGGCACCTGGCGCCCGGTAATGGCGGCGTACACCGATTCGGCGCGCCGGATCTGCTGCCACTCGCGGTCGGTGAGGACCAGCACCCGTTCGTCATCGGCGCTGCCGCCGACGGCGTCGTCCATCATCACCGCGCTCTGGAGCTCGGCGAGGAGCGCGCAGAAGACCGCGAAGTCGGCGTCGCTCGACAGCTCCGGGAACCTCTCGCTGACCGTCGGCAGGGTGACGAGCCCGGTTTCGTCGATCTGGAAGTGGGCCCAGATCAGGGGGTCGGTGGTGCCGGAGGCGAGCGGCGACGGCGTTACCGCGAGACCCTGGGCGGCGCCCCTGGGGTCGCGGTACAGGGTCTGGTAGTGGAAGAAGGGCCGGTTCGACTCCTGCCGCCGCAGGTCGTCGAGCCGGGTCCCGAGCCGCACCGCCTCGAGCTCGATCTCGTCCCGGAGCTCGTGCTCGGCCGCTTCGGCGAGGGCCGCCGCGCGGCGCGCGGCATCGCGGGAGCCGGTGAGGTACCAGGCGGTGGTCGGCAGCAGGACCGCGATACCGATGAGCACCGCAGCGAGGGTGACCCTCCGCGGCGGGGTCATGGGTGCTCCGGGTCGCCCCAGGCGTAGCCGGCCCCGGTGACGGTGAGCACGATTCTGGGGCTCGCCGGATCGCGCTCGATCTTCTGTCGGAGGTTGGCGATCGTCATGTCGACGGTACGGGTCTGGAGCTCGCCCGACGAGCCCCACACGCGCTCCAGGAGCTCGGCGCGGGAGACCGCCCGCGCGCGCTGCCGGTGCAGCCAGCGCAGAATGCCGGCCTCGCGCGGTGTGAGGGTCGCGGCCTCGCCGCCCCGGGTCGCCGTCAGCCGGCCGAGGTCGAGGACGCAGCCGTCGATCTCCAGGACCTCGGGTGCGGTGGGCGCGGCGCCTGCGCGCCGGGCAAGCGCGTCGATCCGGGCGAGCAGCTCGCGCACCGCGAAGGGCTTGGTCAGGTAGTCGTCGGCTCCAGCCTGGAGGCCGGCGACCTTGTCGTTTTCGGAGCCGCGCGCGGTCAGCATCAGGATCGGAAGGGTCGGCCGCACGCGGCGCAGGCGCCGGCAGACCTCGACGCCGTCGATGTCCGGCAGCATGAGGTCGAGCAGCACGAGGTCGAAGGCCTCGCGGGTGCCGGCCTCGACTGCCTGCATCCCGAGCTCCGCCGCCTCGACCTGGTGTCCGCCGGCGGACAACAAGGCCTCGAGCCCCTCGCGAAGCGTCCGTTCGTCTTCGACGACCAGTATCCGCATGCCCCAGGATAGCCCGGCCGGCGGTGCGGCAGGGGTCAGGATTCTGTAAAAGA
>CAZMED010000124.1:0-8668 GCA_964565045.1 uncultured Thermoanaerobaculia bacterium
CGCGGGCGGCGCCGGGCGTTTGCGCGCGAAGAAGCCGTGCACCTGGGCGCGGACCTCCTGCACCGTGACGATCGCGCTGCGGTCGATGCGGTTGATGATCCCGACCAGCTCCTGGAGCCGGTTGCGCCGGCACACCGAGAACACGACACCGACCTCGGAGCCGCGCCCGCCGCGGCCGTCGACCACGGTGAGTCCGTACCCGGCCGCGGTGAGGGCGGCCACGAGCTGCCGGTGCGACTTCGTGATCACGCGCACCACCGCGTCACCGAGCCCGAGCCAGCGGTCGAGGGTCATCCCGAGGTAGGTCCCGGCCGCGAAGCCGCCCCCGTAGGCGACGATGCGCAGCGGGTCGAGCGGGCCGCTGACCACCGAGGCCACTGCGGTGATGAACACCGAGACCTCGATGAAGCCGAGGATCGCGGACCAGGACCGTCGGCCCTGGATGGTCAGGATCATCCGCATGGTGCCGAGCGAGACGTCGATGCAGCGGAGACAGAAGATGAGGAGTGCGGGACCCAGCGAATCGACCATGACGGCACCTCCCGGATTCCGGACTGTGCCATCGATGGCGGGAACGGTCAACGAAAAGCGGCCCCGGAGCGTCGAGCGCCGGGGCCGGCAGATGGTTGAGGTTGACGATCAGGTGACTGGCGATCAGGAGCCTTCGACCTTGATCTTGACCGAGCGGGGCTTGGACTCCTCCCGCTTCGGCAGCGTCAGGAACATCTCGCCGTTCTTGAAGCGCGCCTCGATCTTGTTCGTGTCCACCGTATTCGGCAGCGTGAAGGTGCGCTCGAAGAGGCCGTACAACCGCTCGACTCGGTGCAGGGTTTCGCCCTCCTGCTTCTCCTCGAGCTTGCGCTCGCCGCGGATGTTGAGGGTGCCCTGCTCGACCGTGACCTCGACATCCTCGGGCTTCAGGCCCGGCAGGTCGGCCGAAATCACGATCGCATCCTCGCGCTCGAGGATGTTGACCGCAGGGACCCAGGTGCCGCGCAGCGACCGCTCCTCACCCGTGCGCCAGATACCGCGGTTCACCATCTCGTCGAACAGGCGCTCCATCCGGTCGCTCAACGACGCCACGTCACCGGTCGGATTCCACCGTGTCAGCATCACCATTGTTCGATCCTCCTTTCATCAGTCTTCGTTCTCACGCCCTCAATATAGGATCTGCGCTGTGATTTGTCAAGTCCTTGTTAACAGAAAAAATTAAAAATTAGTCTTCACTTGTCATATAATGAGCTAAATATCTATCTTTGTTCGGTTTGAAGTCTCCTCCCAGCCGCGGACAGCGACCAATCCAGACGCTCGAGGGCGATCCACCCGCTCGAAACGTGTCGATCGCGCGTGGCCGCGAGAGCTTCCGAACCGGGCCCGGGGCCGGGTCTCCGGCGAGCGGTGGTCCCGGCAGGCTGCAGCGCGCACCTGAGTCCGCCTGGCGATTCGCCTCGCGACGATGCCGACGCGGCCGGCTCCGCCTTGGCTCCGGCTTCCCGCGCGGGCGGGCGAGATCCTCGATCCCTTCCCTGCTATATTGATGGGCTATGACGTCGGATGCTTCAACCGGACGGGCCAACCACGCGCGGTCCGGTCTGTTCGAGATCCACACCGGCGAGGTCCTGGGCAAGCTGCCGCGATCGACCGCCGAGCGCGGGTACCACCTGTACCAGGATCGGCGTGTCGTCAAAATCACCTGGACGGGCCAGGACCTCGACGCCGAGCTCGTCTCGCCCGCCTGTGCGGTGCGGATCTCCGACGTCGGCAGCGAGGAGTTCCTGGCCAGCGCCTGCTCGGCGTGCGGGGAGCAGGCCACGCTGTGCTTCCACGCCGCCGCCACGATGCTGCAGTGGCTCGACATCCGGGCGACGATGCAGCGCCTCGGGCCCGGCGCCATGTGGCGGGCCAACTCGCGGCACCCCTTCATCTCGCCCGGCAAATCGGCCGCCGAACGCGTCGATCTGAGCCACCTCACCGGCCACGACCTGCGCTCCGCCCTCGAGCTCCAGCTCTCGCTGCAGAAAACCGGAGAAGCCGTGGCGGTTCTCGAGGCCAACGAGGTCGAGGTGCGGATCAACCTGCCCTCGGGCGACACCCGCCTCGTCTTCTTCACTGCTTCCAATCTTCCCGGCGCCCTGCCGATGTTGCGGTCGCTGCCCATGATCCGCCTCGACGGGGAGCTCGCCGACCTCGAGCTGTCGGAAGCCAGGCTGCGCCCGGTGCTCAAGGCCACCTGGAACGAGCAGGGCATCGTGCTCGAGCCCGGATACCGCCTCGGCAGTGGTCAGGTCTTCACCGCCGAGGGTCTCAACGGCCGCATCCACGGGCGCTGGGCGCGCATCGGCAACCACCTGTGCCGGCTTCTCGACCCCGCGACCCCGCTGGTGCCGTTCCACCGCCAGGGTCGCCGCGTGCTCAAGGGGCGGGACGCCCTGCGCTTCCTCAACCTCGACCATCCGCAGCTGCGCCAGCATTCCTGGTATCTGCCGCAGGGGCACCTCGCCGGGTTCCGCCAGCCGACGGCCCCCGAACCGGTGGCCGTCGAGGCCGAGCAGACCCCGAACGGCAAGGTCCGGATCCGGCTGCGCTTCGTCGCTGCCGGCCAGGAGATCTCGTGGGCCGGGACGCTGTCCCTGATCGAGTCCGGCTTCACACGGATCGAGGACACCATCGTCCGCGCTCCGGAGCTGGAACCGTTCGAAAACCTCGGGTTCAAGATGCCCCGCCGGCGCCGCAACCTCGGCCTTCTCGGGAGCCGCGTCGCCTTCATCCGGCTGGTGGCGGAGCTGGGCCTGCCGGTCGATGGCCCCGATCCCGAGCTGCAGGAGCTCGCCGCGGTGCTGCACGGCAGCGCATCGGCGGGGATCGAGGCGCCGCCGGGCCTGCGGTCGCGGCTCCGGCCCTACCAGGCCGCCGGCGTCGCCTGGCTGTGGAGCCGCTACCTGGTTCGGGTCGGGGCGCTGCTCGCCGACGACATGGGGCTCGGCAAGACCCACCAGGTGATGGGCCTCCTGTGCCTGCTCGCAGCCCGAGACCCCGCAGCCCGCACTCTCGTGGTCTGTCCGCGCGGCGTCCTCGAGCACTGGCACACCCTGCTGACGCAGTTCGCCCCGGATCTCACGGTCCACCTCTTCCACGGTCCGACGAGGTCACTGAAAGGCTTCACCAGCGGCGTTGTGCTCACCACCTACGACATTCTCTTCCGTTCCACGGAGGAGCTGGTGCACGGCAGCTGGTCGATGGCCGTGTTCGACGAGGCACAACGGATCAAGAACCCGCGCACCAAGGCGGCCCGTGCGGCGCGGAAAATTCCAACCGATTTCCGCCTCGCCCTGACCGGAACGCCGCTCGAGAACCGCCTCCTCGAGCTGTGGTCGGTCATCGACCTCATCGTGCCCGGCTACCTCGGCTCCGAACGGGAGTTCCGCGCCACGCACCGCGACCCCTCGCACCACCAACTGCACGTGCTGCGGCAGCGCCTCGGCGTGCTGACCTTGCGCCGGGTCAAGGAGCAGGTTCTGGCCGATCTTCCGGACAAGTTCGAGGACCTTCGGTACTGCCATCTCCTGCCCGCGCAGGAAGCCCTGTACCGCCGCATCCATGCCCAGCACGCCGGCCGCATTCTCGACCTCCTGCGCGACGCGACCGCCGATGTTCCGACGATGCACATCTTCGCCCTCCTCACCCGCCTCAAGCAGGTCTGCGATCATCCCGCCCTGGTCGGCGACGACGCCGGCGGCGCGGCGGAGTCGGCCAAGATCGAGATCTTCGACGAGATCCTCGACGAGGCCCTCGAGGGCGGTCTGCAGGTGGTCGTGTTCTCGCAGTACGTCAAAATGATCGCTCTCCTCTCGGAGCACCTGGAGCGCCGCCGGATCGCCCATCTCACGCTGACCGGCGAGACCCGCGACCGCGGCCGGATCATCCGCCGCTTCAACTCCGAGCAGCACGAGAAGGTGCTCCTCGCCAGCCTGCTCGCCGGCGGCGTCGGCATCGACCTCACCGGCGCCTCCGTCGTGCTCCACTACGACCGCTGGTGGAACCCGGCCAAGGAGAACCAGGCCACCGACCGCGTCCACCGCATCGGCCAGCGGCGTTTCGTCCAGGTCTTCAAGCTGATCACCAGGGGCACCATCGAGGAACGGATCGACGCCCTCATCCGCACCAAGATCGAGCTCATGGAGCGGGTGGTGGCGCCGACCGAAGACCTGGTTGCCGGGCTCGACCGCAGCGATTTGATCACGCTCCTCGACCTCGACCCGGCCGGGCTCGAAGCGTCTGCCGAGCCGCTACGTTCCGAGCCGCCCGGCGCGCCGGACCCGTGATCCGGCAACCGCGGCAACGCCGTTGTCCGGGCGGGTCCGGCCCCCTGCCGCCCGCGAGAGCTCGGACGCTGCCGCGTGACAGCTTCCGCGCGAAAGACGACAATGGCGCCCGCGAGAGGAGGCATCCCATGCCGGACTACGTGATCTGCCTTGAGTGCGAGAGCCCGGTCTACATCTTCGAGTGGAACGGCTCGCGGGTCACCGAGGCGGTGTGCCCGACCTGCGGCAACGACTCGCCGGCGATGTTCGCGACCGAGGAAGAGTACGAGGAAATGTCCGAGATCGGCGGTTCCCGCCGCGGGCCGGACCAGGACTGAACGCCCACTCATGCCCACGGTCTCGTTCCTCTGGCACCTCCACCAGCCCGCCTACCGGACGGCGGACGGCGTTTCGCACGCGCCGTGGGCCGCCCTCCACGCCGGCGGCGCCTACACGACCCTCGCGCGCGCCGTCGCGCGCGCTGGCGGCAGAGGCCAGACGCTCAACATCGTCCCGACCCTGCTCGAGCAGCTGATCGCCTACGCCGCCGGAGAGGTCAGCGACCCCGTCCTCGACGCCATTCAGACCCCGGTCGGCGAGCTCTCGCCGGAGCAACGCGAGACCCTCGTCGAGTGGGGCCATCACGTCAACCCGCGCCAGATCGCCCGCTACCCGCGTCTCGGCGAGCTCGTGGGGCGCCCCCTGCGGGCGCCGTCGAGCGGACGATTCAACCGCCACTACGGGCCCGGCGACCTGCGCGACCTCCAGATCCTGTTCGTGCTGGCGCTGGCCGGTGAACAAGCGTGGACCGATCAGCGCCTGGAGCCGCTTTTCCGCCGCGGCGCCGGCTTCACCGGCGACGACCACCGGCGCATGACGGACTGGCTTCAAGCCCAACCGGGGGAGCTCATCGAGCTCTGGCGCCGGGTCGGCGCGCAGCCGGACGTGGAGATCTCGACCAGCCCCTACGCCCACCCGATCATCCCCCTCCTCATCGACTGCTCGGTGGTACGCGAGAGCTGGGCGCCCCACCCCGCTCCCGATGTGCCGGACTTCCGCCACCCCGAGGACGCCCGCCGCCATCTGGAGAAAGGGCTCGAGTACATGCGCCGCCAGGGCTTCGCGCCGACGGGCTGCTGGCCGCCCGAGGGCTCGGTCTCGGCTGCGGCGGTCGCCCTGTACGAAGCCGCCGGGGTACGCTGGCTGGTCACCGACGAGGGCATCCTCGAGCGCAGCCTCGACCGGCCGCTGCGCAACGGCGGCGGTGCCGACGAAGCCCTGTACCGAGCGTGGAAGCTCCAGGGTCGCGACCCGGCGCTGTTCTTCCGCGACCGCCGTCTCTCCGACGCCATCGGCTTCCAGTACGGGCGCTGGGATGACGAGGGGCACGCCGCCGAGCACTTCGTGCGCGAGCTCGAGGAGCTGGCCCGCGGCCTGCCGGACGATGCCTGTATCACGGTCGCGCTCGACGGCGAGAACCCCTGGCTCTACTACCCGGAAGGCGGAGGCCGCTTCCTGCGCGAGCTCTTCGACCGCCTCAATCATGCGTCCCGGGAGTTGAAGCCGGCGACCTTCACGGCGGTCTCCGGTTCGAGCCCACCCGGCACCCTCGAGCGGCTCCACCCGGGGTCCTGGATCAACTCGGTGTTCGCGACCTGGATCGGCCACCCCGAGAAGACCCGTGCCTGGGAGGTGCTGGCCGACGTGCGATCCGCCGTCGCTGAGCAGGGGGCCGCGCTGCCGACGGCGCTGATGCTGGCCGAGGGCTCGGACTGGTTCTGGTGGCTCGGCGACGACAACCCCACCGCCCTGGCGCCGCTGTACGACCGCATCCTCCGCCGCCACCTGGGCGACGCCTGCTCCCAGGCCGGGATCGAGCCCCCCGTGGACCTCAGCGCGCCGCTGAAGACGGCCACGCTGCCGATCAAGGTGCCGGTCTCCGAGCTGCGGCCCGCGCCCGTCATCGACGGCCGCATCACCAGCTACTTCGAGTGGTCTCACGCCGCATGGGTCACGAGCACCGATGAGAACCCCCTCACACGGCTCGCGGTGTGGGCCGGCCGCGGCATGCTGCACCTCATGATCGAGGGCACTGGCACTCTCGCCTCCCTGATCGACGGTCGGTCGCTCTCGGTGCGGCTCCTGGGGGCCGGCGGCGACGAGCTCGAGGTCGAGATCGGCGGCGGCGGAGCGAGTCCGCCGGACACGGCCTGCGCGGTGGGACGGGTTCTGGAGCTGTCGCTGCCGTGGGACGGGAAGCCCGGCTCGAGGCTCGACGTGCGCCTCGGCGAGTGGCACCTGCCGGCGGGCGCCGCGCTGCTGCTCGAGCCCTTCCCGTCCGACAGCGAGTACCCGGACCGCCGGCGAAAGGAATAGCCCCATGTCCGAGCTCCGCTACTGCGCCATCAAACACCTGTGGACCATCATCGCCCCGGAGCGGGGGCAGCGGCCCAACGAGTTCCGCACCCGGCGCGACGAGCCCGAGACCGGACTCGACGACCCTTTCGCCGCGGGCAACGAGCACATGACGCCGCCGACCATCTTCTCGATCCCGCGCCGCGACGACGGCGGGAGCTGGCAGGTGCGGGTGTTCGCCAACGCCTACCCGGCACTGCGCGTCGAGGGCGAGGTGGCGCGCGAGGCGGTGGGATTGAACGACCGCGTCAGCGGGGTCGGCGCGCACGAGGTGATCGTCGAGACGCCTCGTTCGGACGCCGAGCTCGCCGATCTCGAGGTCGATGACGTCGCGCTCGTCCTGCAGGCCTACCGCGCCCGTCTCCTCGACCTGCGTCGCGATTTACGCCTGCGCTACGTCCTGATCTTCAAGAACAAGGGCTATCAGGCCGGCGCGTCGATCGCGCACGCCCACTCGCAGCTCATCGCCACCCCGATCATTCCGACCGCGATCGTCCAGGAGCTCAACTCTTCGCGAAGCCACTTCCGCCACCGCGAGCGCTGCCTGTTCTGCGACGTCATCCGCCAGGAGAAGCGGCTCGCCGAGCGCATCTGCCTCGAGACCGACCGCTACCTCGCGCTGGCGCCGTTCGCCGCCACCTCCGCCTTCGAGACCTGGATCCTGCCCAAGGAGCACCGCCACGACTTCGCCCTCGCCTCCGACGACGAGCTGCGCGACCTCGCGGCGATGCTGCGCGACTTCCTGCGCCGGATCCGCGTTCTGCTCGACGATCCGCCGTTCAACATCGTCCTCCACACCGCCCCCAACCCACATCCCCGGCCCGGCCGCCCCGACTTCTGGACCACCATCGAGTACGACTACCACTGGCATTTGGAGATCATCCCCCGCATCACCCGCCCGGCGGGCTTCGAGAGGGGTTCGGGCTACACCGTCAACCCCACCCCGCCGGAGGACGCGGCGCGATACCTGGCCGACGCCGATCCGGATGCGGGGTGACAAATCAGTTTTGAGTTTTGAGTTTTGAGTTTTGAGTTCCCGACCTTCCCCCCCAGTTCTCCCGGGCGGGGGGGGGAACTCAACACTCAAAACTCAACACTCAACACTCCTGAGGATCGCCCTCACCGGTGCGCCGTCGGCGCCCTCGAGGAGGATCGGCAGCGCGACGAGTTCGTACAGTCCCGCAGCCGCCTCCGCCAGCCACAACCCCTCGATCCAGGTCATCCCGCGGCCGGCAAGCGCATGATGGGTCGGGTAGCTCTGCGAGTCGAAGAGATCGACCGAGGGCGTGTCGATGCCTACGAGCTCGACCCCGCGATCGGCAAGCCAGTGCGCGAGCTCGGGCGACAGGGCCGCAAAACCCTCGTCCATCGCGCCGTCGATCGGGTAGGAGTCGGTGCGGACGAGAACCCGGGAGGCCGCCGGCGACCATCCGCGCGGCAGGTCGTCCGGCGCCAGGGCGCGATGCGAGCCCGGCAGGTGGACGACCTCGGCCGCACCGACCAGGCGTCCGATCGGCACCGCGTCCACCGCGCGGCCCCGGGGATCGACGTGGAGCGGCGCGTCGAGATGGGTGCCGACGTGGCACGTCGTCGAAAAAGCACTGAAGACGAAGTCCGGTTCGCGGCGCTGCTCGAGCGCGAAGGGGCGGTCGCCGGGCCACACCGGGATCGAGTTCCGCAGCGGCCGGGTGGCATCGATCCACCCCCCGTCACCTCGCGCCGTGGTCCCGTCCGGCTCAGCGGCGTCCACGGTCCGTCCGCTGCCTCGCCTCGAGCTCGGCCCGGACCGCCGCCGCGGCCCGGATGTGGCGCGTCACCAGCTCGACCAGCCCGCGCTGGTCGACGATCGGCTTGGCCATGTAGTCGTTGGCACTCGAAGAGAACAGCAGCCGCTCGCGGTCGCCGCGCATGGCGTGGGCGGTGAGCAGGATGACCGGCAGGTTGAGCCCCTC
>CAZMED010000125.1:0-8659 GCA_964565045.1 uncultured Thermoanaerobaculia bacterium
ATCGCCTTCATGGGGATCATCATCCTCATCGGCATCGTGGTCAACAACGGCATCGTGCTGGTGGACCACGTCAACTCGCTGCGGGTCGGGGGTATGGAGCGCCGCCGGGCGCTCATCGAGGGTTGCGGCGACCGGCTGCGTCCGGTGCTGATGACCGCGATCACGACCATCTTCGGGCTGATTCCCCTGGTGGTGGCCCGTGCCACCGTGGCCGGCGCCTACATCGACTCCATCGCCGTGGCGGTGATCGGCGGCCTCGCGACCTCCACCATCTTCACGCTGCTGGCGCTGCCGGTCTGGTACACCACGCTGGAGGATCTCGGCGCCGCCGTGCTCGCCGCGCTGCCGAAGCGGCGCGGCGAACGCCGCCGCGAAGTGCCGGCGGCAAGCGTCCTGGCGAACCTCGAGTAGGTCCCGACCCGCGGTGTACACTGTGCGGACGGCGGGGCGAGGGCGCCTGCGGCATGCCTCGCTCCCCGAGCTCTTCTCACCGGTGGTTCACGCGTGATGCCGACCTCGTCTTCTCTGTCCGCGATGTGCTGGTTCCTCGCGCTGGTCGCGTCCTCGGGCCTGGCGGCCGGCGCGACTGACCTGCCGCCCGAGCTCCGGACCCGCGAGGCCCGCTCCGATTACGGAATGGTGGCAACGGGCTCGCCCGAGGCGACGATGGCCGGGGTCGAGATCCTCGAGCGCGGCGGCAACGCCGTCGATGCCGCGGTGGCGGCGGCGCTGGCCCTCGGCGTCTCGGACCCCGACGCGTCCGGCCTCGGCGGAATCACCTACATGCTCGTCCACCTGGCCGACGGGCCGACTGTCGCCGTCGACGGCTCGGCGGTGGCCCCACTCGCAGTGGACAATGCCCGGCTGCAGGCGATCAAGGACGCGGGCGAGGAACACGGCTACGAGCTCGTCGCCGTGCCGACGACCCTCGCGGTGCTCGACACCGCGCTCAAGCGCTTCGGGACCATGGACCTGGCGACCGTGCTCGAGCCGGCGACGAAGATCGCCGAGGACGGCTACCGGCTCAGCGGCCTGCAGATCCTGTGGACCGAGAAGTACCTGCCGGGAATCCTCGCGTCGGAGTACCTGCGCTTCATCGCCCTGGAGGACGGCCGCAGCCTCGGCCGTCCGGGTGATCTCCACTGCCGCCCCGATCTTCTCCGGACCCTGCGGCGGCTTGCGCGCGAAGGGGTGGACAGCTTCTACCGCGGCAGCATCGCGGCCGAGATCGATGCCGACATGAGGCGCCACGGCGGCTTCCTGCGCCGCTCCGACCTGGTGCGTACACGCACCCGCATCCGCGCTCCCCTCACGGTCGACTACCGCGGCGTCACGGTCCACGCCTTCCCCCCGCCGGGCGCCGGCCCGGCCGTCGTGCAGACGCTGGAGATCCTGAAGGAGTTTTCCTCCGAGCTCCTGGCTGAGGACTCTCCCACCCGGCACCACGTGTTGCTCGAGGCCTCGCGCATTGCACTGGTCGACGGTCGGCGCGCGGCTGCGATGAACGACAGCCCATGGGGTTGGCCCGCGGAGGACGCCGCGGGCCGCGCCGCCGAGTGGGCGCGCGCCATCACCCCCGGTCGCCGCCTGCCCCGCGAGGTCCTGGGACCGCAGCCGGACCCGTCCTGCGCGGCAAGCGTCGGCGAGAGCACCACCCAGGTGTCGGTGGTCGACAGCGAGGGCAACGTGGTCTCCCTCACCCAGACCATCGGGCAGTCCTTCGGCGCCGCCGTCGCCACCCCTGGGCTGGGTTTTCCCTACAACGCGCTACTCGAGGCCTTCAACTTCGACCGGCCCGAGTGCCCCGGCTTTCTGCGCCCGGGCACCCTGATCGAAACCGACATGTCGCCCACGATCGCTCTGCGCGGAAACCAGCTTCTGGTGGCGCTCGGCAGCCCCGGCAGCAACCGTATCCCGGCCATCGTGGCCACCGTCCTCAGCCACATGATCGATCGCGGGATGGCTCTCGACGAGGCGGTCGCCGCGCCGAGGGTCCTGTGGGGCGGCGTGACGGGATTGCGAGCCTTCCTGGAAATAGCTCCGCCGGTCACCGGAGCGGTGGCCGACGAGCTCGAAGGCTGGGGCTTCGAAGGCATGACCCGGGTCGTCTTTCCACCCGACGTGACGGAGCTCGTCAAGCTGGGCGGCGTCAACGCCGTCGCCTTCGATCCGGCGACCGGCGAGTACGTCGGCGTCGTCGACCCCCGCCGCGGCGGGCTCGCCGAGGGGCCGCGTGCCGTGGCCCCGAGGTGAGCGGGCCGCCGCGCTCCCGGCGGATTCGCGCCGCGCTACACTTCGGCGCGCCATGACTCGATCGACGGGATTCTTTCCGGCGGGCTCGCTGTTGCTGGCGGCAGCCGCGGCCCAATGGGCTCTCGTGGGCTGCTCGACCGCCGAGCCGGGGTTGGGAGCCGGCGGCGCGACGCAGCTGCACGCCGAGGCCGCGTACTCGGACTACGGGATGGTCGCCACCGGGTCCCCGGAAGCGACGGAGGCGGCGGTCGAGATCCTGGAGCGCGGCGGCAATGCCGTCGACGCCGCGGTTGCCGCGGCGATGATGCTGAGCGTCGCCGATACCGACGGCTCGGGGCTCGGCGGCATGACCTACCTCGTCCTCCACCTCGCCGACGGCCGCGATCTGGTGGTGGACGGCTCGCCGCCCGCCCCGGTGGGCGTCGTGCCCGCGGAGCTCCTCGCGCTGGAGCTGGAGGGGCGCCTGTTCGGCCACAAGACCGTGGCGGTGCCCACCACCCCCGCCGTGCTCGAGCTCGCGCGCTCGCGCTACGGGACCATGCCCATGGCCGAGCTCATCGCACCCGCGATCGAGGTCGCGGAGCAGGGCTACCTCCTGAGCCCCATCCAGATCACCTGGACCCACCGCTACATGGACAAGCTGCTCGCATCGCGGTACCTCCGCTTCGTGGCCATGGAGGACGGGCGCACGGTGGGCAAGCCCGGTGACCGTCTGTGCCGGCCGGCGCTGGCGACAACCCTGCGGCGGCTGGCGGCGGAGGGCGTCGACAGCTTCTACCGCGGCGGCATCGCCGACGACATCGAGCGCGACATGGTCGCCCACGGCGGCTTCCTCCGCAAGTCCGACCTCGCCGCGCTGAGGGTCCGCGAACGCCTCGTCCTGCGCACCGACTACCGCGGCTTCGACGTGCTGAGCTTCCCCCCGCCCGGGGGCGGCTGCAACGTCGCCGGGGCGCTCGAGATCCTCGCGCAGTTCCCGAGCTCGGTGCTGTCGACGGATTCCGTCGAGCGACTCAACCTGCTGGTGGAGGCCTTCCGCATCGCCAACGCCGGCGACGCCGCCCTGTTCGCAGTGCTTCCCAACGGCTCGCACGCCCTCGACGGCTGCATCGACGCCACCGAGGCTGCGGCGCTCGCGCGCCTGATCGAGATCGGCCGCGTGATCCCGCCGGAGCGGCTGGAGAGCGGCGGCGACCCGCGGTGCTCGAAGCTCGGCGACAGCACCACCCAGATCTCGGTGATCGACCAGTACGGCAACGTCGTCTCGCTGACCCAGACCCTGGGCCGCTCCTACGGCGCCGCCGTCATGTCGCCGGATCTCGGGTTCCCATACAACAACTTCCTCGAGTCCTTCGACTTCTCACACCCCGAGTGCCCGAACTACCTGCGCCCGCGGATCGTCCTGCCGACCTCCATGGCACCCACCATCGTGCTTCGAGACGGCGTCCTGGTCGCGGCGCTGGGCAGCGGCGCCAGCAACCGGATCCCGTCCATCGTCAGCGGCGTCATCAGCAATCTCGCGGACCGCGGCATGGACCTCCCGTCGGCGGTGGCGGCGCCGAGGATCCTGTGGGGCGGCACCGTCGAGCAGGAACCGCGGGTGCTGATGGAGATCGCGGGCCCGCTCCGCAACGCCGATGCCGACACCCTCCTGGGCCTCGGCTACCCGACCCTGGACCGCGTTGAGTTCCCTGCCGATGCGCTCGCCCTCGCAAGGATGGGCAGCGTCAACGCCGTCGGCTACGACCTCGCTCGCGGGTGGTTCGTCGGCGTGGGCGACCCGAGGCGATCGGGCGTCGCCCTCGGGCCGAGGGCCATCGCCGAGCGGGACGGGCCGCAGTGACGGCGGTGGAGGCAGGCACCGGATGAGCTTCCGACCCGCATTCGGTGGACGGGTACTGGCCGGCGCCATGGTGCTCGGGCTCACGGCCGTCCTCGCCGGCCACGGCTGCAGCAGCGGTGCGTCCCGGCCGCGGGGCAAGCCGGTGCCGCTGTACACCTTCGAGGCCCGATCCGATCTCGGCATGGTGTCGTCCGGCTCGCACGAGGCGACGCGCGCCGGGGTTACGGTCCTCGAGCAGGGCGGCAACGCCGTCGATGCGGCGGTGGCCGCGGCGTTCGCCCTGGGAGTGTCGGACCCGGGCGGCTCAGGGCTCGGCGGCTTCACCTACATGCTCATCGTGCCGAAGGACGGCGCGGCGATCGCGATCGACGGCTCGACCCCCGCGCCGCTCGCCGCCGACCCGGCGAAGCTGCTGGCGATTCGGGAGGAGAAGAGGCATTTCGGCTATTCCGCGATCTCGGTACCGACGACCCCCGCGACCCTGGCCCACGCGCTCGAGCGCTACGGCACGATGGAGCTGGCGGAGGTCCTGGCGCCGGCGATCGAGATCGCCGGTGAAGGCTATCGGCTCAGCAACAACAGCATCGTCTGGGCGCAAATCTACCTCGACGAGATCCGCGCCTCGAGCCACCTGCGGTTCATCGTGCTCGAGGACGGCGAGAGGCTCGGCCGGCCCGGGGACCGGATCTGCCGTCCCGAACTGCGCCAGACCCTCGAGAGGTTGGCGCACGAAGGCGTCGACGCCTTCTACCGCGGTCCCATGGCCGCCGAGATCGCAGCTGACATCGCCCACAACGGCGGCTTCATCCAGCCCGTCGACCTCGCGAGGTACCGGGTCCGCGAGCACCAGCCGCTGCGCTCCAGCTACCGCGGCGCCGAGATCCTCAGCTTCCCGCCTCCCGGCGGCGGGGCCGAGGTCGTGCAGGGGCTCAACATCCTGCAGACCTTTTCGACGGATGTTCTCGCCGTACCGTCGGTCGAACGGCTGCACCTCCTGGTCGAGGCCGCCCGCATCGCGCACGCGGACCGAGCCCAGGCCATCGCCTCGGGGGAAGGGGCGGTCGGGGCCTTCGGCATCGGCCACCTCAGCGAGCAGCACGCGCGCGAGCGCGCGGAGCTGATCACGCCCGGGCGCGCGATCAGCGACGAGCGCCTCGCGCCACCGGGCGCCACCACGTCCTTCGGCGACAACACGACCCACCTGTCGGTCATCGACCGCGACGGCAACGCGGTCTCCCTGACGCAGACCCTGTGCCGGGTGTACGGCGCCAAGGTGGCCACCCCGGGGCTCGGCTTCCCCTACAACTGCTGCCTCGAGTCCCTCGACTTCGAGAACCCCTCGAGTCCTTTCCATCTGCAGCCGGGGGGGCTCTACCCGACGGCCATGGCGCCGACCGTCGTCCGGACCGGGAGCTCGGTCACGGTGCTCGGCGGCGCGGGCAGCGACCGCATCGCGTCGACCCTGATCGAGGTCATCAGCAACCTGATCGACCGGCGGATGGGCCTGCGCGAGGCCGTCGTGGCGCCGCGCGTGCTGTGGAACAGCGACCACGACCCGCCCCGGATCTGCCTCGAGATCGCCGACCCCATCACCGAGGCCGATGCCGACCGCCTCCAGAGCTTCGGATTCGAGCACATGTACCGCTTCCGGTACCCGCCCGGATCGGACACCAATCTCGGCTTCTTCGGCGGCGTCAACGCCGTCGCCTACGATGCGCGAACCGGCGTGTTCTCGGGCGTCGGCGACCCTCGCCGGGAGGGCTTCGCCCTCGGACCGGCGACTGCCGCCGAACGCCTTTCGCCGCGGCCTTGACGAGGCTTCGTCGGCAGAATCGCAGGCTATCATGGAGGGTGTGGAACCGAGCAGCCACCCCTGCCCGCACTGTGGCGAGCCGATCTCGATCAAGGCCGGCTGGTGCCCTTACTGCCACGGCAGGGCGCTTGTCGACCTGCTCACGGTGTTCGAGCTCCCGGACCCTCGAGGCGCCTACTTCGCGGCCCGCGAGCTTCTGGAGGTCCCCGGCCAGCCGCACAGTTTCTCGATCCTCAAATCGCGCCTCGACGAGGCGCCCGGGCCGCTGGTCGTCTCGGTCCCGCGCTCGGTCGCCCTGGCGTGCGCGGAGAAGCTCGAGGCTCTCGGCATCAAGTCCCTCCTCGCGCATCGCCCCGAGGCCATTGCCGAAGCAGCCGCCGAAGAGCCCCGCGCCCGCACTCCCCCGCTCCGTGCCGCTCTGGCGACCGTGCTCAGACACCCGGGCATCTCCCTAACAGTGCTGGTCGGCATCGGGCTGCTCGGAGTCGCCGTTGCGTCCCGCGATGGCACCCCGCCGACCGCAACCCCCGTTCGGACCGCGCCGATCAGCGTCCCCGAACTGGGCGCGCTCCTGGAGCGGTCGACGGTCAAGCTGAGCTGCCGCGACCACCTGGACACCGGGGTCTTCATCGCCCCGGACACGGTGTTGAGCAGCGAGACGGTGGTGTGCGCCGAGTCCCCGGGCATCGACGTCTCGCTGCGGGACGGCACCGGAATGCAGGGTGCGGTCTTCCGCCTGGACGAGCGCCTCGACCTCAGCCTGGTCCGGCTGGCCGGCGGCAGCGGCGTGCCGCTCGCGCCGGCCGACGCGACGCGCGTCGCCCGGGGCGATCCGGTGTACTTCATCGATGCCCGCAGCGGAAGCTTCACGGACGGCGTCATCAGCCTCCCGGAGCGGCCGGTGTTGGGCGTTTCGTACCTGCAGTTCATGGCCGGCTCGCCGTCCGACGGCGGGCCTTTGCTCGACGAGTTCGGCAACCTGGTCGGAGTGGTTTCGGCGATCCTGGAGCCCGAGGGCAACCTGCACCTCGCACTGCCGGTCAACTATCTGGCGTCGGGCCCGAACCCGCTCCTGCCGGGTGTCAGCTTCGACTTCGACAACGAGAGATGGCAGGCCAGGATCGATGAGGCCGAGCTGGCCGACCGGAACCTGCTGGCCGCGAACAGCCCCGATTTGAAGCGGCCGGCGCTCCTCACCGCCCGCTGGACCGGCGACGGCAAGGTCGGCGTTCAGTTGGGGAGGTGGTCCACGCTGCCCCCGTCCGACGAGAGCCTCTCCTTCGTCGTCCGCCGGGCAGGCCGGGATCTCTGCTCGCCCCCGTGGACCACGGTCCGGTGGAGGCTCTCGGGAGAGCGCGCGGTTGCCAACCCTGGCGCCCGTTTCACGCTGTGGCTCGCCCACCACCACCGGCTTCACGAGCTGTACGTCTCGAACCTGACGCTCGACCTCGGCGGCTGTCCGAACCCCGGGAAGCTGCCGGGATCGACGCTCGTCCTCACGAGCGGGGCCCGCCACGTCAACGCCTTGCGGATCCAGAGCTGACGCGACAGGAGAGGTCCCTTGGGCACCGCCTACCACCGCGACGCCTACCTCATCGAGCTCCAGACCGAGGTCGTCGAGATCGGCGACGCCGACGGCCGGCCGTACGCGGTGCTCGCCGACACGATCTTCTACCCCGAGGGCGGCGGGCAGCCCGCCGACCGCGGGCGGCTCGGGGACGTCGCGGTACTCGATGTACAGACCGTTGGCAGCGACATCCGGCACTATGTGGATGCTGCCGTCAGCCCCGGCCCGGTGCGCCTCGAGCTCGACTGGCCGCGGCGCTTCGACCACATGCAGCAGCACACCGCCCAGCACCTGCTGACGGCCGTTGCGCTGCGCGACTACTCGTGGCGGACCACCGCGTTCCACCTCGGGCCCGAGGTCTCGGACATCGAGCTCGACGTGCCGAAGCTCGAACGGGCCGAGCTCGAACACCTCGAGGACTCCTGCGACTTGGAGGTCCGCGCCGGACGCCGCGTCAACACCCTGACGGCCGAGGTGGCCGACTTCGAGCGTCTCGGGGTGCGCTCGCGGCGGCTTCCGGAGGGCCATGCGGGACCCGTGCGGCTGGTGGAGATCGAGGGGCTCGACCGCAACACCTGCGGCGGCACCCACCTCCGCTCCACCTCGGAGATCGGTCTCCTCTGCCTGCTCGGCACCGAGCCCATGCGAGGCGGCACCAAGCTGTTCTTCGCCGCCGGCGGCCGCGTGCGCCGGCGCCTCGCCGCGCACGAGGAGCGCAACTGGGCGCTGAGGACGCTGCTCGGCGCCGGCGACGACGAGCTGCCGGAGATCGTGGAGCTGCGGCTCGAGAAGGAAAAGGGGCTGGCGCGCGCCGTACGAGTCCTCGGCGACGAGCTCGCGGCGGCGGCGGCCGCCGAGCTCGCGGCGCGGCCGGAGCCTGTCGTCGACCGCCACTTTCCGGAGCGCGACATGGGTTTCCTGCAGCTGGTCGCGCGGCGCCTCGCCGAGGCGGCGCCCGGCAAGGCTGCACTGCTGACGGCCGCCGGAGAGGGCGACGCGGTGTTCGTCGTGGTGGCCGGGAACGACGCCTGCATCGATCTCGCCGAGGTCGGCCCGCGGGTCGCCGAGACCCTCGCGGGCCGTGGCGGCGGCCGACCGCCGGTCTTCCAGGGCAAGGCCGCATCGCTCGCCGGGCGGCCGGAAGCGCTGGCGATTCTCCAGGACACCGTTTCACGTTAGAACG
>CAZMED010000126.1:0-8616 GCA_964565045.1 uncultured Thermoanaerobaculia bacterium
ATTCCATGACCATCGACAGCGCCCGGCGCCGCCTGCACGAGATCATCTTCGAGGCCGACACCCCCGCCATGACCACGGCCGGCTACGGCGGCATCGTGCCCCAGACCGCGATCGGCAAGATGCCGGCATCGGTCATCATGATCCTCGGCTACGCGATCTTCGCAATGCCCACCGGCATCGTCTCCGTCGAGCTCGCCGGCGCGACCAGGCGAACGGTCTCGACCCGGGCGCGCCCCGACTACGGCGCCGGCGGCCACGAAGGCGACGCCCGATATTGCAGGTACTGCGGGGCGCGGCTGTGAGCCCTCCGGTCATGCCATGTGCCGCCGGGAAACGGCCGCACGAGTGACTGCAGACGCCCCCAAGCTCGGATTCAACGGTGCGTGGTCGATGGCCGTCGGCGGCATGGTCGGCGGCGGGATTTTCTCGACCCTCGGAGTGGTCATCGCGATCGCCGGTCCGTGGGCGTGGCTCAGCTTCGTGGCCGCGGGACTGGTGGCACTGTCCGCGGGTTACTGCTATGTCAGTCTCGCCGCCCATTACGGTGAAGGCGGCGGTGCTTTCACCTTCTTTCGAGAGATCAACGCGGTGGGCTTCGCCGGGAGCCTGTCATGGGTGCTCGTCC
Organism: uncultured Thermoanaerobaculia bacterium; assembly: GCA_964565045.1. Taxonomy (GTDB): domain Bacteria; phylum Acidobacteriota; class Thermoanaerobaculia; order Thermoanaerobaculales; family Sulfomarinibacteraceae; genus Sulfomarinibacter. The sequence continues at coordinate 626 of CAZMED010000126.1, forward strand.
TCGGCTACGTGCTGACGAACGCGGTGTACGCATTCACCTTCGGTCAGTACCTCGGGCACGTCGCCGGCCTCGGACCCTGGTTTCCGCGGCTGGCGGCCGTTGCCGTCCTCGCAGTGTTCGTCGCTCTGAACCTGCGCGGATCCGGCGAGGCCGGCGGCGTCGAGGTGGTGCTGGTGTGGTTCAAGCTCGCGGTTCTGGTGGGGTTGGCGGTTTGGGGGCTCCTCCACTGGAACCCGACGATGCTCTCCCGGGGGGTGCCGGATGCCGGCGTCGGGATTGCGCTCTTCGGGGCGGCCTCGGTGTTCATGGCCTACGAGGGATTCCAGCTCCTGACGTACGACTACGAGGACATCAGGAATCCGAAAAGGACACTGCGGAGAGCCGTGCTGTCGTCGATCGTGGTCGTGATCGCGGTCTACGTCATGGTCGCGCTGGGGACCGCGATGTTGATCGGCTCCGACCAGATCGTCGAGCACCACGAGGTCGCCCTCGCGGTCGCCGGACGGCAGGCATTCGGTGTCGCCGGGCTCGTGCTGGTGACCGTCGGAGCCGCCTTTTCGACCGGATCCGCCATCAACTCGACCCTCTTCGCGACCGCCCGTCTCGCGTACATCGTCGCCGATGACGGCGAGCTGCCGAAGGCTCTCGACCACAAGAACGCCGCCGGCCAGCCGGATCGCGCCGTGCTCTGCCTCGGCACACTGTCGGCGGTTCTCGCAGCCGTCGGCAATCTGGAGATCCTCGTCGAGGCCGCGAGCCTCGCGTTCCTGTTCATCTTCACCGCCGTCAGCGCACTCGCGTTCCACGAGCGGGCGGGCCGCCGACTGATCACCGGGACGGCGACCATTACCGCTGCCGCGGCGACCGCGGCCCTCGTCGCTCGACTCGTGCAGAACAACCCTCTCGCCCTCGTCAGTTTGGCGGTGTTGGTCGCCATCGCGACAGCAGGCCGGAGGTTTCTGGTTCACCACCGCAGCGGGTCTGGGCGCTGACGATGTCCCGGCCTGGTCTTCCCTGACACCAATGGTATTGTTTCGCAGTGCCCGGGCCGGGCTCGGAGCCGCAACGGGAGCACCATGGGTGAGATCTTGACACGAAGCTTGCGCGCGAGCCGGCGGTTGGTGGACTTCAATGCGCACATGGTCGCCACGGCCTCCCCCGACCTCGCCGCCGACGCCCGGTTGTTGGTCTTCGAGGATTGCGGTTTTTCGCCGCGCGACTCCGAGAACCTGCCATCGAGCCCCCACCAACCTGGGGCCACATCGTGAAACGCGTGGCGCTGCTCCTGCCGGGCGGGTTCGAGATCCTCGAGGCCGCGGCCTTCTTCGACGTTCTGGGATGGGCGTCGCTGGAGGGCTCCGAGGCCATCGAGGTCGTCACCGTCGGACTCGACCGCGAGGTGGTCAGCACCTTCGGCATGAGGGTCCGGCCGGACGCCGTGATCGGCGACATCGATCCCTCGATATTCGACGCCCTCGCCGTCCCGGGTGGTTTCGAAGAGTACGGCTACTACGAGCAGGTCTTCTCGCAGCCGGTGGTTGACCTCATCCGCGCCTTCGACAGCCGGGACAAGCCCATCGCCAGTATCTGCGTCGGGGCTCTCCCCCTGGCGCACGCGGGCGTGCTCGAGGGCCGCCGCGCAACGACCTACCATCTGGGAGACGGCCGCCGCCGTCGCCAGCTGGCCGGCTACGCGTGCGAGCTCGTCGATGCCGCGGTGGTGCGGGACGGCCGGGTTCTCACCTCCACCGCCCCCTCGTCCGCGGTGGAGGTCGCGCTGTCCCTCCTGGAAATCCTCACCGACCGTGACAATGCCGCCCGGGTCCGCGCCCTCATGGGGTTCGACGGCGGCTGAAAGCTGGCCTACAATCGCCCCGATGCCGGGACAAGCCGCCGGGGAACGGCAGTCGGCCCACGGGAGGGTCGCGCGCATTCTCTTCAGCAACGAGGAGAACGGCTGGTGTGTCGTCCGCCTCGACCCCGAGGACAGCGCCCCGCTGACTGCGATCGGGCCACTGCTCGGCGTGCGCGAGGGAGACGATCTGCGGCTCAGCGGGCAGTGGGTCGAGCACCCCCGCTACGGCCGCCAGTTCGAGGTCGAGTCCTACCTCCACGTCGAGCCGTCCACCCTCGACGGTCTGCGCCGCTTCCTGGGATCGGGCAAGATCAGGGGGCTCGGCCCGAAGCGCGCGGAGCATATCGTCGAGGCCTTCGGACTTCGCACCCTGGAGGTCCTCGACTCGGAGCCGGAGCTTCTCCGCCAGGTGCGCGGTATCGGACCGACCACTCTCCAGCGCATCCGCGAGTCCTGGGGGCAGTACCGCGGCATCCAGCAGATCATGGTGTTCCTGACCGCGCACGGGGTGTCGCCGAACATCGCGGTCAAGGTCTTCCGGCGCTACGGCCCGGGCTCGGTCGAGGTCGTGCGCGCGAACCCCTACCGGCTCGCCGAGGAGATCTTCGGGGTCGGCTTCCTCACCGCAGATCGTGTCGCGCGCCAGCTCGGGATCCCTGAGGACGCTTTCGAGCGCTTGGAGGCGGGGATTCTCCACACCCTGCGCGAGTCCTCCGGCCAGGGACACGTCTTCCTTCCCGAGGACGAGCTCCTCACGGCCGCCGCAGTCCTTCTCGGGGCCGATGCCGCCGCGCTGCCGCCGGCGCTGGCGAGCCTGGCGGCGCGTCAGCTGGTCCGAATCCACCCACGCGGCGAGGGCCCGCCGGCCGTCTATCTTCCGCGTCTCGAGGCCGCCGAGGTCGGTGCGGTCCGCGACCTGGCGGCGGTCCTGCAGGCGGCGCCGGGCGCCGACCCCGTGATCGCCGATCTCGCGATCGCCTGGTTCCAGGGTCAGTCCGAGATCCGGCTCGCAGCCGAGCAGCGGGAAGCCCTGGCCGCCGCCCTTCTGGAGAAGGTCGTCGTCGTCACCGGCGGACCCGGGACGGGGAAGACGACCCTGATCCGCGGGATCGTGAAGATCCTCGACCGCAAGGACCTGAGGGTGCTCCTCTGCGCACCCACGGGCCGGGCCGCCAAGAGGCTCTCGGAGGCCACCGCTCACCCGGCCGCCACCATCCACCGCCTGCTCGAGTTCAACCCCAAGACCCGGTCCTTCAACCGCAACCGCGAGAACCCCCTGACGGCCGATTGCCTGGTGGTCGATGAGGTCTCGATGCTCGACATCGAGCTCGCCGCCGCGCTCCTGCAGGCGGTGCCCCCGCCCTGCCGGGTGGTCCTGGTGGGGGACGCCGACCAGCTGCCGTCGGTCGGCCCCGGCAACGTGCTCGCCGACCTCGTCCACTCCGGGCGGGTCCGAGTCGTCCGGCTCCGCGAGGTCTTCCGTCAGGCCGAACGCAGCCTGATCGTCGTCAATGCCCATCGCGTGAACTCCGGCAACATGCCGCGGCTGGCGCCCGACCCGGAGCACAGTGATTTCTTCTTCGTGGCGCGCGACGATCCCTCGGAGGCGGCCGAGCTCGCCGTCGATTTCGCGGCGCGGCGCATTCCCGAGAAGTACGGCCTCGATCCGATCGACGACGTCCAGGTGCTGGCACCGATGCACCGCGGCGAGCTCGGCGTCGGACGGCTGAACGAACGGCTGCAGGCGGTCCTGACGCCGCCGGGCCGCGAGCTCGTGGTCGGCTGGCGCCAGTTCCGGGTCGGCGACAAGGTCATGCAGGTGCGCAACAACTACGAGCTCGAGGTCTTCAACGGCGACCTCGGCCGCATTGAGTCCATCCACCACGGCAACCGCGAGCTGACGGTACGCTTCGACGAACGCCGGCTGAAAATCTCGGCCGACGACCTCGAGGACGTGGTGCCGGCCTACGCGTGCACGATCCACAAGGCCCAGGGCTGCGAGTACGCGGCAGTGGTGATCGTTCTCCACCACCAGCACCACGTGATGCTGCAGCGCAACCTGCTCTACACCGCGATCACCCGCGGCAAACGCCTGGTGGTGATCGTCGGCTCGACGCGGGCGCTCGGCCGCGCCGTGAGCAACGCGAAGATGCGCACCCGGCACTCCCGGCTCGCCGAGCGGCTGCGCGGGTGTCTCGACCACGTTTCTCGCTCGGGTTGAGTGGGCGGTGCGGGCGTGCCGGAAAGGGGTATCATCATGCGCACGGGCGCGCGCGGTCCCATCCGGACCGACGCCGCGACCGCCGGAGGTCGCGTCATGGAGTCGCAGCGCGTCCAGGAAGAGCAGCGCTCAGCGGGTTCTCGCCGCCGGGAGCTCCACGTGCCGCGTCTGCTGGTGGCGCTTGCGATCGTCACCGCAGCGACCTCGTGCGGCCTCTTCGAGCGCGAGGAGCCGAGCGTTCCGTTGCCGAGCCCCGCAGCCGGCTCCCCGCGCCTGGTCGTCATGCCCTTCGCAAATCTCGGGAGCGCCGATGACGGTTTCTTTGCCGCCGGCCTGAGCGACGAGGTCACCGACCGGCTGACCGCAGTCGGCGGGCTGGTGGTCATCTCGCGGTCGAGCGCCCAGGCAGCGGCGGTCGATGACACGCCGATCGCGGCGATCGGCGATGAGCTCGGCGCCGACCACGTGCTGGCGGCGGACGTGCGCCTCGACCGTCAGGCCGAGGGCGGGCCGAGGCTACGGCTCGACGCGCGGCTGCTGAGGGTGCCCGACGAGTCGCTGCTGTGGAGCGGGAGCTACGACCGCGCCCTCTCCGAGGTCTTCGACGTGCTGTCGGACCTCGCCCTCAACGTCGTCGACGTGCTGCGGGTGCCGCTTCAGGATTCCGAGCGGAGGTTGATCGAGTCAAGGCCGACTGCCGACATGACGGCCTACGAGGCCTATCTGCGCGGGCTCCCGCATCGTTGGAGCTTCGAGCTCGGCGAGCTCGAGTCCGCGGGTGAGAGCTTCGCCCGCGCCGTCGAGATCGACCCCGGTTTCGCGCTGGCCCACGTTGCGGTCAGCGAGTTCCACAGCCAGATGTTCCACTTCCGATACGACCGCTCGCCGCAGCGGCTGGCGGGCGCCTACGCCGCCGCCCACCGCGCCCTGGAGATCGAACCCGGGCTGCCCGAAGGCCGCCGCGCGCTCGGCTACTACTACTACTGGGGACAGAGAAACTTCGCGCAGGCGCTGGCCGAGCTGAGCGCCGCGGCCGCCGGGCGCCCCAACGACCCCCTGATCGTGGCCAGCATCGGCATCGTGCTGCGCCGCCAGGGGCGGTGGGAGGAGGCGCTCGACGCCCTGCAGCGGACCGCTGTGATGGACCCGAAGAGCGACGTCAACGTCGTCGACCTCGCGTCCACCTGCGGACGGATGCGGCGTTACGACGAGGCGGTGACTCACTGCCGTCGCGCCATCGAGATGGCCCCGGACGACATCTTCCCCTACGTCTTCTATGCCAGGATACTGCGCGCGCGGGACGGCACGGCGGCGGCCGCGCGCGAGGTCCTCGAGACGATGCCCGACAAGGACCCAGCACAGCAGGGCCTCTACCGCTTCGAGCAGGCTCTCTTCGAGCGCGACTCCCAGAGCGCCCTGCGCTGGATCGACGAGGCCGACGAGCTCATCTCGGACCCCATCAACGAAGAGGTGTTCCCGAAATCGCTCTGCCAGTGCGAGGCACAGGTGCGCGGAGGTGCCGTCGGGCCGACTCTCGACGTCTGTGATGAGGCGCGGGCCTTTCTCGAAAGAGCTCGTGAGCTCTCTCCGGCCGATCCGGCGCTGCACGCGGCCCTCGGCTGGTCCTACGCCATGCTCGGCGACCACGAGCGGGCGATCGCGGCCGGCGAGCGGGCGGTGGAGCTGCTGCCGGTGTCGGCCGATGCCATGGCCGGCCACAGCTACCTCGTCCGTCTCGCCAAGATCTACGCCTGGACTGACGAGCCCTACAAGGCGGTCAAGACCATCCAGAAGGCACTGTCCCTGCCGGGATGGCTGTCGGTGAAAACCCTGCAGCACGATCCGGTCTGGGACCCGATCCGCGGCGACCCGCGCTTCAAGGAGCTTCTGCGAATCCACGGCGCCGACGAGTGACGGCCGTTCGACACATCCCGGTCGCCTCAACCGGGAGCTCAGCCGCCCGCCAGCCTCCGTTTGGCCGAGGTCGAATCCACCAGTTCCAGGGCCCGCTGCAGTGCAGGACCTTTGAGCGCGGTGCCCGCCGCAACCAGGGCGAGGCACCACCTGCGATCGGGCTCGCGGTCGAGGGTTGCCGCGAGCTCGACCGCCCCCTCCGGCGCGGCAACGACCCCGCTCCTGATCAGCGACATCAGGGCACGACGCCGCGGCCACCCGTCGGGAAACGACAGCAGCAGCTCGTGCAACGTGGCAGTGCTCGAGCCACGGAAAGCACCTGGCTCCCGGTGCAGGACGAGCAGCCGCGACACCACTGAGTCGTCCGCGCCGAGGGCCGAGAACACCATCGCGGCGTCGAAGCTCGCGGCGTCCCCCTTCCGGCGCGGAGCTCCTTCGGCCGCTGCCGCGGGAGCGAACGCCGGCGGCGTCGCCGGAGGCTCGGAGAGCGTCCTCCAGCCGGGCGCCGCGCTGTGCCGGGGTGGGGCTTCCACCGGCTCCTCGGTCGACGCGGACTCCGGCGCCCGCGGCGGCGGTCCGGCGGGGCGCGGGTGGCGCGCGAGCCCCGGGGCCGGGGCGGCGCGCGCGACGTGACGGGGCGCGGCTTCGTCGGCGGATGGCGGCTGTGCGGCCTTCACCTCCCCCGGCTCGTCCACCCCACCCGTACTGTCGATGGCATGCAGCGCCGCCAGGGCCTCCTCCGCGGCCGCCGCGGCGATCTCGTCGATGTTGCGCGACGCGCGCTCCGCCTGGTTGACTGCCTCCCGAGGCGGTTCGGGTGCGGGCTCGCGCAGGAGCTCCGCGGCCACCCGAGCTCCCTGATCGGCCAACCCCTCGCGGCGCTTCGGGTCCCGGATCGATTGCAGCAGCTCTCCGAGCGCGGCACCGTCGCTCGAGCGGGCATTGCCGAGCATCCGCAGCAGCAGTGCCGGCGCCACACCTCCGCGCCGCGCGACGAGCCCCTCCACGATCTGCTCGGCGCCCTCGAAGCCCGCGTGGCGGACGAGCAGCCGCCGGTCGACAGCGTTCAGGTCGCGCACCGTGCGCCAGGCGCGGGCCAGGATCTTCGCCCGCTCGAGCGGCGACAACGCCGCCTGCAGCTCGAAGAGGAGCGCATTGAGCTCCCGCTGCGCGCCCATCTAGCCCTTCCCGAAAACCCCGTCCGAGTCCGACTTCTTCGCGGCGCCCTTCTCCATCGCGTCCGCCGCCGCACCCGGGAGCCGCGCGATGTTGTGCAGCAGGCTGTCGAGATCGACTCCCGAGAGCTGCTTCATGACCGGGCCGAGCTGGGACAGGACCTGGATGACGTCGTCGGTGAGGCGGGCCGCACCGGTACCGTCGCCGGGCCGGCCGCCGTTCGAGATGATGGTCGTCTGACCGGCGCGCGCGAGCGGTTCGGCGACCGCGGCCGCGATCTCGGGCAACACCTTGAGGGCCTCGATGGAGAGACCTGCCTCGTTGTAGAGCTTGAGGGCCTCCGCGAGCTTGCGGCGGGCCTCGGCCTCCGCCTCGCCCCGCGCCTGGATGGCTTCGGCCTCGGCGAGTCCGATCTGCCGCCGCTGCACCGACTCCGCCTCCGCCTTGGCGATACCCTCGGCCTGAAGCGCCTTGGCGGCCTGCTCGCGCCGCAGCCGCTCCGCTGACGCCTCCTGCTCCACCGTGTACTTCTTGGCGTCGGCCAGGCGCTCCGCCTCGTACTTCTTGGCGTCGGCCTGCTCGCGGATATCGGCGTTGAGCTCGAGCTTTTGCCGCTCGACCTCGCGCTCGGCGATCTTGATGTCCTGAACCTTGATCTCCATCTCGCCGGCCTTGACCGCCTGGGCGTCGGCGACGTCGACCTCTTTCTTGATCGAGGCCTTCTTGAGGCTCAGCGCGCGGTCCGCCTCGGCGATCTCGGTGTCGACGTTGATCCGCTTCTGCTCCTTCTGCTGCCGCGCCTGCTCCTCCTCGATGGCGGCGTCG
>CAZMED010000127.1:0-8598 GCA_964565045.1 uncultured Thermoanaerobaculia bacterium
ACGCGGCTGACGGTGAGTGCTCTTGCCGGAACGCGCGGTCCGGGTTAGGGTGTGCGCCATGAAGATCACACTGATTGCCATCGCGTGCTTCGTCCTGTTCGCCGCCGCCGCCGCGGCGCAAGCCCCGGAGACGCCCCCCGACGTGGCGGCGCCGCCCGGCGACTCCGTCTGCACCGAGAGCGGTCTCTGCACCAAGGTGCTGGCCGCGGGCAAGGGCGAGGAGCACCCCGACGCCTGGGACGAGGTCACCGTCCACTACTCGGGCTGGACGACCGACGGCCAGCTCTTCGACTCGTCGGTCCAGCGCGGCCAGCCCGCCACGTTTCCGCTCAACCGCGTCATCCCCGGCTGGACCGAGGGCCTGCAGCTGATGGTGGTCGGCGAAAAGCGCCGACTGTGGATCCCCAAGGAGCTCGCCTACAACGACATGCCCGGCAGGCCCGCCGGGATGCTGGTCTTCGACGTCGAGTTGCTCGGCATCACCGACAAGCCCGAGCCCCCGCCGCCGCCCGAGATCCCCGACGACGTCGCCGCACCGCCTGCGGACGCCGAGACCACCGCCAGCGGGCTCGCCTCCAAGGTGCTGCGCCCCGGCGTCGGCACCGCGCACCCCAAGAGGTCGTCCACCGTCACGGTCCATTACTCCGGTTGGACCACCGACGGCCAGCTCTTCGACTCCTCGGTGGTGCGCGGCGAACCGGTCAGTTTCCCGCTCGACCGGGTCATTCCCGGATGGACCGAAGGCCTGCAGCTGATGGTGGCGGGCGAGAAACGCCGTCTGTGGATCCCCGAGGAGCTCGCCTACAAGGGCCAGGCGGGCGCCCCACAGGGAATGCTGGTGTTCGACGTCGAGCTGATCTCCTTCGAGTGATCGATCGCCCGCCGGGCGGCGGGCGGAAGAACCCGGGGATGGTGCCTGTTGCTCCGCGCGTGGAGATCGGCCGATCGCGCAGGGAGGGAGCATGCCCAAGCCCGACAAGCACGTCTTCGTGTGCCTCAACGAGCGTCCTCTCGGACACCCCAAGGGCTGCTGCAGCGAACGCGGCGGGCCGGAGCTCCTCGCCGAGTTCAACCGGCTGATCCAGGAGCGGCAGGCCTTCGGCAAGATCCTGGTAACCCGATCGGGCTGCCTCAAGCCCTGCGAGCTGGGCGCCAACGTCCTCGTCTACCCCGACGGCATCATGTACGTCGGGGTCACCAGGGACGATGTCGCCGAGATCTTCGACCAGCACCTCCTGGGCGGCCGTCCGGTCGCTCGCCTCCAGGCCCCGTCCGAAGTCTGGGGATGAGGTCTTCTCGCCCCCCGATCGGGGTTTTCGCTGCGGTGGCCTCCCTCGCCGTCGCGCTGACCGCAGCCTGCGCCGTAACCACCGGCAACGATCCGAGCCCGGCGGCGACGGCGGCGGAGGCGCCCGCATCCGCTGCGTCTCCCTCCCTTCAGCCGTGGGTGCTGGCGCGGGAGAAACCCTTCGAGGTCTACGGCCCGCCGGGCACGCGCCTGATGACCGAAAACCTCCTCGCCGCATACGCAGAGGACGTGGAGGTCCGTCTGCACGGCGCCCAGCCGCAGAACGCAAGCGGCATCGTGGTCGAGGTCCACGAGATCGCCCCCGGGCTCGTGTACGAGGACGGCAACGTCACCGTCACCGCCTTCGCCGTGTCGCACGGCGGCTGGCAGCACGCCTTCGGCTTCCGCTTCGAGACCGCAGACCGCTCGATCGTCATCTCCGGCGACACCGCGCCCACCGACGCGATCGTCGAGGCCTGCGACGGCTGCGACGTGCTCGTGCACGAGGTCTCTGCGAAGGCGGGGTGGGACCACCGCACGCCCGACTGGCAGGCCTACCACGCGGCAGCCCACACCTCGGGGATCGAGCTCGGCGGGATCGCGGCCCGCGCGCGGCCGAAGCTGCTCGTGCTCATCCACCAGCTGATGTGGGGCGCCACCGAGGAGCAGCTGCTCGCCGAGATCCGCCAGAACTTCCACGGCGAGGTGGCGTTCGCTCACGACCTCGACGTGTACTGAAATCCTGCCGGCTTCCACGCCCGGCTGTCCCGACGTTGGAACGTTGAAACGTTGAAACGTTCGAACGTTTTTCGTTCGAGTATTGATCCGGTAAGAGGCCGATTTCAGCAGCCTCTGCCCCTCCCACCCGGCAGCCGGGACGGCTGCCCCACAAAGCCAGCCAACATCAACAGGTTTGCTCTTGTGGGGCACGCGTCTCGCGTGCCGGGTGGCCGGGTGGCAACGTGAAACGTTCCAACGTTCGAACGTTCAACGTTATGACGGGCCGAACCTGAACAGCCCCGAAGCGAGCTGCTGCGAGACAGGTCCGCAGCGCGCCGAAGTTGGTGTCGGTGTATACTCCCGTCATCCCGTCCACGCCGGAAGGACTTCCGGCATGAACACTCTCTACTCATCGCACATCGCGCGGCAGCTCCTCGCCGCGTTCGCGACTGTCCTGTTCGCGGCCGCATCTGCGGCCGCCGACGAACCCACCCGCACGCCGACGCCGCGCCCCGGCACCCTGGCGGACTACGCACGCCATGTCAGTCTCAACGCATCGGCGGCCGTGGACGGCTCGGGCGAGATCAGGATTACGAGCTCGAACCTGGCCGAGATCGCGGACCGCGGCAGTCTGACCCGCGGTGCGGTCGAGGCGCATCGCACGGTGGCGGGCCCGGGCTCGCCGCCCGCGGACCGAGACCACTGGCGCGGAAGGTACTTCGAGCAGCGGCGCGTCGTCGGCGGCCTCGAGAGCAAGCGAGCGCGGCTCGTGGCCGAGATCGACCGCCTCGAAGGCGGCCGGCTCACCGCGGCGATCATGGCGCGCATCGACCGCGCCGAGGTCGAGCTGCGGCTCCTCGACAAGGAGGTCAGGAACGCCAGGCTCGAGCTCGCGCGGATCGTCCGCGACGCCCGCCGGCACGGCGCCGAGCCCGGGTGGTTCCGGTGAATGGGCCCCGCGCCTACTCCGATGGCCCGGCCGCGAGCCGGTCGCGGACCCGGTCGCGGTTGGCGGTGAAGACATCGATCCGATCGTCGCCGATGCGGCCCGCGTTCTCCACGGCCTGCGAGTAGGCCGCCAACGCGTCCTCATCCCGCCCGGAGCCCTCGAGCGCCTCGCCGAGGCTGTCGTGGACGTTGGCCGAGGACGGGTAGAGCGTGACGTTGTGGCGGAAGATCGCGATGGCACCGTCGGTGTCCCCGCGCCCGAGGGCCTGGTAGCCCAGACGGTTGACCGCGCTCTCCGTCGGGACGACGGCGAAGCCGTATCGTTTCGACAGGCCTTCGTAGTGCTCGACGAGGTCGCCGAGGGTGCCGGCGAAGGCGCCGGTCTCGGGATCGGCCGGCAGCGGCCAGGCCCTGAACACGTCGCGAAGCCCCCAGTACTGAGCCCGGAGAACGACCGAGCCGTGGGTCTCGTCGGGCATCCGCATCACCCGCCACTCGAAGCCCTTCGCATTCGACGCTTCGAGGGCTTCCTCCAGCCGATCGAGCCGGTTCGGTCTGGGGTCGCCCTCCTCCTCATTCGCCATGGCGACGAAAAGCGTCGCGTCGAATCGGTCGCGCCCCTCGAAGAACGCGCCCGCCTGCCGTATCGGGAAGTCGTCGTCCCAGTTCAGGCTCGGGCTCACCGCGAGCGCGGCCTGGAACATCTCCGGCCGGGCGAAGAGTGCGTTGAGCGCGAACAGGCCGCCGAACGAGTGACCCGAGAACACCCGCAGCGGCAGCGTCCGGTAGTGGTCGTCGACGTAGGGAAAGAGCTCCTGCGCGAAGAAGTCCAAAAACCTCGCGGCGCCGCCGCTGGTGGGGCTCTCGAAGACCCGCCCGTTGACGGTCCGGCTCGCGACGTGGGTCGGCGTCAGGTCGCGGGTGCGGTCGGTGTTGGTGACGCCGACGATGATGAGCTGCGGTACGAGGCCGTTGCGCGCCAGGAAGTCCACCGCGCCCCTGGTGTGCGTGAGGTGGGCGTCGCCGTCGGTCATGTAGAGCACCGGGTAGCGCTCGGCGCCGCGCTCGTAGCCGGGCGGCGTCGACACCAGGACGGTGCGCTCCTCCCCCATGATCTTCGACTCGATGCGCACGGTTTCGCCGATGGTGATGGGTTCGTTGGCCCCGACGGAGCCGACACAGCAGCAGGCGACCAGCAACGCGAAGCAGAATCGTCTCATCGAACCTCCAGAGACACCGGGAATATGGCTGTTCGAGGCCCTTTTCCGATGTGCCGGTTCATACGAAACGGCGGCCTCTGGGTTTGGGTTGGAGTTGAGACGAACCCTGATCTCACGGCCGAAACGCCCCCGAAGTGCAGATCACGGGGTGACGGCAGTCCCCGATCCCTGGAGCGGTCCGGACGACCGACGCACGCCCGCCTGTCGGGTACCGAGAGCCGTGAACTCGATAACCGCCGGTCCCCCGGCCACTCCGTCGCCGCTCGGCAGGCTCACGGGCCCGTCGATCTCACCGTCGAGGGCGAGGCCGCTCCCGGCACCGACGATGCTGTCGGCCACCACCACCTCGTAGGACCCGCCAGCCAGGGGGAGCCGGGAGCTGACGGTGGCCGTGAGGCTCTGCCTGTCGTAGGCCAGCTCGAAGAGCACCTCGCCGCCGCCGCGGCGCCTGAGCACGATGTCCGAAGGCTCGATCGCCACCTCTTCGTGGAAGGTCAGACGCAGGTCGAGGCGCTCCCCGGCCCGCAGCGCGGCGCCCGGTGCCGGCTCCACCGCCACGATCTTCGGCGGCCCGTCGACGAACGCCGCCTCCGAGACGAAGCGCGTGAGGATCCAGGTTTCGGGGTCCAGTTCCACCGCGTCCACCGCCCCCGTGACGGGCATCAGGTAGTGCTGCACCCGGGCATCGTTCCACACGGTCGTGGTCGAGGACCCGCCGGGCACCCTGAAGGCGAGCTGGAGCGGCATCGCGAACGGCGATTCGCTCTGCGCCTGCTCGATGCTGAGCTCCAGGTAACGCTGTCCCTGGATCTCGTGCCCGCGCCAGCCGTAGCGGTACGCCGGCGCACCGCCACCGTAGACCCACTCGTCGAAAAACCACCCCAGCTTGCCGCCCCAGACCTCCTCGGCGACGGCCCGGAGGTCCTCCGTGGTGGCGGTCGAGTACGCGTGGCGTTCGCGATAGGCGGCGAGGCTCTCGAAGAACGCTTCGTCGCCGAGGACGCCGCGCAGCATGTGGACCACCCATGCGCCTTTGCTGTAGGAGTAATTGCTCGAAAAGATTCGGCTCGGGTCCGAGACATCGTCGACGTAGACGGTGCCGTCGAGCTGCTCCGGCCGCCGGGACTCCATGTAGGCGCGGCGGGCCTCGGCATTCGGCGTGCCCGAAGCGAACTCGTACCATAGCGCGGTGGAGTAGGTTGCGAAGCCCTCGTTGAGCCAGATGTCGTGCCAGGTGGCGCAGGTCACGAGGTCCCCCCACCACTGGTGCGCCAGCTCGTGCGCCGTCAGGGTTTCGGAGAATGCGTGATTGCCGCCCTGTCCGGTGGCCGTCTGGTGCTCCATGCCGCCACCGAACGGGAACTGGTAGATGGCGTACTTCTCCTCATTGAAGGGGTAGTCGCCGAACAGCTCCTCGAAAGTCGCCAGCATGTCGACGGCCAGGCGCCAGGCGCTCCGGTTCGCAGGATTGTCCGACGCCCGGTAGACGAAGAAGTCCACCGGCACGGGGGCGTCGCCCGACAGGTAGGTCTCACCGAACGTGGCGTACGCGGCGGCGGCGAAGGCGAACAGGTACGGGCTCGTGGGGTAGGCGGTGGACCAGTGGAATCGCCTCCGGTTGCCTCCCAGGTTCTCGACCGACTCGAGGACGCCGTTGGCGACGGCCGTCAGCTCGGAGGGCACGGTGATCAGCAGCTCGCCAGTCGCCTTGTCGCTGTTGTCGTCCTTGACCGCCCACCAGTCGGAGGCGTGCCACGGCTGGCTCAAGGTCGACACCACCGGCGAGCCGTTCTCGACAGAGAAGAACCAGCTCGGTGCGGGCCGGCCGCGGTAGGCCACCTCGATCGTGAAGACCTCTCCCTCGTCGTGCGCACGGTCGAGCTCCGCCTTGATCGTGGTTCCGTCCGGGCGCCGCTGCCACGGCGCAGCGCGACCGTTCACCCTGACCGCCGACACGAGCATCGTGGAATTCAGGCGGAAGTGAAAGTCCGCCAGTCCTCCGACCACGGACTTCACCGTCATCCTCGTCGTGCCGTCGAGGATTCGCGTGACCGGGTCGACCTCGAGCTCGAGAACGTAGTGCAGGACATCGGTCTTGAAGTGCTCGGGGTCCTCGGTGTGCTTGGCCAGGAGCTCGTGGTGGGCGGCGGCACGCGCGGCCTTGGCCCGCGCGCAGCCGTCACCGCCGATATCGGCCGCCATCGGGCCCGCCGCTGCCGCAAGGCCCATCACGAGAAGAAGCGCCGCGGTCACCAGTCCATCCTACACGGCGGATGAGACTTCCGCCCCTCCACCCGGCAGCCGAGACGGCTGCCCGACAACATCGCAACGGCCCACCTTGTGGGGCACGCGTCCCGCGTGCCGGACGGGCGGCACGAGCTCACCTCGCGATCAGGGCACCACGACTCGCGGGGCGCCGGCCGCCTCCAGGAGACGTTCGAGCTCCGGAAGCTGCCCGGAGACCACCGCGTCGAGGTCCGCGATGTGAGCTTCGAGCTCGGACTCGAGCGCGGCGAAGAGCTGCCGCGAGCTCTCGAGCGGCGGACCGAGCGTGCTCTCGACGACGCTCTGCAGGCTCAGCAGCTGGTTGTCGAGCTGCGGCGGAAAGTTGAGCACGTCCTGGCTCGACTCGTTCTTCACCTGGGTGAGCTCCTCCTCGATGGCGGTCAGGGCCAGGGTGATCTCCTCGGCCCTGGCGGTCACGTCCTCGTCGTCGGCGCGCCCGGAAACGGCCTCCACCTGTGTCCGGAGGTCGCGGACCCGGGTGATGGTTTCGTGCGTCCGCGTGAGCGCCTGCCAGATGTCGCGCGACAGTTCGAACTGCGCCTCGATGGCCCCCTGCTCCACCTCGATCCGCGGATCGGGCACCACGTCGAAGCGCACGGTGTCGCTCCAGTCGCCCACGGTCAACCGCGCCTCGTAGCTCCCCGGCGGTACCAGCGGCCCGCCCGGCCAGCCCCACAGCACGGCGTCGTCGACCAGACCCGCGTCGGCCAGCGTCAGGCCCCACACGGAGCGGTTGGCACCCGCCCGGGCGTCGAGCAGCGGCGGCTCGGCGAGCTCCGGGAAGAAGCGCCGCCACGGGCTCGGCGCCTGCGGCTCGGGCGTCTGGCTCGACAGCGACCGCAGCACCTCGCCGGCGTCGTCGAGGATCTCCAGCTTCACCTCGGCGGAGTCCTCCGCGTCGAGAGCCTCGGGCAGCAGGTAGTGGATCACCGCCCCGTAGGGCGGGTTTTGACCGCTGCTGCCGCGGCCGCCGGCCCCCGAGCGGTCGACCCAGCGCACCGCCGGCCGCGGCTCGAGGAGGCGCGGCTCCGCGACCCGGGACGCCGCGGCAAGCTGGTGCAGCGCGGCGAGGTCATCGAGGATCCAGTACGAGCGTCCCTGGGTCGCCACCACGAGGTCGCCGCGCTTGACCGCGAGGTCGGTGATCGGCGTGACCGGAAGGTTGAGCTGCAGGGACTGCCAGCTCGCCCCGCCGTCGAACGACGCGTACATCCCGAACTCGGTGCCGGCGTAGAGCACGCCCTTACGGTCCGGGTCCTCACGCACCACGCGCACGAAGTGATCGGCCGGAATGCCGTTGGCGCCGTCGGTCAGCAGCCGCCAGCTGGCCCCGAAGTCGTCGGTGCGGAAGACGTAGGGACGGAAGTCGCCGAGCCGGTAGCGGTGGACGGCAATGAAGGCGCGGCCGGCGTCGTGTGCCGAGAGCTCGATCGCGTTGACGGTCCCCCACTCCGGCATGCCGGCCGGGGTGATCTCGCGCCAGTCGCCGCCGGCGTTCTCCGAGATGTGAACCAGTCCGTCGTCGCTGCCCGCCCACAGCAGGCCTTCCCGGTGCGGCGACTCCTCGAACGCGAAGACCGTGCCGTAGACCTCGACGCCGGTGTTGTCGCGGGTGATGGGCTCTCCGGCGTAGCCTTGCTTCGAGGGGTCGTCGCGGGTCAGGTCGGGGCTGATCTCGGTCCAGGTGCGGCCTTCGTCGGCGGATTTGAGCACCACGTTGGCGCAGTGGTAGAGCACCGACGGATCGTGCGGCGAGATGCGGATCGGCGCATTCCACTGGAACCGGTACTTCAGGTCGGCAGCCTGCTGCCCCACCGCCAGCTGCGGCCAGGCCATGATCTCCTGCGAGTGCTGCAGCTCGTGGTCGTAGCGCGAGATCGAGCCGCCGTAGCAGCCGCCGTAGGTGATCATCGGGTTGCGCGGGTCGACCGCGATCGTCGCCGACTCGCAGCCGGCGGGCTCGTACCAGTCCTGGCGCTCGATGCCGCCCGGCGAGCGGCTCGGGATCGCCACCGCGCTGTTGTCCTGCTGGCCTCCGTAGAGCCAGTACGGGTACTGGTCGTCGACCGTCACCCGGTACATCTCGGCGGTGGGTTGGTTGGTCTGGGTCGACCAGGTGCGGCCGCCGTTGAAGGT
>CAZMED010000128.1:0-4241 GCA_964565045.1 uncultured Thermoanaerobaculia bacterium
AAATCCGAAATCAACTACTGCCCATCCCACGGATTTCCGGATGAGCCGAACGTTCCACGTTCATAGGTTCCCTCTCAGCCGTCGATTCCCGGAATGTCGAGCCGAACCTTCCGGATCCCGACCAGAGCTTCGTCCTCTCCAGTCACACTGACCCGAACACCTCCGGGAACCTCGCCCAGATCGCCGCTGCCGCCGCCGCGGCCCCGTCGTTCGAAGCCGGCGGACGACGGCCGCGCTCGAGCAGCCTTGCCACCGTCGGTAACCAGTTCCCGCTCTCAAAGGCCCCTAGGTCGAGCTCGCGAGCGTTGAGCCGGCGCTTCACGAACCGCGCGAGAACCTCCGACTCCGGAAACCCCGGGCGCGCCACGTAGGCCATCGCGGTGCCGGCGCGGCAGGCCTCGGCGACCGTGCTGTAGCCGAGCTTGCCGATGACGACGTCGGCGGCGCCCACCAGGTCGGGATGGTAGTACCGGGAGTGAAAGGGCAGCATCACCAGCCGCCCCCTGCGGCGGGGCGACTCCGCGCCGCCCGGCACGACGACCCACGCTCCGTGCGCAGCCTCGGCGAGCTGATCGAGCCGCCCGTAGCGGAAGCGGATGCCTCCCATGCTCGCCAGGACCAGGGGTGCGTGGCCGGGAATCTCCAGCTCGGACCGCACCGCGGCGCGCGATGAACGCGGCGCTCGCGCGACCGGAGCCACCGCGACAGCGCCCGGCGCTGGTGCACAGCAGGGCTCGGCGTCGATGCGCAGCGCGGCCGCGGCGAAGTCCTCGGCCATCGCCCGCCCGAGTGAGACCAGGGCCTCGGGTGCTTCCGGCAGGCGCTCGTAGATCCAGTCCCAGGTGAAGTTGGCCACCAACACCGACGGCAATCCGGCGCGGGCGGCGGCGCGCAGGCCGAGCGGCGAGATGTCGGCCACCACCAACGGGCAGCCGAGACCGCTCAGCTGCTCGGCCACGTCATCGACCGCCGCCGGGTTCGACCACGGCGAGGCCTCGAGGCGCGCGATCGTGGCGGCCGGGTCCTCGACCAGGGGCGTGGCCTGGACCAGACCGACGTCGCACTCGCAGCGGTGGTAGCTGAAGTCCGAGCCGAGCGACTCGTCGAAGAACCAGCGCGGCACGGTGGTGAAGAAATGCGGGTGGAGCTTCGGATGGACAGCCGCGAGCGCCTCGGCGACGGCAGCGGCCCGCGCCGCGTGTCCGAACCCGTGCGGCGACACGAAAAAGGCGACCCTGAGCATGGCCTTCGAGTGTACTCCGACACCGACTCCCGTCCGGTCCCTGTGATACGATGCCGGCGTGAAACGCGTGGCCATCGCATCGTTGCTGGTGCTGCTCGGAGCGGGAGCGGCGGCAGCTCAGAGCGCCTCGTCTCGGGCCTGGCAGCAACGCCTGGAGCTCGAGATCCCCCTCGCGGTGCCGATCGTCGAGCTCGAGTCGGTCAATCCCTTCGCGATCGCGGTCGACGAGCCCGCGTCGCTGCTGCAATCGGCCTCGCCCCGCAAGGTGGACGTGCGCGGGATCGCCACCGTTGCGGCCTTCGTGGACGCGAAGGGCGAGTGCCTGGGCGGCGTGCCCCTGGAGCTGCCGTTTCCCGGGCTCACGACGCCCATGGTGCAGGGGCTGACGGGCTCACGCTTCGACCCCGCCGTCGCCGGAGGCGCTGCGCGCGCGTCGTGGGTGATTCTCGAGATCACGATGGACGGCCGGGTGAAGGAAGCGGAGGTGCTCGAGGAGGTCTTCGAGAGCCCCGACCCGGGCAGCCCCCCGGTGCCCGGCGTGCCGGTGGCCATGGCGCCTCCGGGCAACCTCCGCAAGCTCGGCTTCACGCCGCAGAGCCAGCTGACGACCCTCGCCGCGCCGCGCCGGGTCAGGATCAAGGCGCCGGGTCGGGAGGACGAGATCCATCTCCGCGCCCTGGTGCACATCACCGAGGCGGGCCGCTGCGACCGCTACGTGCCGCTCGAGCTCTACGACGGGCTCAATCCGTGGCTGTCGGGCTATCTCGCGAGCTGGAGGCTCGAGCCCGCGACCCGCGACGGCGCCGCGCACGAGTCGTGGGTCGTCTACTCGGCCCGGGTGCGGCTCGATCTCGGCGGGCTCGACTCGAGCACCGTGCGCGTGCTGCGCGATCGCGAGTACCGACCGGACGGGCAGTAAACGCCATCAGGGCCGCGGCCGCACGATCCGGCGCCGGTCGCCGTGCCGCACCGTCACCCGCTCCGAGTCCAACCACTCCAGAGCGGGAATCGCGAGCTTGCGGGTGAGACCGAAACGCGCCTTGAACTCGGCCACCCCGAACTCGTCCACCTCCCACTCCTGCACCTGCCGCGCCATGTCCTCGAGCAGTCCCCGGTGGACCAGGAACCTGCCGTCGAGACGGACGAGCTGACGGCGCTGCACGAGGTAACGGCAGATGGCCTCGACGGCCGCGGGCTTTTCGACCAGCTGCTCGGCGACCGCCTGCGGGGAGGGGGCTTCGAAGCCCTGGCTGCGGTAGCAGTCCTCCACCCGGCGCGCCAGCTCCTCGCCGGCTGCGGTCATGTGGCTGTCGCGGCCCGGCGGCACCACCCTCCCCTGCGCCAGCTCGAGCACCCCGCGGCGGCGCAGAACATCGAGGTAGATGTCGGCCAGCGCCGCCGCGCTGCGGCCCAGCAGGCGGGCGGCGAAGTCGCGGGCCGGAATGCCGGCCGAGACCTCCTCGCCGGCAAGGCGCTTCGCGAGCTCGGCGGCGGCCTCCCTCGCCAGACCGTCCACCGCGGCCGCGGCCACGAACCGTGGCGGCTGGGTGGGCAGGGCGAGGATCTCGCCGGCCTCGAGGAGCCGCCCGAGCGGGGCCTCGAGAGCCCCCTCGAGCGCCCCCAGGCGGCCTGCGAGCTCGGGCAGCGAGCAACCTGCCAGGGCGGCGGACCCGATCCAGGCCTGCAGAAGCCGCGGCCGCTCGGCGAGCTGTACTGAAGGCAGGCCGTCGAGGGCAGCGGCCTCGCGCCGCCGCCAGCGCCGGAGGTGGGCGTCGAGCACGGTTCCCCCGGCAAAGGTGTTGACCGGCGCCGGCCGCCTGAGCACCATGCGGTCACCGGGAAAGAGGAGCATCGACTCGCGCAGCAGGATCTGGGCGTTGGCCCGGCCTCCCGGCTCGAGCGGACGGCGCGCGAGCCGGTCGATGCGCCCGGAAACCCGCGCTGCGAGTGCGTGCACCTCGACCTCGTCGCCCTCGTCGAGGGGCCCGGGGGCGGATCTCAAGAGCTCCAGGTCGACGGTTACGAGCCGGGTCGGGGTC
This sequence comes from uncultured Thermoanaerobaculia bacterium, assembly GCA_964565045.1. Classification (GTDB taxonomy): domain Bacteria; phylum Acidobacteriota; class Thermoanaerobaculia; order Thermoanaerobaculales; family Sulfomarinibacteraceae; genus Sulfomarinibacter. The sequence goes on from CAZMED010000128.1 coordinate 3,283, forward strand.
CACGGCCCAGGCGAGAGGATCTGGTGGCCGCGCTCGAGGGTATCGCGCGCCACTCCGACGAGGTTGAGCGCCACGCGCTCGCCGGCCTCGACCCGCTGCCGCTCGACCCCCCGCACGTGCAACCGGCGCACGCGGGCGCTGCCCACCCCGGGCTCGACGGCGATGTCCGAACCCACCTCGAGGGCGCCCCACAGGGAGGTCCCGGTGATCACCGTGCCGGCGCCGGTGAGACTGAAGACCCGGTCCACCGGCTCGCGGAAGGGGCGGCCCTCGATCTGGCGGGGACGGGCCTGCCGCGCCTGGCTGACGAGCACATCCCGGAGCTCCGCGAGCCCGGCGCCGGTGTGCGCCGACACCGGCACCACGGGCACGCCGGCGAAGGCCGTCGGCGCCAGCAGCTCGCGCACCTCCTCCGCCGCGAGCTCGGCGAAGTCAGGCTCCACGAGGTCGGTCTTGGTGAGGGCGACCGCGCCACCCGGCACGCCCATGAGCCGGATCACCTCGAGGTGCTCGCGCGTCTGCGGCATCACGCCCTCGTCGGCGGCGATCACCAGCAGCGCGAGGTCGATCCCGGCGGCGCCGGCGATCATCGTGTGAACCAACCGCTCGTGGCCCGGCACGTCGACGAAGTGCAGGGCGAGCTCGCCGTCGTCGAGGCCGGCGAAGCCGAGCTCGATCGTGATGCCGCGGTCCTTCTCCTCGGGCAGGCGGTCGCAGTCGACCCCCGTCAGGGCCTTGACCAGCGCCGTCTTGCCGTGGTCGATGTGTCCCGCGGTGCCCCAGACAACATGCTGCACGGGCTCATGGTACACCGTTGACCCAGACCTTCCGGGCTTCGGGGGCAGGAGCGGCCGCACGCCGCACCTTGGCCGGCAGCCGCAAACTGGGTATCCTCGCGACATGAACGAGGACGGCATCGAGCGCGAGCTCAAGATCCCGGTCGAGGCGCACGACGGGGT
>CAZMED010000128.1:4341-8580 GCA_964565045.1 uncultured Thermoanaerobaculia bacterium
CCGCTCTCGGCCGTGGTGCCCAAGCCGGCGCTGCCGCTGCCCGACGGGCCGGTGATCGCGTCGGCCCTGCGCCTCGCCGAGAGCGCCGGGGCCGCACGCCTCGTCGTCAACACCTTCCACCTCGCCGAGCGCATGGCTGCGGCGGTGGCCGAGGTCGCGCCGCTCGGCGCCTGCGTCGAGATCTCGCGGGAGCGCTCGCTCATGGGCACGGCCGGCGGCCTGGCGCTCGCGCGGGACCGCGGCCTGCTCGGCCGCGAGGGGCCTGTCCTGGTCATCAACGGCGACGGCGCCCTCGGGCTCGACCTGGCGCCGCTGCTCGAGCGTCACCGGGTTCGCGACGACCTCGTGACACTGGCGCTGCTGCCCCACCTCGACCCGCTCCGGTGGTCGCGGGTGGAGCTCGACGGGGCGGGGCGGGTGGCGGACATCCGGTCCGCCGGCCGACCCGGAGCCCACGAGGCGCCGTTCCTCTACCCGGGGGTCATGGTGGTCTCCCGCCAGGCCCTCGACGCCCTGCCGTCGGCGCCCGGCGAGGTCCCTGCGGCGCTTTGGGAGCCGGCGAGGGCGGCCGGGCGTCTCGGCGGGGCGGTGGTCGCCGGGCACTGGCGGGAGGTCGGCACCCCCGAGGACTACCTGGCGCTGGTGGTGGCCCGGCTTGCCGGCACGCCGGCGGTCCACCCCACGGCGGAGGTGGACGCGACGGCCGAGCTGGAGTGCGCGCTCGTCGGCGCCGGCGCGAGGGTCGCGGCGGGCGCCCGGGTGGTCCGATCGGCGATCCTCGAGGGGGCCGAAGTCGGCCAGGGGTCCGCCGTCTCGGACGCCGTGCTGGTCGGCGCCGTGCGGACCGCGGCAGGGGAGGTGGTGCGGAGCCGGTTCCTGGCAGCGGCAGGCCCGGTCGACGGGGCCGCACCCGGCTGAGTTCGGTGGCGCACCGCCCGCGGGCGTCCGCTCAGAACGCCGAAGGCCGCCACTCCACCCACCCCGACCGCCACGCCAGCGAGACCACCCGGCCGCTGGCGCCGTACGTGCGCAGCACCCGCATCCTCGCCCGGCGGTCGCTGAGGTAGACGGAGGCGGGCGTCACGTGACCGTCGGGGGTGAAGCTGATGATGTCGCCGCGCCCCGCCCGCACCGGGTCGGCGAGGTCGCCCCGCAGCCGTCCGCGTCCCGCCGGGTCGGGGACGAACTCGCCCTCGAGGATGCCGAGGCCGGCCTCGTGGGGCGCGAACTCGACGATCTCCGAGATCACCGGGTCGATCCCACGCTCGATGTCGCGGCGCAGGATCCCGTCGCCGTCGCCGTCGGCAGCGATCAGGCAGCGCCAGGCGCCGTCCGGCCGCCGTTCGAAGACCAGCCCGGTGGACCGCTGCTCCATCACCGCCACCGCCCGGCAGCGGAACATCAGCCCCCGCACCCGGCCCGCGGCCGAGGCCAACGCCGCGGCCCGTCGGGCGTCGCCGAGGGCGGGCACGGCGACGGCGGCGACCATCGCCACCACCGCCACCAGGACGGCGAGCTCCACCAGTGACATCCCGCGGTCGCGCGGCCGTCGCATTGTGGGTCTCTTCATGACCCCCTCCGATTTCCGCGTTGCAGCGAAAACGCGGCCCCGAAGGGCCGCATCCCGTCCACGCTGTGGTTGGGTCATCCCTCCCGGAGCGAGCCCGTCTCCCCCCGGGCCGGATCACCGTTGATCATCAGCCGCTGCTCGACCCGCCGGAGCTCGAGGACCGCGGCAGGCGGACCTTCTCGCTCAGGGTGGTGGCCCCGCTGGTCACCAGGTACGGCGCGAGCTGCTCGAAGGAGCGCTCGCCGATGCCCTTGACGGCGACGATCTCGTCGGCCGTGCGGAAGGGGCCGTTGGCCTCGCGGTAGGCGACGATCCGCGCCGCCAGGGCGGGGCCGACCCGCGGCAGCAGCTGCAGCTGCTCGGGGGTGGCGGTGTTGATGTTGACCACCGCGGGCCGGTCGCCGGCGGCCGCCGCCATCGTGGCCACGGCGCACAGCAGCACGAGCAGGACTGCGGTCTGTGTCTTCATGTTCGGTCTCCTTTCGTGTGTGGTTGGCGATCGGGGCTTCGGGCCGAGCTCATCTGCCATCCATGCCTGCCTCCTTCCGCACGCCCTCTGCAGGAGCAGCCCCCGTGCCACGCGTGCCGTGTCATTTAAAATATTGAAAATGAATGTTTTATGAATCTCTCTGTGCACCACTTCCGGCCGCAGGTGACAAAGGAATGTGTCGCATGGCGGCGAAGTGCTGTGCCGGTTGCTGTCAAGATTTTTTGTCAGTGTCTGCCTGGTATACTGCCGCGATGACTCCATTGACGGTGGCCGGCAGTGAGGGCGCGGACAGCTCCCGCGGGCGCCTCGAGATCGCCCTGTTGGTGTCCGGCGCTTCGGGTTCGATGCTCGCCGCCCGCTTCGCCCGCGCGGCCCTGACCGCGGCGCGAGTGGACGCCCTGCACCTTGTGGTCACCGGCCCGGCGGGCAAGGTGCTGAGCCACGAGCTGGGCCCGGAGTGGGCATCCGCCCGCGGGTTCTGCGACCAGCTCGAGCTGTCCGAGCCGCAGCGGGCGCGCCTGCACCCCTGGGCCGACTCGGACCTCGCAGCGCCCATCGCCTCGGGATCGCACCTGCTGGCCGGGGTCGTCGTCCTGCCGTGCTCGGCCGGCATGGCGGGGGCGCTCGCCAACGGCATCTCGCGCGGGCTCGTGCAGCGGGTGGCGGACGTCGCGCTCAAGCAGCGCTGGCCGCTCCTGCTGGGTGTGCGGGAGACGCCGCTGTCGCCGATCCTGCTCGAGAACCTCCTCCGGCTCGCCCGCGCCGGCGCTCACATCGTGCCGCCCGTCCCCGCGTTCTACCTCAATCCCGACGAGGGGACCGCCATGACGGCCTTCGCCGACCACTACTGCATGCGCCTCTTCGACCTGCTCGGGCTGCCGAGCATGGATGAGGGTTTGCGATGGAAGGGCTGAGCGCGGTCGCCTCCCGCGCCGTCGGCGACCTCCGCGAGACGGGCGAGATGATCGCCTTCAAGCACACGGTCTTCGCCCTCCCCTTCGCGGTCGTCGCCCTGGTCACCGCAGCGGCGCCGGAATGGCCGTCGCCTTCGACCTGGCTCTGGGTCGGGGTGGCGATGGTCGCAGCGAGGACGGCGGCGATGGCCTTCAACCGTCTCGCAGACCACCGCATCGATGCCGAGAACCCGCGCACCAGCGGGCGCGCGCTGCCCTCCGGTCGCCTCGGCCGCGGCTTCGTCTGGGCGGTCACCGGCCTCTCGGCGGCGCTCCTGCTGGTGGCGGCCGCGGCCCTGGATCCGCTGTGTCTGGCCCTGGCGCCGCCGGCACTTGCGGTGATCCTCGGCTACTCCTTGGCCAAGCGATTCACCTCTGCCGCCCACCTCTGGCTTGGCGCGGCGCTCGCGATCGCCCCGCTCGGCGCATGGATCGCGGTCACCGGCACGATTGCCGCGCCACCGCTGGTCCTCGCTGCGGCGGTGTGCCTGTGGGTCGCGGGCTTCGACGTCATCTACTCCCTGCAGGACGAGGCCTTCGACCGCGCGCACGGGCTCCACTCGCTGCCCGCGAACCTCGGCGGGAGGCGCGCGCTTCAGGTGGCACGGGTCTTCCACGGCCTCGCCATGCTCGGTTTCCTCGCCTTCGCCGTCGTCGCCGGGGGCGGCCCCTACCGTCTGCTCGCGGCGGCGGCGGCGGGGCTGCTCCTCGTGCGCCAGCACCTCCTCGTCTCGGCCGACGACCTGCACGCGGTGGACGCCGCCTTCTTCGCCACCAACGGCGTGCTCGCGGTGCTCATGGGCGCGCTCTTCGTCATCGCCCGGCTGGCGGGCACTTGATCCCGTCCACGCACCAGCGACGTGACGCCGCGCCCCGTGCAGGCTAAGATCAGAAAGCCGCATGAGCGCAGCCAAGATCCCCTTCCGCCACATCGCCGTCGAGGGCCCGATCGGCGTCGGCAAGACGTCGCTGGTGCAGCTGCTGGCCGATAGGTTCGAGGGCGTGATGGTGCTCGAGGACATCACCAACCCGTTCCTGCCGTCCTTCTACGAGGGCCGCGCCGGCGCGGCCTTCCAGGTGCAGATCTACTTCCTGCTGTCGCGATTCCAGCAGCAGCGCGAGATCGCGCAGATGAACCTCTTCCAGCGCCTGGTGCTCGCCGACTACACCTTCCCGAAGGACCGGATCTTCGCCTACCTCAACCTCGACGACACCGACCTCCGGGT
>CAZMED010000129.1:0-1435 GCA_964565045.1 uncultured Thermoanaerobaculia bacterium
TCACCCCTCGTGTATAGTCCCCACCCATGACCTCCTTCGGCATCTGGTCGATCCTGCCCCCGGTCGTGGCGCTCGGGCTGGCGCTGTGGAAGAAGCAGATCTACCCGGCCCTCCTGATCGGAGTGTGGATGGGGTGGCTGGTGGTGGGTGGCTTCAACCCCGTGACGGCAACAGCGTCCACCGTGGCCTCGATCGTCGCCGTGTTCCAGGATGCCGGCAACACCCGGATCCTGATCTACAGCCTCCTGGTGGGTTCGGTGCTGACCCTGATCTGCGCCACCGGCGGGGTCGACGGCTTCATTGCCAGGGTCGCCGAACGCCGTTGGGTCACCAACCGACGCCAGGCCCAGATGGTGCCCTTCCTGCTCGGCGTCCTGATCACGGTGGAGAGCTCGATCACGGCTCTGGTGGCGGGAACCGTGGGGCGGCCCCTCACCGACCGTTACCGGGTGAGCCGCGAGAAGCTCGCCTACATCTGCGACTCCACCGCGGCGCCGATCTGCATCCTGGTGCCCTTCAACGGCTGGGGAGCTCTGGTGATCGGACTCCTCGCCGTGCAGGGCGTGCCCGACCCCGTGGCGGTGCTGCTGGCCAGCATCCGCTGGAACGCGTACCCGATGGTGGCGATCGTCCTCGTCCTGGCGACCATTCTCCTCGGCCGCGAGATCGGGCCCATGCGGGCGGCGGAGCGGCGGGCGCAGGAGGAGGGCAAGCTGCTGGCCGACGGCGCCCAGCCCATGGTGGCCGAGGAGGTTCTGTCGGCCACCCCCGACCCGTCCATCACGCCCCGGGCCGCCTACCTGGTGCTGCCCGTGGTCACGATGGTGGGGGCGATCGTGGCGGGGATCCTGATCACCGGCCGCCTGGGGAGCTCACCCGAGGCGGGGTTGTGGGAGATGATCCAGGCCAGCTCCGGGTCCACCGCGGTGCTGTGGGCCGTGCTGGCGAGCCTCGCGGTCCTGGCCGTGGTCGCGCTCGGACCCTGCCGGATGTCGGGGAGGGTCTTCGTCGACCACGTGTTCCAGGGCATGGGCGGCATGATTCCGGTGGTCACGCTTCTCGTGCTCGCCTTCGCGCTCGGCGGCGTCGTGCGCGAGCTCGGCACCGGCGCCTACGTGGCGGGCATCATCGGCGGCGCGGCCAGCGCCAAGGTCGCGGTCTGCGGCTCCTTCGTGCTCGCCTCCTTCATGGCCTTCGCCACCGGGACGTCCTGGGGAACCTTCGCCCTCATGGTGCCGATCGCCGTGCCTCTGGCTGCGGCCCTCGACGGCTCGCTGCCGTTGTACCTCGCCGCGGTCCTGGGCGGCGGCGTTTTCGGCGACCACTGCTCGCCGATCTCGGACACCACCATCATCTCGTCGATGGCCTCGGCGTCGGACCACATGGACCACGTCCGCACCCAGATCCCCTACGCGCTCGTCGGTGCGGCGGCTGC
>CAZMED010000129.1:1535-8560 GCA_964565045.1 uncultured Thermoanaerobaculia bacterium
TCGAAAGCTGCTCGAGGACCGCGGCCTCGATGGGCGTCAGGGTGCTCGTCGGCCCGTCGTCGGCTGAGGGGTCGAAGGCGGTGCCGGTGATCGCGTAGATCAGGGCGTCGCCGGTCTCGGGATCGGCCCACACCCCGGCAAGGAGCCCGTAGGCCTCCCCGAAATGCCCGTACCACGTGCGGTCGTCGCCGGCGAAGAGCCGGTCTCCTGCGGTCTCGCCCGTGATGATCCGGGGCCCCGTCGCCCAAGCGTTGAGCGTGCCGTCATAGTCCTCGAGGTTCTTCAGCTCCGGGTCGTACCGCCAGACCTCCGTCCGGAGCTCGTTCATGCTCTCCGGAGCGAGCAGCCGGACCTCACCGACGCTGCCGTCGCCCGAGAACAGCACGGCCAGGGTCTCGAGACCATCGAGCGACAGCCGCGCCCCTCCCTGCGGGCTGAACTGCGCCCCGTTGGTCCCCGGGACGTAGTCGGCGCCTTCGGGCAGCGCGGTCGGGATGCCCGCGCTCACATCGTCGACCTGGGCCACCCACCCGCCCTCGGGATGCCAGACCTCCTCGCGGTCCCGCTTACGGTAGAGCGTCGCCAGGTTCTGCAGCTCGGCCTCGGAAAAGCCCGCGACGTTGAAACCGCCGGCCAGACCGAGGGGGGCGAAGAACCGCTCCTCCATCAGCACGTCGAATCGCTGGCCGGTCACTCTCTCGAGGACCGTGCCCACGACGCCGTAGTTCAGATTGCAGTACTCGAAGAACACGCCGGGCCCCCGGTCGCGGCCCTCTTCGGCAGTCTGGAAGCGCTCCGCGAAGTCGGGGTCGGCCGGATCGAATGCCTCCCGGAGGGCGCGCGGGTAGCGGATGATGTACGACTCGCCGGCGTCCCGGATCGACGACACGTGGGCGAGAAGGTGCCGCAGGGTGATCGCCCGGTCGGGGTAGTTCGGGTTGCGCAGCTCCCAGCCCAGATACTCCGAGACGTCGCGGTCGAGGTCGAGCGCGCCCTCCTCGACGAGCTGCATCACGACGACGGCGGACAGGGTCTTGGAGATGGAGGCGATCCGCATCAGGCTGTCCGGCGTGAGCTTGCGGTCGCCCTCACCGGAGGGGTCGATCCGCGCCCGCCCGAACGTCGCCTCGAAGCTCGTCTCGCCGCCGCGCAGCACGGCGACGGCGAGTCCCGCCAGGGCCCGGGTGGGGTCGCCGCCGCCGTCCGCGAGCCCGGCGAGCTGTTGGCGCACGTCATCTTCCACGCGTGTCATGGACTCGTCTTCCACCGTTCCACCGCCCCCGCACGCGGTCATCGCAACCACTGTCAGAGAAACGACCAGTACTTGCAGTGCATTTTTCATGGCGAGCACTATGCCACAGTCTGCACGCCGGGCAAGCCGGTCATCCGGTGGGGCCGACGCATTGGCACTCACCGAGCCTGAGAGCCGGCTGGTCAATCCCCAGCCCGAGCCCGTTGTCGTTACCGTTACCGGAGTTTCAGGCCCGTTCCGAAGGCCGACCTTGAAACGACGAGATCGAGCCCAACCCGGTACACGTCGAGCGTCTCGAGGTTGAAGAACATGACACCCTCCTTCTCAGGAGGTGCACAGGATCGGTCACGGCAACGGTAACGGGCTCGGGCTCGGGAGGGACCAAGAGCACGAGCCGAGCCCGGCAGCATGCCGACCGTTCGCCGACACGCCCGAGTCGGCGCGTTTGGAGAGTCTTCGCAGCGCTGCGTGCGTTCCGTCACTTGACTGCGGCCGGCTTCTCGCCTCGCCAGATCTTCGGCACCACCCACCCGAGGCCGGCGCCGGCGGCCACAGCCGCCGCGAGGCACACCGCCCCCTGAACCGGGTTCCCGTAGAGGATGGCGCCGGTGGCGAAGAGCGCCGAGTAGACGAAGGAGCAGCCGAGGACCCAGCCGAGTAACGCCAGCGACAGGCTGTCGCGGGGGCCGGCGGCTTCCCCGGGATCGACCACTGCAGCCCAGCCGCGGCCGGCCGGCCGCACCGTTCGGTAGAACTCGCGCAGGGTCTCGGTGTCCGTCGGTCGGGTCAGGAAGGTCACCAGCAGCCACACCAGGGTCGTCGCCACGACCGACGCGACGAGGGCCGCGGCTGGCGACATGTCGAGCCCCGACTTGCGGGCGATGAAGAGCGAGAAGGCGATGGTGAAGGACGCCGCCATCGCCGCGATCTCCGACCACGCGTTGATCCGCCACCAGAACCAGCGCAGCAGGTAGATCAGGCCAGTGCCGGCCCCGATCGACAGCAGCAGCTGGAAGGCCTCGCCGGCGGTCGAGAGCAGGAAAACGGTGGCCCCGGAGATCACCATCAGGAGGGCCGTGATCACCCGCGACAGCCACACGAGGTGCCGCTCGGAGGCACCGGGCCTGAGGAAGCGGCGGTAGAAGTCGTGGACGAGGTAAGAACATCCCCAGTTGAGGTGGGTGGACATGGTCGAGACGTAGGCCGACAGCAGCGACGCCACCAGCAGCCCGAGGAGCCCCGCGGGCAGCAGGGTCAGCATGGCCGGATAGGCGAGGTCGTTGCCGATGAGATCGTCGGAGACGTGGGGCAGCGCCGTCTTGATGTCACCGAGGGTCGGGAAGACGAGCATCGAGCACAGGGCGACGATGATCCAGGGCCACGGCCGCAGGGCGTAGTGGGCGATGGTGAACCACAGGGTCGCCGCCATGGCGTGCCGTTCGTCCTTCGCGGCGAGCATCCGCTGCGCGATATAGGAGCCGCCGCCGGGCTCGGCGCCCGGGTACCACACAGACCACCACTGGATCGTGAGCGGGATGACGAGGACGGTCAGGGTGAGCCCCCAGTCGGAGAAGTCGGGCAGCAGGCGCAGGGTTGCGGGGTCGATCCTGGCCACCAGCCCGCCGAGACCACCGACCTGCGGCTGCGACAGCGCCACGTATGCCGCGGCGACCACGCCGACCATGGCGATGACGAACTGCACGAGGTCCGACCCGAGCACCCCCCACAGCCCGGCGAGCGCCGAAAAGACGATGCAGATGAGACCGCACACGATCACCGTCTGCAGGCGGTCCCAGCCGAGCATGACGTTGGCGATCTTGACGGCCGCGAGCGTCACCGATGCCATGATGGCGCAGTTGAAGAACAGACCGAGGTAGATCGCGCGGAACCCTCGCACGAAGGCGGCCGACCGTCCCGAGTAACGCAGCTCGTAGAATTCGAGGTCCGTGAGCACCCCGGAGCGCCGCCACATCCGGGCGTAGAAGAAGACCGTCGCCATGCCGGTCAGAAGGAAGGCCCACCACGCCCAGTTCATCGACACCCCGCCGGTGCGCACGAAGTCGGTCACCAGGTTTGGGGTGTCGGTGGAAAAGGTCGTCGCCACCATCGAGGTGCCGATCAGCCACCACGGCGCCGAGCGCCCCGAGGCGAAGAACTCCGCGGTGCCCGAGCCCGCCCGCCGTGCGAAGAAGACGGCCGGCGCGAAGGCCGCCCCGAGACACGCGATGATGACGACCCAGTCGATCGCAGCGAGCTGCATGCCGTGTGGCCCCCCGTCCGACAGATCTTAACCCGCATTCTTCATGAGCCTTCGACCGGGTGTGCGGTGCGCCGCGCGTGGACGGCATCCGCAGCACCGGAGGTGTGCGCTCCCCGGGGCGTGCCCGGGCGCTCGGGGGGCGTCCGGCTCCGGCCGTCATTCAGAAGCACGATCTGCTGTGCCACCGAGAAAAACAGGGCGGGGCCGTGCCCCGCCCTGGACGTTCGGTGCGCCGGAAGCTACCAGATCTTGACCCGTTGCTCGGGCGGAAGGTACATACCGTCGTCCTCCTGAACCTCGAAGGCTGCCAGGAACTCCGGCATGTTGGGCAGGGTCCCGTTGACCCGGAACTCGGGCGGCGAGTGCGGGTCGGTGAGCACCCGGTTGCGCGTCGCCTCGTCGGTGGCCTTGTACTTCCACACCTGGCCGATGCCGAGGAAGAAGCGCTGGTCGCCGGTGAAGCCGTCCAGAACCGGGGCTTCCTCGCCGTCGAGGGCGATCTGGTAGGCCCGGTAGGCGATGGTGAGCCCGGCGAGGTCGCCGATGTTCTCGCCCAGGGTGAGCTCGCCGTTGACGTTGAGGTCGTCGAACACCTGGAAGCGGGAGAACTGGTCGACCAGCGCGCCGGTCCGCTTCTTGAACTCCTCCCGGTCGTGCTCGGTCCACCAGTCGCGCAGGTTGCCGTCGCCGTCGTACTTGGAGCCCTGGTCGTCGAATCCGTGGCCCATCTCGTGGCCGATGACCGCGCCGATGGCGCCGTAGTTGACCGCGTCGTCGGCGGCCAGGTTGAAGAACGGCGGCTGCAGGATGGCGGCGGGGAAGATGACCTCGTTCTGGGTCGGGATGTAGCCCGCGTTGACGGTCTGCGGATTCATCACCCACACCCACTTCTGGATCGGTCCCCCGAGGCGCTCGCGGAAGATCTCGAAACCGAAACGATTGGCGCGCCGGACGTTGCCGATCAGGTCGTCGGCCGCGATCTCGAGCGTGGAGTAGTCCTCCCAGCGGTCGGGGTAGCCGATCTTGGGGGTGAACTTCTCGAGCTTGACCAGCGCCGCCTCCCTGGTCTCGGGGCTCATCCAGTCGAGCTCGGCGATGGCCTCGGCGTAGGCTTTCTGGATGTTGCCCACCAGCTCCACCATGCGCTCCTTGGCCTCGGGCGGGAAGTGGCGCGCGACGTAGACCTTGCCCACCACCTCGCCGAGGCTGCCGTTGACCACGTCGACGGCGCGCTTCCAGCGCGGCCGCTGCTCCTGCTGGCCCTGCAGGGTGCGGCCGTAGAACTCGAAGTTCTGCTCGTCGAGCTCGCTCGAGAGGTAGCTCGCGGAGCTGTCGAGCAGCTTCCAGCGCATGAAGGTCTTCCAGTCCTCGAGCGGGGTCTCCCGGAAGATCTCGTCGAAGCCCTCGAGGTAGCTCGGCTGGCGGACGACGACATCGGCCTGGCCGGCGAGGCCCGCCGCCTCGAAGTAGGCCGGCCAGCCGAAGCCGGCGGCGAGCTCGCCGAAGCCGCCGAGCTCGAACTTGTTGTAGGTCGCCTCGGCGTCGCGGTTCTGGACCTTGGTCCAGTGGTGGGAGGCGAGCCGGGTCTCCAGGTCCATCAGCCGGGCCGCCGAGCCCGCCGGGTCGCTGAAGCCCGCGAGCTCCCACATTCTCTTGATGTGCGCCACGTACTTCTCGCGCAGCTCCTTCGACTTCTCGTCCTGGTTGAAGTAGTAGTCGCGGTCGGGAAGGCCGAGCCCGGCCTGGGTCATGTACGTCACGTAGCGGGTCGAGTCCTTGGCGTCGACCCATATGTAGAGGCCGAAGGGAGCGCCGCCGCCCTCGATGCTGGTGCGGGCGAAGAGCGCGGCGAGCTCGCCCTTGTCGGCGATGGCGTCGATCTCGGCCAGTGCGCCCTTGAGGGGCTGGAGGCCCAGCGCATCGAGTCGCTCGGTGTCCATGAACGAGTTGTACAGGTCGGCCACCTTCTGTTCGTCGGAGCCGGGCTCGAGGTCGGTGCGCACCGCGACCTCCTCGATGATGGCGTTCACGTCCTCTCGCGCCTTGTCGCGCAGGTCCATGAAGACGCCGGTGTTGGTGCGGTCGGCCGGGATCTCGGTGGTGGCGAGCCAGGTCCCGTTGACGTAACGGTAGAAGTCGTCCTGGGGCCGGACCGAGGGGTCCATGTTCGCGAGCTCGATGCCGCTGGTCGGTGCGGGCCGTGTCGTCCCGCCGCGCGTCGCTTCCCGTCCGCACCCGGCCAGCACCAGCAGGCAGGCCGCTGCCGTCATCCAATCTCTCATTCTCACCTCCACGGTTTGGTTTCGGTTGTCACCGACGATCCTCGCCCCAGGTTCGCGTTGAACCTGCTCGCCGGGACAGGCGAGCCGTCCCGACGCCATACAGGCTCCCTGTGTATTCGTGATTTCACCGGACAGGTTTCAGACTCCGGACCCATGACGAAGGTCGCGAGCCGGCCTTTTCTCGCCGAAAACAGAAGCTGACCGCACCGAAACAACCGACGTCGTCGACGAGGCGGACACCCTCGCCCCGAAGCGCCGAGCTGCAGCGGCCACAGTGGGAGCAGGCGGGGGCACACGACGGCCGAGAGCCGGCCGGTGCGCGACCACCTCGCGGCGCTCGGAGTCGAAAAAAAACGGGTGGGATCTCTCCCACCCGAAACATCCCAGTGTCGATGGCCCGAGCTACGGCATCGAGTATGTGTTGGTCCAGGTGCCGATGTCGCCAGTCCCTTCGAAGCTCGCCGTCACCTTCCAGCTGCCCTGGCCCTGAAGGCCCTCGAAGCGCCCGTAGCCGCCGAAGTAGCCCCAGGTCCCGCACAGGTTCGGGCAGTCGGCGGTCCCGGCCTTCTCGACCTGCCACCAGTACGAGAAGCCGTGGCCGTCGACGGCCTTGGCGAAGCAGCTGCCGGCACCCGAGCTCACCACGCCCGCGGCGTTGATCCGCAGCTCGCCCACGCACTCGCTCGCGGTGTTGAATGACGGGTGCTTCGGATCGTCGGCGAGGGACATGTTGCTGTAATGCATCATCTGCACCATCGAGCCGTCCGGCATCTCAGTCACCTGGACATTCGAGAAATGGTTGGTGAAGTGCCCGCTCCCCGAACTGGTATCCCCCGCAAGGGCGGTCAGCGAACCGACGGCGATCAGGGCGATCCACGCAGTCACGACTCTCTTCAGCATCTGGACTCCTTCTGTCTCGAGGCCGTCGGTGGCCGACCCCATGTCTCATGAAGTGTGAACACTCCGCCACCGCGGGGTGTTGAACGTCTGCTTGAGCTTGCAGAATATGAATCCTAGTATCAACAATAATTCAACGATGTCAAGCCATTTGCGCACCACCCGGACCAGAACGAGAGACCGACAGCTCCGGGCGCGCCGCGCAGGAGAATGGTGTTCTCGCGGAGCGTCGGTGCCCCGGTGTGATCTCTCGCCCGGTCCTCAGCCGCGCGAGCCGCGTCCGTCGCCGGAACCGATCCGGGCTACTCCCTGGGTGCGCGCCCCGGCGAGCTGG
>CAZMED010000130.1:0-8522 GCA_964565045.1 uncultured Thermoanaerobaculia bacterium
CGGCCTTCTTGGGCTCGGCCTTCTTGGGCGCCGCCTTTTTGGGCGCGGCCTTCTCGGCGGCAGCCTTCTTCGGCGCGGCCTTCTTCGGTCCCGCCTTCTTGGGCGCGGCCTTCTTCGGCGCCTTCTCCTCGGCGAGCTTCGGGTCCTTGCTGTCTGCGGTCATCGGTCGTCTTCCTTTTCAACCACAACGCTGTCGTCGATCTGGTCGATCTCGGCCATTTCGGCCGCCGCCGGCTCCTCGGGCTCGGCGTCGACGTCGACGTCGGCATCGGCGCCGACGTTGACCCCGCGCAGGCTCTCGACCTGGCCCCTGGTCATCAGTCGGTCGATGGCGTCGAATGTCGCACGCACCACGTTGAACGGATTGCGGCTGCCGACGATCTTGGTGAGCACGTCGGCCACGCCCGCCGACTCCATGACCGCGCGCACTCCGCCGCCCGCGATCACGCCGGTTCCCGGCGATGCCGGGCGCAGCAGGACCCTGGTCGCGCCCCACTGACCCCACACCAGGTGCGGGACGGTGCCGCCCACCATGGGGATCTTCACCATCTCTTTGCGCGCCTGCTCACTGGCCTTCTGGATCGCCGGCGGCACCTCGCGCGCCTTGCCGGTGCCGAAGCCGACCTTGCCGGCGCCGTCGCCGGCCACCACGACCGCGGAGAAGGAGAAGTTCTTGCCACCCTTCACGACCTTGGCGACGCGGTTGATGTGAACGACTGTCTCTGCAAACTCGGTCTCTCGGTTGATCATCGTCGACAACCCCTAGAACTTCAGACCCGCTTCGCGGGCGCCATCGGCGATGGCTTGAATCACACCGTGGTAACGGAAACCGTTGCGGTCGAAGACCACCGACTCGACACCGCGGTCCTTCGCCCGTTCGGCGATCAGCTTGCCGAGGACCTTGGCGGCCTCGCGGTTGCCCGCGGACTTGAGGTTCCCGGCGGCGGCCTTCTCCAGGGTCGAGGCCGACACCAGAGTGACCCCGTTGGCATCGTCGATGACCTGCGCGTAGAGATACCTCAGGCTGCGGTAGACCGACAGCCGCGGACGGTCCGCACTGCCGCGGACCGCGGCGCGGTAGCGGCGCTTGGTCCTCACCCGACGCTGCTTGCGATCTGTGACGCGACTCATGATCAAGCCCCCTGCTTCCCGGCCTTGGTACGAATCCGCTCGGTGGCGTATCGGATGCCCTTGCCCTTGTACGGCTCGGGCGGTCTCAAGGACCGTATGTCGGCCGCGACCTGGCCCACCATCTGGCGGTCGATGCCGCGGACCGTCACCTTGTTGGCCTTCGCGTCGACGTCGACCTCGATGCCCTCGGGCAGCTTGAAATCGATCGGGTGCGAGTAGCCGAGGTTGAACAACACGCTGCGGCCCTTGCTCTCGGCGCGATAGCCGATGCCGACGATCTCGAGCTCCTTCGACCACCCCTGGGAGACGCCGATGGCGGCGTTCGACACCAGAGCGCGCAGCAGGCCGTGGAACGACCGCGTCTGCCGCTCGTCGTCGACCCTGGCGAGCTTGAGCTCTCCGCCCTCGACCTCAGCCGAGATGCCCGGCAGCAGGCCGACCTGGAGCTGGCCCTTCGGGCCCTTGACCCGCACCGCTTCGCCGGCAATCGAGATCTCGACTCCCTGCGGCACCGGAACCGGCATTCTTCCAATCCGTGACATCGCGACCCCCTACCAGATCTCACACAGGACTTCGCCGCCGACCCGCAGGCCCCGCGCCTGCTCGTCGGTGAGAACTCCCCGGTTGGTCGAGATGACCGCGACGCCGAGCCCGTTCTGCACCCGCGGCAGGTCCTCGACCCGCCGGTAGATCCTGCACCCGGGGCGCGAGATCCTCTTCAGGCCGTGGATCACCGGCTCGCCGTCGTCGGCGTACTTCAAATAGACGCGGATCGTGCCCTGCGGGCCTTCCTCGAGCACCTTGAAGGTGCGGATGAAGCCCTCCTGCTTGAGGATCTTCGCCACCTCGAGCTTCATCTTGGACGCCGGGATGTCGGTCCGGTCGTGCCGCACCGTGGTCGCGTTGCGGATCCGGGTCAGCAGATCGGCGATCGGGTCAGTCATGCTCATGCTTCACCTCTCACCAGCTCGCCTTGGTCACCCCGGGGAGGAACCCCTCGAGGGCCAGCTTGCGGAAACAGACGCGGCACAGCTGAAACTTGCGCATGAAGCCGCGCGGACGTCCGCACACCCGGCAGCGGTTGCGCTGGCGCACCTTGAACTTCGGCTTCCTCTGGCTCTTCGCGATCATTGCCTTGCGTGCCACGGCGCCTCCTAACGACTTCTGAACGGCATGCCCATGCCGGCGAGCAGTGCGCGGGCCTGGTCGTCGGTCGGGGCCGTCGTTGTGATGGTGATGTTCATGCCCATGGTCGACTCGAGCTTCTGGTAGTCGACCTCGGGAAACACCAGGATGTCGCGAATCCCGAGGGTGTAGCTTCCACGGCCGTCGAACGCGTTGGGCGAGATCCCGCGGAAGTCGCGCACCCGGGGCAGCCCGATCGAGATCAGCCGGTCGAGGAACTCGTACATCCGCTCGCGGCGCAGGGTCACCCTGGCCCCGACCGGCATGCCCTCGCGCAGCTTGAAGGCCGCGATCGACTTGCGGGCCCGCCGCATCTCCGGCAGCTGCCCGGTGATCTTGGTCAGCTGCTCCATGGCGACGTCGAGCAGCTTGGCGTTGCGGCTCGCCTCGCCGACGCCGATGTTGCAGGTGATCTTGGTGATCTTCGGCACCTGCATGGGGTTGGTCAGACCGAACTCCTTCTGGAGACTCGGAAAGACCTCCTGACGGTACTTCTCTTGCAAGCGCGCCATCGTCCCTCCTAACGGTCGAGAATCGCGCCGTCGACCTTGGCGACGCGGACCCTGCGTCCGTCGTCGAGAACCTTGGTGCCGATCCGGGAGCGCCGCCCGCTGTCCGGGGAGATCACCATCACGTTGGAGACGTGAACGGCGGCCTCGCGCTCCACGACACCACCCTTGACGTTCTTCTGGGGGTTGGGCCGGGTGTGGCGTTTGATCATGTTGACGCCCTCCACGACCACCCTCTCGCGCGACCTGTCGACGACCAGCACCCGACCGCGCTTCCCGCTGTCCTTGCCGGCGATGATCTCGACGGTGTCACCCTTCTTGATCTTCATCTTCAGCTCCTACAGAACCTCGGGGGCCAGCGAGACGATCTTCATGAATCGCTTCTCGCGCAGCTCCCGCGCAACCGGCCCGAAGACTCGGGTGCCGACAGGGTCCTTTTCGGCGTTCACAAGCACCGCCGCGTTCTCGTCGAACCTGATGTACGTCCCGTCGCGCCGGCGGGCCCGCGACCTGGTCCGCACCACGACCGCCTTGACCACGGTTCCTTTTTTGATGTCCGACTCGGGCGCCGCCTCCTTGACCGAGCACACGATGATGTCACCGAGCCCGGCGTAACGCGGCGCCGACGAGCCGCCGAGCTGGCGGATCGCCTGCAGCTTGCGCGCGCCGGAGTTGTCGGCGACCGCGAGCATGGTTCCCATCTGAATCATCGCCCCACCTCCCGGCTACTGCGCCCGCTCGATGATCTTGCGGACGCGCCAACGCTTGCGCTTGGAAAGGGGCCGGCACTCCTCGATGAGCACCCGATCGCCCTGGTTGCACGCGTTCTCCTCGTCGTGGGCCATGAACTTGGACGAGGTCCGCACGAACTTCTGGTACAGCGGATGCATCACCAGGTTCTCGACCCGGACCACGACCGACTTGTCGGCGGCATTCGAGGTCACGAGACCGACCTTGGTGGTCTTGTGCGAGGCCTTGGTACTTTCGCTCATTGCGCACCCCCCTCGGTCTGACGCTCGTTGATGACCGTCAGTACCCGAGCGATGTCCTTGCGGACCTCACGGATCTTGATTGGATTTTCGATCTGCCCCGTCGACTTCTGGAAGCGGAGCTTGAACAGCTGCTCCTCGAGGTCGCCCAGCGTCTTGCGGAGCTCGTCCTCCGAACGGTCGCGGTATTCCTTCGCCTTCATGACTGCTCTTTCCTGGTCACGAATCGGGTCTTGAGGGGCAGCTTGTGAGCCGCCAGGCGCATCGCCTCGCGGGCGATCTCCTCGCTCACGCCTTCCATCTCGTAGAGAATGCGCGCCGGCTTGATCACCGCCACCCACTCCTCCGGGTTTCCCTTGCCCTTACCCATGCGGGTCTCGAGCGGTTTCTTGGTCACCGGCTTGTCGGGGAAGATCCGGATCCAGATCTTGCCGCCGCGCTTGACGTGACGGGTCATGGCGATACGAGCGGCCTCGATCTGGCGCGCGGTCAGCCAGCCGCGCTCGATCGCCTGCAGGGCGTAGTCCCCGAAGGAGACCTTGGCCCCGCGCTCGGCGATGCCGCGGTTCTTGCCGCGCTGCTGCTTCCGGTACTTGACTTTCTTCGGCATCAACATGATGACGACTCCTTACAGACGCGGCCGCGGACCGCGGGCGCGGTGACGCTCACCCCGATACACCCAGACCTTGACCCCGATCACGCCGTAGGTGGTGAAGGCGGTCTTGAAGCCGTAATCGATGTCGGCCTTCAAGGTGTGCAGCGGCAGACGGCCCTGCTGATACCACTCCGAGCGCGCGATCTCGGCCCCGTTGAGGCGGCCGGCGCAGCGGATCTTGATGCCCTGGGCGCCGAACCGCAGCGCGTTCTCGATCGCACGCCGCATGGCGCGCCGGAAGGCGATGCGGCGCTCGAGCTGGCGCGCGACGTTGGCCGCGATCAGGTGCGCGTCGATCTCGGGCCGCTGGATCTCCTGGATGTTGATGTGGATGTCCTGCCCGTAACGGCGCATCAGATCATCGCGGAGCTTGTCCACCTCGGCGCCCTTGCGGCCGATGATGATCCCGGGCCGTCCGGAGAGGATGTTGACGCGCAGCTTCGAGGCGGTACGCTCGATGTCGACGGCGCTCACCGCGGCGTTCTCGAGCCGCTCGAGCAGCTCCTGCCGCAGCTGCAGGTCCTCGTGCAGCAGGTTCGCGTAATTCTTGCCGTCGGCGTACCAGCGGGACCGCCAGGTGTTGTTGTAACCGAGGCGGAATCCGTACGGGTGCGTTTTCTGTCCCACAAGTCCTCCCTACGCGTCTCTGACCGACAGCTCGACGGTGACGTGACACATCCGCTTGTAGATGCGGTGCATCCGCACCCACTTCGAAGCCGGCCGGCCGCGTCGCAGCCGCGGCCCGTCGTCGACCGTGATCTTGTCGATATAGACCCGGTCGACGTCGACACCCGGCTGCGCCTGCTCGAGGTTGGCGAGCGCCGACCGCACCAGCTTGGCGACATCCTTGGCGGCGTACTTGGGGCTCAGCTGCAACGAAGTGAGCGCCGGTTCGACGGCCTGACCGCGGACCATGTCGACTACCAACCGCACCTTCTGCGGCGACGAGCGATAGTACCGGAGTTGAGCTCGAGATTCCATCATTCCCCCTAGCGCGCGCCCTTTTCCTTCCGGCCGGAGTGGCCGCGGAAGGTCCGGGTCGGAGCGAACTCACCGAGCTTGTGTCCGACCATGTTCTCGGTGATGAACACCGGCACGAACTTGTGGCCGTTGTGCACCGCGATCGTCATCCCGACCATGAGCGGGGTGACGGTCGAACGCCGGGACCAGGTCTTGATGACCCGGCGGTCGCCGGCGCCGGTGACCCGCTCGAGCTTGCGCGCCAGGTGCTCGTCGACGAAGGGTCCCTTACGGATTGAACGTGACATGCCCCCTCCTCACTTCTTCTTGCGGCGCGACACGATGAGACGGTCGCTGGTCTTCTTGCCGCGGGTCTTCGCGCCCTTGGTGGGCCAGCCCCACGGCGACACCGGGTGGCGCCCCTTGTTGCGGCCCTCGCCGCCGCCGTGCGGGTGGTCGACCGGGTTCATCGCGGTGCCGCGGGTCTGCGGCCGGACGCCGAACCAGCGGGCCCGACCCGCCTTGCCGAGCGACAGGTTCGAGTGGTCGGCGTTGCCGACCTGGCCGATGGTGGCCATGCACACCGACAGCACCATGCGCATCTCTCCGGACGGCATGCGCAGCGTCGTGTACTTGCCCTCCTTGGCCATGATCTGGGCCGAGGTCCCGGCCGAACGCACCATCTGGCCGCCTTTGCCGGGCTTGAGCTCGACGTTGTGCACCAGGGTGCCGAGCGGGATGTTGCCGATCGGCATGGCGTTGGCGGGGCGCACGTCCACCTTGTGCCCGGCGACCACGGTGTCGCCGACCTTGAGTCCAACCGGCGCCAGGATGTAGCGCTTGTCGCCGTCCGCGTAGTGGAGGAGGGCGATGTGGGCCGAACGGTTGGGGTCGTACTCGAGGCTGGCCACGGTTGCCGGCACGTCGAACTTGTTGCGCTGGAAGTCGAGCACGCGGTACAGCCGTTTGTGGCCGCGGCCGCGGTGCCGCGAGGTGATGTGCCCCTCGTTGTTGCGGCCGGAAGAGCGCTTCTTGCCCTCGGTGAGGTTCTTCTCGGGACGCTTGCTGTCCAGCTCCGTGAAATCGGTGCTGGTCACGAAACGCCGTCCCGGGGACGTCGGTTTATATGACCGGATCGCCATCGCGGACTCCTCAGATTCCTTCGAAGAACTCGAGCGTCTTCGAGCCCTTCGCCAGTTGCACGTAGGCCTTGCGGACCGTGGGCCGGTGATTGACCGTGCGCCCGTAGCGCATGACCGGCTTGCCGCTGCGGTTGACGATGTGAACGCCCTCGACCTTGACGTCGAAGAGCTCTTCGACCGCCTTGCGGACCTGGATCTTGTTGGCTCGCCGATCGACCTCGAAGCAGACGGTGTTCTCGCGCTCCTGCATCATGGTCGTCTTCTCGGTGATGATCGGCCGCAGGATGATCTGGCGTGCTTTCATGACAGGACCTCCGCGAGCGACCGCAGCGCCGGCTCGGAGGCCACGATCCAACGATGGTTGAGGACCTCGTAGGCGTTGAGAGAGCCGGCGTCGATCATCTTCACCTCGGGCCGGTTGCGGCTCGCGAGGTGGAGGTTGAGGTTCTCGAGCCCGTCCACGAGCAGCACCTTCTCGCCCTTGACGCCGAGACCGTCGAGCCTGGCGATGAAGTCCTTGGTCCGGGGCGCGTCGATCTCGAGCGAGCTCAGCACCAGCAGGCGGCCTTCGGCGAGGCGCTGGGAGAGCACGCCGGAAAGCGCGGCCTTGCGCGCCTTCTTGTTGACCTTCTGCGCGTACGAGCGCGGGCGCGGTCCGAAGACCGTGCCGCCGGAGCGCCACAGGGGCGACTGGCGGGACCCGGCCCGCGCGCGACCGGTGTGCTTCTGCTTCCAGGGCTTCGAGCGGGTCCCCGCGACCTCGCTCTTCTCCTTGGTCTTGTGGGTACCGCGGCGGCGGCTCGCGAGGTAGGCCCGCACCACCTCCCACACGAGGTGCTGGTTGACCTCGCGTGCGAAGACCTCGTCGGGGAGGTCGATCGAGCCGACCACCTCGTTGCTCCAGTTCTTGACTTCGACCTTCATGACTGCACCCATCCCCTCAGGACGCCTTGACGATGCGCACGTAGCTGTTGCGGGCGCCCGGCACGCCGCCCTTGACGAAGAGCAGGTTGCGCTCCGCATCCACCTTGACGATCGTCGCGTTCTTGACGGTGACGCGCTTGTTTCCGGTCTGGCCGGGCATGCCCTGGCCGGGGAAAACCCGCGACGGCCACGCCGAGCGGCCGATCGAACCCGGCGCGCGGTGGAACATGGACCCGTGGGTGGCGCGGCCGCCGGAGAACCCGTGCCGCTTGATCACACCCTGGAACCCGCGCCCCTTGGAGCGCCCGACCACCTGCACCTGGTCGTCGGCCGCGAAGATGTCGGCGAGGACCGCATCACCGGGCTTCGACTCGTCACCCGCTTCCACCGGCACCTCGGCCACGTACCGGGTCGGGGGCACGCCGGCGGCCGCGAAGTGGCCGCTGATCGGCTTCGGCACGTGGCGCCTGGGACTGCGCTCCACGAGCCCGATCTGCACCGCCTCGTAGCCGTCCTTTTCGGCAGACTTCCGTTGCACGACGACGCACGGCCCGGCCTCGACGACCGTCACCGGGACCGCCCGGCCTTCGTCGTCGAAGATCTGGGTCATGCCGACCTTCTTGCCGAGAATTCCGCGTACCATCTCGTCACCTCGCCCCGTACGCCTTGATTTCCACGTCGACGCCCGCCGGCAGCTCGAGCTTCATCAGGGCGTCGATGGTCTGCTGCGTCGGCTCGAGGATGTCCAGCAGCCGCTTGTGGGTGCGGATCTCGAACTGCTCACGCGACTTCTTGTCCACGTGCGGCGAGCGCAGCACCGTGAATCGCTGGATGTGGGTCGGCAGCGGAATCGGGCCGGCAATACGCGCGCCGGTCCGCTGCGCCGTGTCCACGATCTCGGTCGCCGACTGGTCCAACAGGCGGTAGTCGTACGCCTTCAGACGGATACGAATCTTGTCGCTCGCCATCTCTTACTCCAGGATGTCCGTGATGGAGCCGGCGCCGACGGTGCGGCCGCCCTCGCGAA
>CAZMED010000131.1:0-8433 GCA_964565045.1 uncultured Thermoanaerobaculia bacterium
GCTGCTCTCCACCCCTCGCGTGCTGATCCACACGATGGCGCTGACCAGCAGCGCGGCGCCCGCCCACTGCCACGGTCCGAGGACGGAGTCGTTGACCAGGTAGTCGAGGAGGACGGCGGTGAGCGGCAGGGAGAGCTCGCAGATGGTGGCGACCGAGGCACGCACCCGGTTCAGGCCGTAGTAGTAGAGGAAGATGGCGCCCGATCCTGTGGTGATCGCGATGACGAGGATGATCGCCCAGTCGGCGCCGGTCACGGAGCCGAACGGGAGCCCGGCGCCGCCGATCGCCAGGTAGGCGAGGGCCATGGCGGCGGTCATGCCATAGCGGCCGAAGGTCGCGTCCTTGAAGTCGAGGGCGCCGAGCAGCATCTTGCCGAGCACGGTGGCGATGCCGAAAGCGGCCGCCGCGACCACCGCGAGCAGCGCCGCCCGGATGGTGATGGCATCGGGGCTGGCGGCCGGGGTCGAGAGCCCGAAGGTCAAGAGGTAGGCTCCGGCGAGGGCGACGATGGCGGCGCCGAGGAAGCGAGCCGAAACCCGCTCGCCGAGCAGCACCGCCGCCAGGGCGAGCGCGAAGACCGGCTGCAGCTTCTGCAGGAGGACCACCACGCTGAGCTGGTTGAAGTCGACCAGGAAGAGGGCCGTGATGATGGCGAGCGTGCCGAGCAGACCGCCGGTGAAGGAGACCAGGGCGAGCGCCAGCCAGCCGCGCGCCGGCATCTGCAGCAGGCGGCGGTAGCTCGGCCAGAGAAAGGGCTGCATGAGCGCGAACGGGATCGCGTGCAGCAGGAAGACCACGAACGGCACGTCGAGGTCGGCGAGCCGCGGGGTGAGGACGACGCCGTCGACGCCCCACAGGACGGCCGAGACGCAGATGAGGAAGGCGCCGAGGGTGGCGGAGCGGTTTTTCATGCTTGAGCGCATCCCGTGAACAGATCGGCACGCGAGGACAGGACCGATTTCGAAATTCGAACTTCGAATTTCGAATTTCCACCCGACCAGATCCTTCGTGCCCTCTCGTTCGCTGCGGTGACGACGCCACCCGCCCGGGACGCGAGACGCGTGCCCCACAAGGACGTCATCCGGCGTCCGTCCCCGTTTGTGGGGCAGCCGTCCCGGCTGCCGGGTGGGGGCACGGACACTGTCATCCGGTGAGCTGTCGTGGAATGCGGAGCCGCGCTGCTCAGAGCTCGACTCCCATGGGCTTGCGCAGCACCAGGGCCACCACCATGGTGAGGACGAAGAAGACCACCATCCAGGCAAAGCTCCACTCGAAGTCCCAGCCGAGGAGGCCGATCGCGCCCTCCGGATAGCCGAGGGTCACGGAGCGGACGGCCGAGCCGCTTTCGAAGGGCGGCTCCGAAGGCCACTCGAGCTGTCCGATGAAGGTGGCCGGCGGACGTTCCGGCGACAGCCGGAACCGCTTCGAGGTGGCGGTCAGGCTCTTCCGGAAGGTCTGTCCGTCGACGCCGATGACGAGCTCGAAGTCGCCCTCGGACTCGACCCCGAGCAGCCAGCTGGCCTGTGCCAGGGACGGCACCCACACCGGGCCGGTCACGACCCGGAGGCCGTCCGGCAGCTCGAGCGAGAGCTCGGGCCGGGCGCCGCGCTCTCCGGCTGGGGGACCGAGCTGCACGGTCATCAGCGCCTCGTCGCCGGGCTGCAGCCCGCGGAAGCCGTAGAACTGGTGGAGTTGCACCATGACGAGCACCAGCGGCGGCAGGATGAAGATCATGGGTTTGAGGGCCAGCGCCTGATAGCGCAGCACGTGGCCGAGGATCTCCACCTGCGCCCGCATGATGGCCCGCAGGTCGTCGTTGAAGAGGCGGATCTCGAAGAGACCGGCGAAGATGTGGCGCTTGACCTCGGCGATGCGCTCCTGGTTCGAGGTCTTGCCGAAGACCCAGAGCGCGAACACGCCGACCGGGATCGACCACAGGAGCACGCCGAGAAAGGCCGGCAGGCCGGCGAGCGGCGCCTGCAGGAGATCGAAGACCGGCCGCAGGAGATCGTTGACGGGTCGCATCGCCGGCTGCGCGCGGCCTCAGGACATGTAGCCGAGCCCCTGGAGGCGCTTCTTGATCTCCTCCTCGGAGCCGGCGTCCTCGAGCTGCGCGAGCTCCTTCTCGAGGGCGTGGGTGATGAACTCCTCGGGCGACGCGTAGCCGGCGATCTCGGAGAAGCGGCGGATGCGGTCGACCAGGCTTTTCTCGAGCTTGACCTTGGTGTAGGCGAACATGGCGGGCTCTCCCTCTAGGTTCGGTGTGTGAACCTCGTGTCGTCGACGACCGGCGAGCCCTCCATGTGCGGCGGTGGCCGCACGCCGAAGAGCCTCAGCGCCGTCGGCGCGAGATCGATGATGGCCGGGTCCTCCGCGTCGATCGGGTGATTGGCGAGGAAGATCCCCGGCACCAGCCGCGGGTCGACGATGTGGTCGCCGCTCCACGCCTTGACGTTGTCCTCGAAGACCGGCCCGGCGACGACCCCCGACGCGCAGTCCCAGGAGATCCGGTAGCCGTGGTTGTAGCCCATGAGCAGGTCGGGGGCGTTGCCCTTGTACGGCCCGCGGTAGAGCCGGTCGGTGTCGAAGGCCTCGTTGATCGCGACCTCCCGCTTTTCGTCGTCCACCAGGCCGTCGAGGTTCGACTTGAGCTCGGCCTTGAGGGCCTCAGCCTCGTCGCCGGGCGCGACGATGCCATGCGCCTCGCGCCCCTTGACGTTGAGGAAGATGCCCACCAGCCCCACCGCGTAGGCCCGGGTGCGCGCCCAGTCCACCGACTGCAGCCAGGGCTGGGCAGGATCCGCCCCCTCCTTCAGCGCGAGGTAGCCGTGCTCGAGCAGCCAGGCGTTGAGGTTGACGCCGCGTCGGAACGAGGTGCAGCCGTGGTCCGACATCACCCACAGCACGTCGCCCTCGTCGAGCCGCTGCAGGACCCGGCCGACGATCGCGTCGTTGCGCACGTACTGCTCCTCGATGGCGTTGGCGTGCTCGGGGTTCTCGATCCCCGCCGCCGCCGGGTGGCCTTCCTCGGTGTAGCGCCAGAACATGTGGTTGACGCGGTCCGCGGCGTCGAAGACGGTGACCAGGGCCCCCTTGCGCAGGCGGTCCATGGCGGTGAAGAGCATGACCTCCCGTTCCTCGTCGATGTCGGCGGTCTGGGTCATGAAGGTGCGGTCGTCGGTGACCTTCTCGTTGAGCGCCCAGGTGTCCTCGGCGAGGCCGAGCGTCGCGTAGGGCCCGAGCTTCTTCTCGAGGTACGAGCAGTAGTAGCCCGGGTGGGAGATCGGCATCACCGGTTTCTCGGGCTCGATGTTGATGGGCGAGAGGTAGAGCGACACGTGCTCGTCCATCTCGGTGATCATCATGCGGGTGATGCCGGTGACCTTGACGCCCGGCACGGCCTTGAAGCTGAGCTTGAACCAGGGGCTCAGGACGCCCGGCTCGAGGCTCACCGAGGAGCCGTTGACCGACACCGACGCCCGGTGCGCTGCCCGGTCGAGCTCGATCGCCAGTGGCAGCTTCATCGACGGGTTGCCGTCGAAGAACGTGTTCTCCGGCCCCTCGATGGTGCCCTCGAAGCTGTCCGGCGAGCCGTTGCGCCGCAGCTCGAGGCGCAGGCCGCCCTCCTGGAAGGCCTCGCCGCCGGGGCGGGTGGAGAACAGCATGAAGGTGCCCTGGGTGCCGAGCAGGTCGGGGATGCACATGGCGCCGAGCTGGGCGCCGTAGAACTTGTCCGGCGGGAAGGTGATCGGCACGCGGACGATGGTGCTCCAGATGTTGTGCTCGCCGAGGATGGTCCACCACGGCTTCGACTTGCGCAGCAGCCGGATGCTCGGCTTGGCGAGCGGGATCCGCAGCTTGCCGAGCTTGAGCACGCGTTCGATCGAGCCGATTTCGGTCGAGGACAGCCGCGGCAGGTAGGTGCGGGGGTCGCGGTCGAGGAAGTCGAAGATGTTGTGCTTGCCGGGGTTCGTGCCGGTGGTGAAGGAGGACCAGGCGACCGGGGTAATCGACGGAAAGGTCGAGCGCAGCCTCCTGTAGGCGCCCATCTCCGCCAGCTTCGAGAAGTTCGGCAGCCTGCCCTCGGCCATCAGGCGTTCGGTGATGCGCGGGTCCTGGCCGTCGAACCCGACCACGATGAGCCGTCTGACGAGCGGCCGACTCTTCGTCCGCCGCCGCAGCGCGCGCCACAGCATTCTGAACGGCCACGCCAGCAGCGACACGCCCGCGAGCAGCATGGTGACGAAGATCACGGCGAAGGAGCCGAGGACCGCGAATCCGGCGCCCGGGCCGATGTAGGCGTCGGCGGCGCCAGGCCAACCGAGGATCGCCGCGAGCACCGCGGCGACGAAGGCCGTGCGGCAACTCCGGATCGTTGAGCTCGAGGCCGGTCGCGTCAAGGACTCTCCCTGTTTCGTGAGCGTGGCCGGGCCGCTTCGCAGAGGTGGTGGGGTTCCCGGCCGCGGCATTGTAGTATAGCCGTGGCGAGGGCACCGCCGGATCGCTGTGCGCCCGCGCTGTGGCTTCAAGCTGCAGCCAACACGGCGGATGGGACGGGAATTCCGCGCCGGCGCGCCGGGGAGCACGCAACCATGGCATCCACGCTGCAGGCACTGCTGAGGAAACTGAAATACGGAAGGCCGGTCGTCATCGTCTCGGGGCTCCCGCGCTCCGGCACCTCGATGGCGATGAAGATGCTCGAGGCGGGAGGGATGGAGCCGGTGGTGGACCACGTCCGCACCGCCGACGAGGACAACCCCAAGGGCTACTTCGAGGACGAACGGGTCAAAGACCTGGCCGAGACGGAGGACACGAGCTGGATCCGGGCCGCCCGCGGCAAGGTCATCAAGGTAGTGTCCTCGCTGCTGACCCATCTCCCCGCCGACAACGCCTACAAGGTCGTCTTCATGCGGCGCAACCTGCACGAGGTACTGGCCTCGCAGGCGAAGATGCTCGCGCGCCGCGGCGAGGCGTCGCACACCGGGGACGAGGAGCTGCTCGCCATGTACCGGTCCCACCTCGACAAGGTCGAGTTCCAGCTCCGCTTCCGGCCCAACTTCGAGGCCCTGTACGTCAATTACTCCGACGTCGTCGCCGATCCCGCCCCCGAGGCGCGGCGGATGGCCGATTTCGTGGGCGGTGGCCTCGACGTCGCCAGGATGGTGGCCGCGGTCGACGGCTCGTTGTACCGCAACCGTGCCGGGGACGGCGGGACGGTGCCTGTCGCCGAGGGCGCCGGCGGATGAGGCGGCGCTGATGGCGAAGGTCCCGTCGCGGCGGATGATCGCGGTGTCGGCGGCGGGGCTGTCCGTGGTCGCGGCGACCGTCGCCGTCTACGTCGCGGGCTCGGGCCCGCCGGCGGCCGCGCCGGATCTCGGCGAGTTCCCGATCGAAGGACCACTGGCCTACAAGGTCGAGTACCTCGGAGTGACCTGCGGCCACATGAGCCTCGAGAGCCGCCGCGCGACCTTCCGCGGGCGGGAGGCGTACCACGTCATCATGACGGCCCGGAACTCGGATTTCTTCAACAAGATCTACCGCGTCGACGGGCGCATCGAGTCGTGGGTCGATGCCGCGACCATGTCCACCATGGCCTACCGGAGCGACATCACCGAGAAGAACGAGCGTGACATCCGGCAGTACGTCGTCGATCGCGAGCGCCACGTGGTGGTGGCGGAGAAGGACGGCAAGGTCGAGGAGGTGCCATTCGAGGCCGGCGCCGCGCTCGACCCGCTGGCCTTCATCTTCCGCGGGCGGGTGCTGGCCGGCTATCCCGAGACCTCCTTCTCGCTGCGGCTGCTCACCGACAAGGGCGTCATCGAAACCGTGACCCGGGTCGTGGAGTTCAAGGGCATGAGCACCTTCGAGGGCCGGCGCGTGCTGCTCGGCGTGGAGCCGCAGACGGCCGACAGCGAGATGTTCGCCCGCAGCGGTGAGTTTTCGTACTGGATCGACCCCGGGCCGCAGCGGACCCTCTATCTGCTCGACTTCAAGCTCGGCTTCGGACGGCTGGTCGCCCGGCTCATGGGCCCGGCCGACGCCGAGTTCGACCGGCGGGACCTGACGCAGGATCCCGGCAACTTCAACTGAGATCTCGACAAGGAGGACGACGGTGGTGCGACGACTGGTGATGACGGTCATGGCGACGGCTTTTCTCTCGACTTTGGCGGCGGCGCCGGCGGCGGCGCAGACCAGGCTCCTGAGGTTCCCGGACATTCACGGCGATCAGATCGTCTTCTGCTATGGCGGCGACCTGTGGAAGGCCTCCACCGACGGCGGAATGGCGATCCGGCTCACCGCCCACCCCGGCCAGGAGCTGTTTCCGAAGTTCTCCCCCGACGGCAACTGGATCGCCTTCACCGGCCAGTACGACGGCGACGAGCAGGTCTACGTGATGCCCGCGCAGGGCGGTGCTCCCGAGCAGCTGACCTTCTACCCGGCGGTGGGCCCGCTGCCGCCGCGCTGGGGCTACGACAACCAGGTGTACGGCTGGACTCCGGACGGCTCTGCGGTGCTGTTCCGCGGGCTGCGCGATGCGGACGGCGTCGAGGTACAGACCGCCCTCTACACCGTCGACGTCGAAGGCGGCCTGCCGGTCAAGCTGCCCATGCCGACCTCGGGCGCCGGCGATTTCTCGCCCGACGGCGACACGATCGTCTACTCGCCGCTGTTTCGCGACTTCCGCACGTGGAAGCGCTACCAGGGCGGTTGGGCGCAGGACCTCCTGATCTTCGACCTCGCCACCGGCGCGACCGAGGAGGTGGCCCCGAGCGTGCGCACCGAGCGCGACCCGATGTGGATCGGTGAAACCATCTACTTCGCCTCCGATCGCGACGGGACTCTCAACCTCTACGCCCGCGACGCGGCGGGCGGCGAGGTCCGGCAGCTCACCGAGAGCACCACCTGGGACGTGCGCTGGCCGAGCTCCGACAACAGCTCGCAGATTGTCTACGAGCTCGCGGGCGAGCTCCGCGTCTTCGAGGTTCCGACCGGGGCCGATCGTGCCGTCCCGATCACGGTTCCGAACGACGGCCTCGCGATGCGTCCCTCCCGCTACCCGGCCTCCGAGAACATCGAGGACTTCGAGCTCAGCCCGAAGGGCGAGCGGGCTCTGTTCGTGGCCCGCGGCGACATCTTCACCGTGCCGATCGAGAAGGGGCCGACCCGCAACCTGACCCGGTCCTCGGGCGCGCACGACAAGCACGCGCGGTGGTCCCCGGACGGGGCGAAGATCGCCTTCATCTCCGACATGACGGGGGAGGAGCAGGTCTACCTCGTGAGCCAGGATGGCTCCGGCGAGCCCGAGCAGCTGACGGACAGCTTCCGCACCATGCTCTACGCGCCCGAGTGGGCGCCGGATGGGAAACGGCTGGCCTTTTCCGACAAGCACGGCAAGCTCCACGTGCTCACCGTCGAGGACCGCTCGCTGCAGGAGGTCGCCGACGACCCGCGCGGACGGATCTTCGACTACGCCTGGTCGCCCAACGGCGGGCACCTGGCGTTCTCGATGTCGGACGAGAACAACCTCGACTCGCTCTACATCTGGAGCGTCGCTGACGGCACGACCCGTCGCGTCACCGACAGTCTGAGCAACGAGTACGGCCCGTCCTGGGATCCCGCGGGGGACTACCTGTTCTACCTGTCCGAACGGGAGTACGCGCCGCAGATCAGTCAGATCGAGTGGAACATCGCCGGCAACCGCATGACCGGGGTCTTCGCCCTCGCACTGCGCGCGGACGTGGTGGACCCCTTCGCGCCGGAGAGCGACGAGGTCGCCATCGGCGGTGAGAATGGTGACGACCAAGAGGACGCGGCGGACGAAGGAGCCGCGAAGAAGAAGGACAAGGCCGGCAAGGACGACACGGCCGAAGGAGAGAAGCCCAGGGAGTACCTGAAGATCGACTTCGACGGGCTCGCCGAGCGCGCGGTGCGGGTCCCGGTGGAGGCCGCCAACTACGGGGGCCTGGTGGCGATCGACGGACACCTCCTCTACAGCGAGCGTGGGGCGCCCTTCTACGGCCGTCGGAGCCCGACGAAGACCGCCCTGCACATCTTCGATATCGAAGAGCGGGAGGCTTCGACACTGGTGGAGGGGGTCGACGGCTACGCCGTGTCGCCGAGCGGCAACACAGTTCTGGTGCAGCAGAACTCGAGCTACATGCGCTACGACGCCAGGCCCAAGGCGAACGAAGCGAAGAAGGTCGACACGAAGGACATGATGGTCGACCGGGTGCCGGCCGAGGAGTGGGCGCAGATCTTCGACGAAGTGTGGCGCCGCTACCGCGACTTTTTCTACGTCGACAACATGCACGGCTACGACTGGGAGGCAATCGGCGAGCAGTACCGGCAGCTCGTGCCCTACGTGGCCCACCGCTCGGACCTCAACTACGTGATCAGCGAGATGATCGCCGAGCTCAACGTCGGCCACGCCT
>CAZMED010000132.1:0-8416 GCA_964565045.1 uncultured Thermoanaerobaculia bacterium
CGGAACTCGGTGCCCGGCACCGAGTTCACGGCACCGAGTTAACGGGACATCTCCGCCCAGAAAGCGTCCAGCTCAGCGAGCGTCTGGGCCTGAACACCGGGCGCCACCATGACGGCGGGCAGCAGGCACGCCACCGCGAGGTACGGGACTCGCACAATCGTGATCATCGCTGCATCTCCTCTTCCCCGATCGCACCGGCGATCCGCCGATTGTCGAATGAAGCCGCGCCCGTCCGTGAACGGCCCGGATCTCGAAGCCCGTTTGCCGGCCGCTGCCGGCTCTGCGATCTCGCGCGGCAGGCAGCGCGTTCAGCCCGTCTTCACCGCTGCCCCACGGAAGGCGTCGAAGACCAGGATGTGAAAATGCTCGAAGCGCTCACCGAGAGCGAGGCCCTGACGCTCGCACTCGGCGCGGAAGTCCCCATGGTCGAAGCGGTTCTCCCTCGGGTGCCGCGTGAAGGTCCGGGCGAGGACGGAATCGAGGACGTTCTTCGGGATCTCCTCGAAGAGGAACTGTCCCCCCGGGCGCAGGACCCTGCTGATCTCGCCCACTGCCTGCTGCCAGGCCGGAACGTGATGGATGATGCCGAAGTCGACCACCAGGTCGAACGAAGCGTCTGCAAAAGGCATCGCGGCGACATCTCCCGCCTCGAGACAGAGCCGGCCGGCCCATGCCTTTACTGCAAGCCGCGCCCTCGACCTGGCGACCTGGCGCTCGTCGAGGTCGATGGCCGTGACCCGGGCCGCGCGCATCTGCTCGAAGACGATCTCGACGTCCACCCCCCGGCCACAGCCCACCACCAGGGCCTCCGCGGCCTGCAGCGGTCGGGGAGCCAGGGCCATCAGTGCCGGCGCCTCGCGCGTTCGCTGCAGGTGTGCACGCAGCGGGTTGTTCATCAGGATTGTCTCGACCCAGTTCAATTTCACGCGCGCACGCTACCGTCGCGGGCTGCGGATCGTCAATGCCGAAGGCTCCTTCTCACGTGGTTGCGGTCAGTACCACGTATCCCAAACTTCCGAAACACCCCGCATCTTCGCGACGGAACTTCGGAAGAACGGGACACGTGGGAGTTCTGCCAAATGGAGGTATGATCGCCGGGGATGCAGCCCAGAGCCCGAGCCCTCGTCGCCGTTGCCCTCCTGCTGACCGTCGGCGCACTGTCAGTGCTCTACATCGAGCGCAGGCAACGCGCGGCGGCGCCCGAACCGGCGCCCGAGGTCGCCCGGCTGGACATTCCCACCCGGTACCCGGCGGCGGAGCGCATCGTCGCCGTCGGCGACCTGCACGGGGACCTGGCGACGACTCGGAGCGCGCTGCGAATGGCGGGAGTCATCGACGACGAGGACCGGTGGGCCGGCGGCACCACGACCCTCGTCCAGACCGGGGACCAGCTCGATCGCGGCGACGACGAACCGGAGATCCTCGACCTTCTCGACAGGCTGGCGGCGCAGGCGCGGGCCGCCGGCGGCGCCGTGCACGTGCTCAACGGCAACCACGAGCTGATGAACGTCGAGCAGGACCTGCGCTACGTGACCCTCGGCGGCTTCCTCGACTTCCTGCCGACGCCGGTCGCCGACCCTGAGACCGTCGCCCCCCAGCTCGTGGTGGACGCGGTGCACGAACGCCTCAAGGCGGTCAAACCGGGCCGGCCTTTCGCGATGCGCCTCGCCGACCGAAACGTCGTGGTCATGGTCGGCGACACGGTGTTCGTCCACGGAGGCGTCCTGCCCCACGTGGCCGAGTACGGCATCGAGCGCCTCAACCAGGAGGCCCGCGACTGGGTCCGGGCCGACCGCCGGTACCCCCCGGAGATCCTGCTCGCCTCCGACGGCCCGGTGTGGAGCCGCCACTACTCCGACGACCCCGACGCCGAGGACTGCCGCCTCCTCGAAGAGACCCTGGAGGCTCTCGGAGCACGGCGCATGGTGGTCGGCCACACCGTGCAGGAAGAGGGCATCAACCCGGCCTGCGGGGACATGGTGTGGCGGATCGACGTCGGGCTGGCGAGGCACTACGGCGGCAGCCCCGCCGTGCTCGAGATCGCCGATGGTACGACGAGGATCATCCAGTGACAGCCGTGCACCCCGCACCGCGGACGCACGATTTCACGCTCACACCCAGGTGCACTTCCATCGTCACGGCCGGCTCGGCGTCGTGACGGATCGAGCGGCTGTGGGCCGGTGCGACCATGTGACGCGAAGCACCGAGAAGTGAACGGGTCCGAGAACGGGTGGAGGACCTCCATGTCGGACGACTTCCGCGACAAGAGTTACTGGCTGACGACCCGCAACTACGAGCCCGGCGCCGCGCTCGAGGGTCCCATCGACGTGGACGTGGCGATCGTCGGCGGCGGCTTCACCGGTCTGTCGGCGGCCCACCACCTCAAGCGGGCGGCGCCGGACATGAAGATCGCGTTGCTCGAGGCGCAGGTCATCGGCTTCGGCGCCAGCGGGCGCAACGGCGGCTTCAACATGACGCTGTTCGGCTTGACGCTGTCGATCACCGCGCTCCGCTTCGGCAAGGAGAGCGCGCGCGAGGCGCACCACTACATGGAACGGGCCGTCGACATGACCCGAGACCTGATCGCCGATCTCGGCATCGACTGCGACTACGAGCACCCCGGGTTTCTTCGCGTGGCCACCTCGGAGAAGTACCGCTCCCGGATCCTCCACGAGATCGACACCGCCCACGCGCTCGGTCTCGAGGGCATCGAGTGGATCGGGCGCGACGAGGTCCAGGCCAGGGTGGCGAGCCCGCTCTACCTCGGCGCGTGGTGGGAGCCGCGCTGCGGCCTGCTCAA
This sequence comes from uncultured Thermoanaerobaculia bacterium, assembly GCA_964565045.1. Taxonomy (GTDB): domain Bacteria; phylum Acidobacteriota; class Thermoanaerobaculia; order Thermoanaerobaculales; family Sulfomarinibacteraceae; genus Sulfomarinibacter. Next base: position 2,801 of record CAZMED010000132.1, read on the forward strand.
TCCGGCCAAGCTGAGCTGGGGCTGGAAGGACGTCGTCACGGGTCAGGGCGTGCGGGTCTTCGAGGGCACGCCGGTGGTCGAGATGGCTCGCGACGGCAACCGGATCCGGCTGGAAACGCCTGCCGGCCGCGTGCTCGCCGACAAGGTGGTGCTCGCCACCAACGCCTACTCGCACCTCATCCCGCAGCTCAAGCGGAAGCAGGTCCCCGCGTGGACCCACATCGTGCTCACCGAGCCGCTCGCGGACGACAGGCTCCACTCGATCGGGTGGCCCGGCCGCGAAGGCATCGAGGACGCCCGCAACCTGGTCCACTACTACCGCCTGACCGCCGACAACCGGCTGCTGATGGGCGGCCGGGACGTGTCCATCCGCCCCGGCTCCCACATGGACGGCGACCTCAACGACCGCACCTTCGCCGACCTCGAGTGGGATGTGATCCAGACGTTTCCATCTCTGGATGGTGTCGCCTTCACCGACCGCTGGGGCGGGCCGGTGTCGGTCACCCTGGACATGGCGCCCGCCCTCGGCCGGCTCGGCGACGAGCGCGTGGTGTACAGCCTCGGCTGCATGGGCCACGGGGTCAGCATGACCCACCTCAACGGCGCGGCAGTCGCCGATCTGATCCTGGAGCGGAAGACCGACCTCACCGACGTGTTCTTCGTCAACCGGCGAACCCTGCCGTGGCCACCCGAGCCGATCCGCACGTTGGCGGCGCGGGCGATCCGCGGCTACATGCGCTGGGAGGACCGGCGTTTCGACCCCGCGGGCGCTCCGCCGATTGACGGCACCGGGACCGCGCCATAGACTCCGCGGGCCGTATCGACAATCCTGGTTCGCCACGACGACCCCGATCACGAACCGACTGCGAAGTCCCTCGAGGTCGCGGCCTACCGCAGCTCGATCTCCACGACGAACTTCCCCACCGGCTCTTGGCTCGAGGTCAGGGGGCTCGCCCTGCCCGAGTTCATGATCGAGATCGAGCTCGAAGCGCACTGCTCGAACTGAGTCCGGGGCGGCACGGCGCCGCACCTGCACAGAGCGGGGACCGGCGAGCCACCGACCGTGCCGCAATGTGTCGATCGCGTGCGCGACTCCGGTCAGCGACGCACGCCGTCCGTCATTCGATGAACGCGGCGAGGTCCCGCTTGAACTCGGCCATCGAGGGCGGGTGGACGTACATCATGTGGCCCGCCTCGTAGTACTCGACGCTGATGTTCCGGCGCAGCTCCGGGCTCAGGTCCATGTGGTTGAGCACGTACTCGGTGACGCCGTACGGCGTCGCCAGGTCGAAGTAGCCCTGCTGCACCAGGACCCGCATCCCGGGGTTCTGGACCATGGCGTAGCTCAGGTCGACGGCGGTGTTGGCGAAGGGCAGCGTGTCGTACCACTGGCTCTTGCTCGGCGGTGCGTGCGATTCGTCCCAGCTCTTCCAGAGCTCGCCGGAGACGACGTAGTCGCGCTCGAGCTCGACGCCGAGTTCGGTGCGGTAGTAATCGTGGAAGGCCGCGGCGAACGCAGGACCCACCGCCGCATCGAAGGGATCGTAGGTGAACCGCTCGGCGAGGTGGTTGAGGCCGCCGCCTTGGAAGCGGGAGTCGGCGCGCCCAGACGTCTGCCGGCGGTGGCGCAGCAGCTCCTTCGAGAACTGGCTCTCGTCGATGCGCAGGTTGGCCCGGTCCCAGTAGTCCTCCGAAATGCCGGTGAAGCGGGCCATGCCGGCGAGAACCTCACGGCGCTCCGCCCCGGTCAGGCGGCCCCCCTTGAACAGGGCCCGAGCGTAGGTGGTCTCGGCGAAGCGCTCCGCCTCGTCGAGGAAGGCGCGCAGGTCGGCCGGCCGGTCGGGCACCGCCTCGTGGTACCAGGCGGTGGCCGCGAAAGTGGTGAAGAAGAGCACGTGCGGCAAGTCGATGCCGATGCCTGGGCTGCCGGCCACGAAGTCCAGATAGGGTGAGACCAGGACGACGCCGTTCAGGGCGAGGTTGTGGGTGGTGAGCAGGCGGTAGGCGACGCCGCCGCTGCGCATGCCGCCGTAGCTTTCGCCGAGCAGGTACTTGGGGGACAGCCAGCGGCCGTTTTCGGTGACGTATCTGGCGATGAAGTCCGAGACCGAGGCGATGTCCTGGTCGACGCCCCAGAAGTCCTTGCCCTCGGCCTCACCCACCGGCTTCGAGAAGCCCGTGCCGACCGGATCGATCATCACCAGGTCCGCTTCGTCGAGGATGCTGTGCTCGTTGGCCACGCGCCGGAAGGGGCCGGGCGGCGTGAAGCCGGCATCCTCGACGACCACGCGCTGCGGCCCGAGAATTCCCATGTGGAGCCAGATCGAGGCCGAGCCCGGGCCCCCGTTGTAGGCGAACAGAACCGGCCGCCCGGCCGGGTCGGCGCCGTCCTCGGTGTAGGCGGTGTAGCCGAAGAGCGCCACCGGCTCGCCCTCGTCGTTCCTCATGAGCATGGTGCCGGCGGTGGCCGTGTAGTGGATGGTGCGGCCGCCCAGGGTGAGCTGGTGCCTGGAGGTGAAGGCCTCGGCCTCGGGCGCCTTGGTGGCCGCGCCGTCTGCCGCGTCCGCCGGATGTTCTTTGGCTGCGACGGCTGCAGGAGTTGCGGCGAGCCCCCACAGGAGCGCGGCCGCAAGCATGCGCGTGATGCTGGACATTCGTGACCTCCTCGATCCCTGCGGGTACGCGGGAGACGGACGCGCCCCGCGACGTGTTCCCGCGGCAGCTCTTCGCGCCGTCGGTCTCGAGTCCCTGCCCCGAATGTCTGCCGGGCATGTGCGAAAGTCAAGTCGTGCCGCATCAGGAGAACCTGCCCGCTGCCAAGTCGAGACTTCCACACGAGTCGACTCCTACGCTGCGCGTGGAGATCGCGGCGTCGAACCGGTCGAGGCGGTTCTTGAAGCCGGGTTCGTCGTCATCGAAGCGAACACGATCTCACCTCGACCGACTCCAAAAAATCCCGGTGGATCGATCGACGAAGGAGCAGCCGGACTCGTCTCCATGCGCTATGGATCTCCTTCACAGACAACCTGCGTCGACTCCGAATAGTCGACTTCATCGCCACAACCGTGGGAGGGTGCACGTGGCGTCCATCGCGGGGGCCGGCCCCGGAACAGCGCGTGCCGCCCCCGCGTTGTCGGATGTGGAGACGGGGCGATGACGACACAGCAGGCTCTCGAGGAGTTCCTGAGCAGCGGCGCCGAGCTGCTCGAAGGGCTGCCGACCGAGGTGGTGCGGCGATTCGCGAAGGAAGTGGAGCGCCGCCAGCTCGACCACGGTGAGCTCCTGTTTCGCGAAGGCGAGCCGGGCCGCTTCATGTTCATCGTCGAGCGGGGCGCGCTCGAGGTGCTGAAGGGGCTCCAGGAGGGACGCGCGAGCCTCCTCCGGGTCATGCTGCCCGGCGAGGCGGGCGGGCTGACCAGCATGGCGGAGCCGAAGACGCGCTCCGCGACCCTGCGGGCGCGGGGGCCGGTGTCGGTCCTGACGGTGCCGCGGGACCGATTCCTCATGCTGCTCGACGGACTGCCCGAGCTCCGCCGCGGCCTCCTCGCCGAGCTCAGCCGCAAGGTCCGGGACAAGACGGCCCGCATCGCCGCCCTCACCGGTGACGGCGACCGGCTGGCGACGCCGGTGCTGGTGTACGACGCCAAGCCGTATGATCGCGACGCCCTCGACGAGGCGGCCGGCGAGGACCTCGAGCTCCACTACCTCGAAGCGAAGTTGCAGCCGGCCACGTCCGAGCTCGCCCGCGGTTTCGCCGTGGTGTGCGCCTTCGTCAATGATGATCTCGGCGCGGACAGCCTGCATCGACTGGCGTCCGGAGGCACCGGGCTCGTGGCCATGCGCTGCTCCGGCTTCAACAACGTGGACCTCAAGGCGGCCTCCGAGCTGGGGATCACGGTGGTGCGTGTCCCCTCCTACTCACCGGAGGCCGTGGCCGAGCACACCATGGCGCTGATCCTGGCCCTCAACCGCAAGATCCACCGGGCGTACAACCGCGTGCGCGAAGGCAACTTCAGCCTGACGGGCCTGGTGGGGTTCAACCTGCACGGGCGAACCGCCGGCATCGTCGGGCTTGGCGCGATCGGCCGCGCCCTGGCGGCCAACCTGCGCGGATTCGGCATGGAGGTCCTGGCTTCCGACCCCGCGCTGGACGACGCCACCGCCTCCGACCTTGGCGTGGCCTCCGTCGACCTCGAGACCCTCCTCGGCCGCGCCGACGTGGTGAGCCTCCACGCCCCCCTGATGCCCGCCACCCACCATCTCCTCGATCGGAAGAAGATCGCCGCCATGAAGCCCGGGGCCATGCTCATCAACACCAGCCGCGGCGGCCTCGTTGACACCGCCGCGTTGATCGACGCCTTGAAGAGCGGCCGCCTCGGCGCCGCAGGCCTGGATGTCTACGAGGAGGAGAGCGAGTACTTCTTCGAGGATCGCTCCGGCACGGTGATCAAAGATGATCTGCTGGCCCGCCTGATGACCTTCCCGAACGTCATCGTCACGAGCCACCAGGCCTTCCTGACCCATGAGGCCCTGCAGGAGATCGCCACCACCACCGTCTCCAGCATCCGCGACTTCATCGCCGGCCGGGAGCTGCGCCATAGGGTCTCGAGCGGTGGTTCGTAGCCTTCCCCGCGCGGAGGTCTTCGGGCACTCGCTTCGAAAACGCCACCCTTCATCATGACGGGAATCCCGAACACGCCGCGACGGTTCTCTCACGTGTTGCGAGCCCTGTGCAGACAATAAAGGGAGATCCCAAATGGCCAAAGTCCCCGCCTACGCCGCGCTGACCTCCACATCACCTCTCGGCCCTTTCACGGTCGAGCGCCGGGAGCCCGGCGCGAAGGACGTCGAGATCGAAATTCTGTTCTGCGGTATCTGCCACTCGGACATCCACCAGGTGCGCGATGAGTGGGGAGGATCCATCTTCCCGATGGTGCCGGGGCACGAGATCGTCGGCAGGGTGCGCCGGGTCGGCCCGTCGGTCGAGCGCTTCGCGGCCGGCGACCTCGTCGGGGTCGGCTGCATGGTCGACTCGTGCCGCACCTGCGACGCCTGCGCCCGCGACCTCGAGCAGTTCTGCCACCAGGGGTGCGCCTTGACGTACAACGGCACCGAGATGGACCGCAAGACGCCGACCTTCGGCGGCTACTCCACGGCCGTGGTGGTGGACGAGGCCTTCGTCCTCAAGGTGCCCGAGTCGCTGGACCCGGCGGGGGCAGCTCCCCTTCTGTGCGCGGGCATCACCACCTTCTCGCCTCTGAAGCAGTGGGGCTGCAAGCCCGGGGACCGGGTCGGCGTCGTCGGCCTCGGCGGCCTCGGCCACATGGCCGTCAAGCTCGCGAGCTCGATGGGGGCCGAGGTCACCATGCTCAGCACCTCGAAGTCCAAGCAGGAGGACGCCGAACGCCTGGGCGCCTCGAAGTTCGCCCTGACCTCGGACGAGGCCACGTTCGAGCGGCTCGCCGGCCACTTCGACCTCATCATCAACACCATCTCGGCGCCGCACGACTACAACAAGTATCTCGGGATGGTCCGCACCGAGGGCACGATGGTGCTCCTGGGGGTGCCGCCGGAGCCGACGCCGGTGTCTGCCTTCGCCCTCCTGATGGGCAACAA
>CAZMED010000133.1:0-8355 GCA_964565045.1 uncultured Thermoanaerobaculia bacterium
CGATGATCATCGCGCCGATTCTGTACGCCATCCATTTCGGCGGCTAGCCCGCCGCCTCGTCAGACGGCACGACGCCGGGCCTTCGGGCCCGGCGTTTTTGTTGGCTCGGGGCTCGAGGCTCGAGGCTCGAACGGCTCGAAGGGCTCGGGGCATGGGGCCCGAGCCTCGTTGCGGATTGCAGGTGATCGCGGGTCAGAAGTTTCGGTCGTCAGGTTCAGAATCTCGGACAGAGTGGCGGGGGCAGACGCAGAGGCGGCGATCGGCTGGCGAGCTGCGATCGCGACGACTGCAGCTACAGTCGCCCACGAGACCCGAAGAAATGACTGATCCCGGTCGTCACGCACCCTCCGGTCAGCGAAAGCCTCGAGCCCCGAGCCTCGAGCCGCGAGCCTCTCGAGCCCCGAGCCGCGAGCCTCGAGCCCCGAGCCCCGAGCCCAAAAAAAGGCCCCGCGTTGCCGCGGGGCCATGACGATGGAAAGGAGGCAGTGCCGAGGGGCTCAGCCGTTCTGACTCTGGTAGAACTTCATCAGGATCTCGGCCACCTCGGGGCGGGCAAACTCGGTGGGCAGGGCCTCACCGGCGGCGAGCATCGCGCGGACCTTGGTGCCGGACAGGAGCACGAAGTCCTCCTTCGTGTGCCCTTCCGGAGCGTCGCGCATCATGATCACCTTGCCGATCTTCTTCGAGAACGCGGTGTGGTCGGCCTCGAAAATCTTGATCTCGAGCGCGTCGGCGGGCACCTCGTCGTGGAAGATGGTCTGGGCGTCGAACCCGCCGTAGTAGTCGCCGACGCCGGCGTGGTCGCGGCCGACGATGAGGTGGGTGGCGCCCATGTTCTGGCGGAAGACGGCGTGCAGCACCGCTTCGCGCGGACCCGCGTAGAGCATGTCGAAGCCGTAGCCGGTGATCTCCACGGAGTTGGGAGGGAAGTAGAGCTCGGCCATCTTGCGGATGGCGGCGTCGCGCACATCGGCCGGGATGTCGCCGGGCTTGAGCTTGCCGAGCAGCATGTGGATGACGGCGCCGTCGGCGTTCTCGCGCTCCATCGCCATACGGACGAGTTCCTCGTGGGCACGGTGCATGGGGTTGCGGGTTTGGAAGGCTACGACCTTCGACCAGCCATTCTTCTCGATGAGCTCACGGATCTGGCCGGCGGTCCGGAAGGTCTCCGGAAAGTCCTTCTCGAAGTACGAGAAGTTGAGGACCTGGATCGGCCCGGCGAGGAACACATTGCCGACCTCGTTGAAGGCATTGACGCCGGGGTGTGCCGGGTCCGTCGTGCGGAAGATCTTCTCGGTCATGAACTTCATCTGGTCGGCGGTGGCGGTGTCGATGGACTCGATGGTCTGGATCGCGATCACCGGGTTGCCGGCGACGTTGGGGTCCTTGAGCGCGACCCGCGACCCGACCTCGAGGCCGGCGGCATCTGCCACCACGTTGACGATGGGAACCGGCCAGAACAGGCCGTCGGTGGTGTGCATCTTCTCTGCAACAGCCAACGAGTCGGCGAGGTTCATGAACCCGGTCAGCGGGTTGAAGTAGCCCGAGCCCAGCATCACCGCGTTGGCGGCAGCCTGCGAGCAGATGCCGATGGACGGCAGTTTGGCGGCCTCGGCCTCGAGCTCGGCGCGTTTGGCGTCGTCGGCCACGAACAGGGGGTTCAGGGTTTCCGATCCATGTGGTTTGATCATGCTGTCTTCTCCCTCAATGAGTTTGGTGCCTCTGTCGAGGCTGTTGTCGCTGCCGTCAGACGGTTTCCTTGGTCATCCGTTCGTGGGTCATCGCCAGGGTCCGGTACAGGATGTGGGCGAATTTCGAGTAGGGGACGGTGATGAACAGGGTCAGCACCGCACCGAGGTGGAGCACGTACAGGGAGCAGGCGACCACCGGCGGCACGGCGACGAAGCGCAGCCCCTCGGTGAGCACCCCGGTGCCGATCACGCCGAGCACCGTCATCAGGAAGAAGCGGTCGAAGGCGGTCGTCTGGCCGACCAGCTTGTCACCCACCGCCCGCCGGTTGGCGAACAGCAGCACGCCGCCGATCACGAGCGCGACGGCGGAGATGTTGCCGAGCCACTTGACCCAGTGGTCGAGCGGCAGCGGGTAGGTCGCCGCATCGAGCGGGATCCAGGAGAAGGGCGGGTACTCCTTGTACAGGTAGACCACCAGGATGCCGGAGGTGACGGCGGCGCCGACGAAGCCCCACATGACCAGGAAGTGGCCCCATCGCCGCTTCGGCACGCCGTGGTCGCAGAGGGAGAACTTGCGGTGGGTCGCGATGTCGAGAACGGCGCCCGCGAGCGCGCCGAAGAACGAACCGCTCCGTTCCCGGCCAGCTCCGATCAGTTGCCAGAATCGGCGCCCGCTGAACCACATCGCAGCGATCACCAGGATGGTCACGGTCGTGTAGACGATGTAGATCAGTGAGTGCGGGACGAACGCCTCGTAGTGGAAGCGCCCCTCGAGCGCCGACAGCGCCGGGTCGACCTCCGGAATCGCGAGGCCGGTGGTGGCGCCCAGCAGCACGAGCCAGAAGATGACCGGCAGGAAGATGAGGGCGGGCCAGGAGGCGCGGATGTTGCCGACCAGGCGGCCCATGAACCTCGGAGCCGACAGGCGCTCCACCGCCATGGCCCGTACGACGGCCATCATGTCGCCGGGGTTCACCCCGCGGGGACAACGAACCGAGCAGTCGTTGCACTGGTGGCAGAGCCACGGCCCCGCATCGGCGACGAGCTGATCTTCCAGACCCCACTGCGCCATCAGGACCTGCCGCCGCGGGAAGGGCGCGTTCGCGGGCGCCAGCTCGCACACGCTGGAGCAGGTGGCGCACTGGTAGCACTTGGCGGCATTGGCGCCGCCGCGCTTGACGAACGCCTCGCGGAACTCCGCAGACGAGTGGACGACCGGAATCGAGGCCATGCCCTTCCTCCCCGGGCTAGAAGCCCTTGAGCGGGTTCGGACCCATTTCGTCGAGCTCCTCGGCGAACTCGTCGAGGAGCTGCGGGACGCGCACGAACTCGTCGTGCGAGAGCTCGACGAGCTTGACCCGCTCCGACTCGAGGGCGAGCCGCTGCAGGGTCTCGCCGACGTTGCCGAGCCGCGTCTTGGCGAGCTCGGAGCCGCGGACGTAGTGGCACTGGTAATCGTCGCCGTACTTGCAGCCGATCAGGATGACGCCGTCGATGCCCTTGGACAACGCCTCGGCGAGCCAGATGATGTTCATCGAGCCCAGGCAGCGCACGGGGACGACCCGCACCCACGGGTTCCAGGTCGCGCCGTTCGCGGCCGCCGCCTCGAGGGCGGGCACGGCGTCGTTCTCGCACATCAGGGCCAGGATTCTGGGCTTCTCCTCGTAGTCCTCGGGAACCTCCATCGCCTTGATCATCTCGGCGATCTGGTGCACCGAGTAGTCCGGGAAGCTGATGATCCGCTCCGGGCAGGCGCCCATGCAGATGCCGCAGCGGCGGCAGCGCAGCTCGAAGAGCTCCGGAGTGCCCTTGGCGTCCTCGTTGAGGGTGCCGAAGGGGCACTCCTCGGTGCAGCGCTTGCACTGGGTGCAGCGCTGCAGGAAGAAGTCCGGGTAGGTGGTGTCGCCGGCGCGCGGGTGGACCGCCTCGCCGCGCTTCGCCATCTCGATGCACTGCACCGCCTTGAGGGCCGCGCCGAAGCCGTCCTCGCCGGCCTGCGCCGCGTCCATCGGCGCGTGCACCGCGCCGGCGGCGTAGATCCCGGTGCGCCGGGTCTCGTACGGGAAGCAGATGAAGTGCGAGTCGGGGAAGTTGTACTTGAGGGTCGGAAGGTCCGGGCCCTGGCGGTAGGTGAGGTTGAGGATCTCGGTGCCCTCGTGGTGCTCGAGCTCCTTGGCCCGTCTGGCCGAGTTCTCGCGCACCTGCGAGCTCTCCGAGTGCTCCGCCTGGTGGCGCGAGTCGTGCAGCTCGCGGATCAGCTCGCCGTCGGCGGCGACCGGCGTCATGCCCACGGCCAGGACCACGAGGTCGGAGTCGATGGCGACGTTGTCGCCGAGCAGGCTGTTCTCGAGCTCGACGGTGAGCTTGCCGTTGGCCTGCACCCGGCGCACGTCGCCGCGGGTGATCATGACTCCGGTCTTCTCCTGGGTGCCGAGGTAGAAGTGCTCCATCAGGCCGGGCGCGCGCATGTCCTTGTGGATGACGGCGCTCTCGATCCCGGGGTCGATGGCGTGCAGCTCCGCGACCTGGCGCAGGGTGTTGGTGCAGCACTCGGCCGAGCAGTAGACGAGGTGCTCGGGGTCGCGCGAGCCGGCGCACTGGACGAAGGTGACGCGCTTGGGCGTGCGGCCGTCGGACGGGCAGGCGACCGCTCCGTCCACGAGCATCTTCTCGAACTCGTGCGAGGTGAGCACGTCGGGCGAGGCTCCGTAGCCGAGGTGCCCGAGCTTGTTGGCGTCGTACGGCCTGGCGCCGGTCGCCTGGACGATCGCGCCGACCGTCATCTCGAGGCCGGAGGAGCCGTTGAGCTGGACCTTGAACTGCCCCGGCTGCCCCGAGATCTTGACGATGTCGGTCGACGTCAGGACCTTGATGCTGTCGCTCGCCTTGACCTCCTCGATGAGCTTCGGCACCGGGTTGGGCTGCGGCGCATCGTACGGGGGCTCCTCCGGAGGAATCGACTTCTGGGCCGCCAACCGGCCGCCGAGCTCCTCGGCGCAGTCGACCAGGACCACGGGGTGCCCGAGCCCGGCCGACGCGATCGCCGCCTCGAGGCCGGAGCGTCCGCCGCCCACCACCAGCACGGTGTCGTTGATCTCCTTCTCGAGACGTGTCCCGAGCTTCATCCCGTCGAGCCGGGCGAGCCCCATCCGCACCATGTCCTGGGCGAGCATGGTGGTGTCCTCATGCCCCGCCTCGTGCGACCACGTGCAGTGCTCGCGGATCGCGGTGCGGAACATCACCGGGCCGTCCTTGACGAGGGCGGCGAACTCTTCGCTCTTGGCGCGCTCCGAGCACGCCGCCACGAGGATGCCGTTGAGCCCGTTCTCGGCCACCGTCGTGCGGATCGCCTCGAGCCCTTCAGGAGCGCAGAAGCACTCGTGGGTCAGGGTGCACGCGCACCCGCGGTCGTTGGCGGCCTCGATGACCTCGTCGACGTCGATCGCGTCGCCGATGCCGCAACCGGTGCACAGGAAAACGCCGTTCTTGTCCATTACGACCTCCTTGCCGCGGCCACCAGCGCTCGCGCTGAGGCTCCGGTCGCATCGCGGACCGATGAGGCGACGTCCTCAGGCCTTCGCGCGACCCCCGCGACGGTGATCCGCGACCCGAGATCGTCGAGCAGGAAGCCGTCCTCGTCCTTGCGGCTGAAGAGGGCGAGATCCTCGTCGGCGGCGCTCGGCATCATGCCGGTGGCGAGCACCACCAGGTCGGCCTCGGCCTCGATCTTGGTGCCCGACTCGACGTCCTCGAGGTGCAGGCTGAGATTTCCGTTCACCTGCTCGATCTTGCCGACCTTGCCCTTGACGAGCCGCACGCCGTCCATCGCCGCCACCTTGAGCAGCACGTCCTCGTTGCGGCCCGGGGTCCGGCGGTCGATGTAGTACATCGTCACCTCGGCATCGGGGTACTGGTCCTTGACGTACTGTGCCTGCTTCAGCGACGCGAGGCAGCACACGCCCGAGCAGTAGGGGAGGTGGTTGACGTCGCGCGAACCGGCGCACTGCACGAAGGCGACCTTCGCCGGCGGCTCGCCGGTGGATGGACGCAGGATCTTGCCGGCGGTCGGTCCGGCCGGCGAGGCGAGGCGCTCCATCTGGACATTGGCGATGACATCTTCGAGCCCGCCGCCCAGGTCCTCGAGCTTGTCGAGCGGGTACGGCTTCCAGCCGGTGGCCACCACCACTGCGCCGACCTCGAAGGTCTCGGACGTCTCGGCGGCATCGAGGTCGATCGCGCCGTAGGTGCACGCGTCGGCGATCTTCTTCGCCTCGTCGTCGCCGACGGCCGGCCTGTCGAAGACGAAGCGTTTCGGCCACGCATTCAGGTGCGGCAGCCGAACGGCCTTGACCTTGCACATGCCGAGGTTGAAGGGGTCCTCGACCTCGGTGGTGCAGGCCTCCGCACAGTCCCCGCACGCGGTGCACCTGGAGTTGATCCACGCGGGATCGGTGGCCACCGTCACCTTCCAGCCGCTTGCGGTGGGCTCCGCGGCCGTGACCCGCGACGAGGTCAGGACGCGGACCCGCGGGTTGCGCTCGATGCGTCGGGTGTTGATCTCCATGCCGCAGGTCGGCGGGCACATCTTCGGGAAGTAGTTGTGGCTGCGGACGACGCGGCCGCCGATGTAGGGCTCGCGCTCCACGATCACCACCTCCGCGCCGGTCTCGGCCGCCTCGAGGGCGGCGCTGATACCCGCGATGCCGGCGCCGATGACGAGCAGGGACTGCGTGGCTTCGCTCATGTGTCACTCCGTTCGACCGCTGCCTCCCGCACCTTCAGGGTCGGCTCGGCGAAGAGCGCGAACCGGAGCCACCGGAAGGCGAATTCGAGCAGGGCCTCATCATTGGTTTTGAGCTCCTCGAGCGTCTCAGGCTGGATGTCAAAACGCTCGCTGAAAGAGGACTCGAAGACAAAGGACCGGAAGGTGTCGAGGTCGTAGCACGCGGTGTAGAACATGTGCATCCGCTTGGCATCGAGCGTGCGGCCGCCGATGAACCAGGGATGGCTGACCAGATCGCGGAACCCGGCTTCAATCTCGTCCTGGGCGATCAGGCCCTGGTCGTCGCGCCACTCCGAGGTGGTCCACTGGCGACAGCCCGGCTGCTCCCGGCCCTTGCAGTGGTCGTCCTCGAAGACGAAGAACATGGGCTCGGGCTCCTCGCCGGCGCGCGCCGGAGGCAGCGCCATGCCCAGCGGGTACATGCGGCAGGCCCAGGGGCGGTCCTCGTACACCGTGCAGCCGCCTTCGCCCACGAAGGGGCAGGGTTTGCCTTCCTCGTCCTTCATCCTGAGCATCACCATCGGCAGCCTGAGGTCCTTGGTGATGGGATTGGTGGTGTAGGTTTCGAGGAACTCCCGGGTGTGCAGGCCGAGCCGGCGAGCGAGTCGCAGCGCGTCGAGCGGTGCGAGGACGATGTTGACGTCGGCGCAGCAGCTGTTGAAGCAGGGAACACCCGGATGGCAGGCGAAGGCGAAGGTCTCGCCGGCGGCGAGCCGGCGCTTGTCCACGAGGAACTGCGGAAGGTTCGCTTCGGCGGGGCTCATTCGCGTCCTCCATCGTCGGTCGTTGCGGCGCCGGCATCAGCGACGGTCGCGTCGATGATGCGGTCCTTGAGTGCGTCCGACGACCACACGGCGAGCGGCGACACGTCGCCGCTTGGCGGGTCGATGCGGTAGCGATACGAGGCGCGAACGGCGTAGTTGTCCTGCATGTGCTGCCAGCCGCGCACGAAGTACGGGCACTCGTCGTTGAAGCAGGCGAGCTGGAACTCGCCCTGCCATCCGGTGTTGTCCGGCAGCTCGAAGGCTTGCAGGGGCTGGTTGCAGTGCGGGCAGACGGGGTGGGAAGTCGTCATTGAACCTCTGGGAAAAGGGCCCCAGGCGCCGAAGCGCCTGGGGCCCGGAGTTGGATGAGGGATCAGCCGCCGAGCAGCTCGTGGTCGCCCTCGGGCTTGAACAGCGGAACGATCTCACGCTTGAGCATCGTCCACTCTTCGGTGACCGGATCCATCGTGCAGTTGGCGAAGCACAGCCACTTGTCGTTGTCCAGCTTGGGGAAGTCGGCGCGGAAGTAGTAGCCCGGCCAACGGGTCTCCTCGCGGAACAGCATCGTGCGGACGTGCGCTTCGGCCTGGTACATGCGGTGGTAGTTCTCCCAGCACCGCATCAGCTCGTGGAGGTCCTTCGCACCGAGGTACTTGGCGTCTTCCTTGAGCAGGCCGAGGAGCTCGAGGCCGCGCTCGCAGAGGAACTTGGAGGTCGTGAACTGGGAGCCCACGCCGCCGGCGTACTCGTCCATGAGCTTCTGCAGGCGGAACATGAACATCTTCGGCAGAATGTAGTTCGGGTTGACGTCCTCCTGCGAGGTGAAGCCCTTGTGCTCCTCGTACAGGGCGAGGGGCGCGAGGGTCTTGGCCTTGAGGTCCTCGATCAGGGCATCGCTGACCGTGGGCTTCGCCGGGTTCTCCTTCACCAGGAAGCGGATCGCTGCCTTGGCGGCGATCCGGCCCTCGGCGTGGGAGCCGGAGGAGAACTTGTGCGAGGAGGCGCCGGTGGCGTCGCCGGCTGCGAACAGCCCCTTGACGGTGCACATGTTCTCGTAGCCCCAGAAGTAGTCGGTGCCGCCGGACAGGTCTTCCGGACCGGACACCCAGGCGCCGGA
>CAZMED010000134.1:0-2058 GCA_964565045.1 uncultured Thermoanaerobaculia bacterium
ACCCACTACATCCTCGGCTCGGTCCTCGGCCCGCACCCCTACCCGATGATGGTGCGCGACTTCCAGACCGTCATCGGCCGCGAGGCGCTGGCTCAGTTCAAGAAGGCGAACCGCTCGCTGCCCGATCTGGTGGTGGCCTGCGTCGGCGGCGGCTCGAACGCCGCCGGCATCTTCACCCCCTTCGTGCCCTTCGAGAACGTCGCACTGGTGGGCGTCGAGGCCGGAGGGCGCGGTCCCGGCCCGGGCGAGCACGCGGCCCGCTTCACCGCCACCGGCGCGCCGGGCGTGCTGCACGGCACCCGGACCCGCCTGCTGCAGGACGCCGACGGCCAGGTGCTGGGCACCCACTCGGTGTCGGCCGGGCTCGACTACCCGGCGGTGGGACCCGAGCACGTGCAGTGGCAGGAGAGCGGTCGGGTCACCTACACCACGGTCAGCGACGACGAGGCGATCGCCGCCTTCCACCTGCTCGCCGAGTGCGAGGGCATCGTGCCCGCCCTGGAGTCGGCCCACGCCATCGCCTACGCGGTCAAGGCTGCGCCGCCGATGCCGCTCGGCACCGACATGCTGATCAACCTCTCCGGCCGCGGCGACAAAGACCTCGGCGAGGTCAGCCGGGTCGAGGGAGAAGAGCCGTGAGCCGGATCGGCGAGGCCTTCAAGGCGGCGAAGCGCGCCAAGCGGGCGGCGTTCGTGCCCTACATCACCGCCGGCGACCCGAGCCTCGAGCGCACCGTCGACCTGGTGCGCGCCCTGGCCGCCGCGGGCGCCGACGTGCTCGAGCTCGGCGTGCCCTTCTCCGACCCCATCGCCGACGGTCCCACCAATCAACGTGCTTCCGAACGGGCCCTCGCCTCGGGCACCAGCCTGGCGGGCGTGCTGGCCGCGGTGAAGCTCGTGCGGCGCGACCTCGCGCTCCCGATCGTCCTCTTCAGCTACGCCAACCCGGTGCTTCGCTACGGCCTCGAGCGATTCGCCGCGGACGCGGCGGAAGCCGGCGTCGACGGCCTGCTCTTCACCGATGTGCCGGCCGAGGAGATGGGGCGCTTTGCCGGTCCCCTCGGCGACGCCGGGATCGACCTCATCATGCTGGTGACGCCGACCTCGAACCGCCGGCGCATGAAGGCGGCGGCCGACCTCGGCGGCGGCTTCCTCTACCTGGTGTCGCGGACCGGCGTCACCGGCGCCCGCCAGGACCTCGACGCCGAGCTCGAGGCCAACGTGCGCAGCGCCCGCAAGGCGTCCAAACTTCCGGTCGCGGTCGGCTTCGGCATCTCGACCGCCGAGCAGGTCGCGCGCGTGGCGCGGCTGGCGGACGGCGTGGTGGTGGGCTCGGCGATCGTCAGCCGCATCGGTGCCCTCGGCGACGTCAAGGAGCTGGTTCCCGAGATCGAGTCCTTTGCGCGGACGCTCGCCGAGGCCTGCAGACCTCGATGATTCAATTTCGGATTTCGGATTTCGGATTTCGAATTTCCCGCCCAGCCCCCCGGGCTCTCATGGGGTGGGTGGGTGATGAATCCGAAATCCGAAATCCCAAATCCGAAATCTGAGCCATGGGCCGTCCCAAACGTCGCCGGCTCGGCCAGAACTTCCTGGTCGACCGGTCGATTGCCGACCGCATCGTGGCGCAGCTCGCCGACGAGCCGCCGCGGGTGCTTGAAATCGGCCCTGGCCGTGGGGCGCTGACCGCGCCGCTGCTCGAACGCTTCGGGCGCGTGATGGCGTTCGAGATCGACGCCGGGCTCATCGCTCCGCTCGAGCAGCGGTTCGGCGGCCGCGGCCTCGAGGTGCGGCACGCCGATGCGCTGCGCGACGGGCTCGACGGCGCGCTGGCGGCCGAAGCGCCGTGGCAGGCGGCGGCCAACCTGCCGTACTCGGTCGGCACCGCGATCCTGCGCCGCCTGCTGCCCCGCCACGACCTCTTCACGCGGCTGGTGGTGATGCTGCAGCGCGAGGTCGCCGAGCGCGTCGTGGCGCGACCCGGCGGACGCGGGCACGGCCTCCTGGCCCTCGAGCGGGCGGCCTACGCCGAGGCGCGATGGCTCTTTGACGTCCACCC
>CAZMED010000134.1:2158-8284 GCA_964565045.1 uncultured Thermoanaerobaculia bacterium
GGGCGCGGCCCGCGAGGGGCCGTGAATGACGCTGTGGCAGGCGGCCCTGCTCGGCGTGCTCCAGGGGGTGACCGAGTTCCTGCCGGTTTCGTCCTCCGGACACCTGGCGTTGGCCCAGCTCGTGATCCCCGGCTTCTCGCAGCCCGGCGTGGTGTTTGACGCCATGCTGCACGTCGGCACGGCGCTGGCGGTGGTGTGGTTCGAGCGGCGGCGGATCGTGGAGTGGTCCTCGAACGCGGCCGGCCGCCGGCTGCTCGGCCTGCTGGTGGTCGGTACCGCGGCCACCGCCGTGGTGGCCCTGCCCTTGCGGCGCCTCGCCACCGCGGCCTTCGTCGAGCCCCTGTGGGTGGGTGTGGCGCTGGTGGTGACCGGCTGTGTGGTCGCCGCCACCAGGCTGCTCCCGGGGGGAGCGCGCGACGAGGCCGGCACCGTCTGGCGGCAGGCGGCGCTGGTCGGTCTGGCGCAGGGCCTGGCGGTGTTCCCGGGCCTGTCGCGCTCCGGGCTGACCATCGCCGCGGCCCTCGGCGCCGGCATGGAGCGCGCGTGGGCGGCGCGGTTTTCGTTCCTGCTCGCCGTGCCCGCCATCGCGGCGGCAACCACTGTCGAGCTCGCCGGCGCAGCCCGGCTCCCGGAAGGTCTCTCCGCCGCCTTCGTCACGGCCTGCCTGCTCGGGGCGGCGTGCGCGGGCCTCAGCGGCTACTTCGCGCTCGGCATCGTGATCCGGACCGTGACCAGCAGGGTGTTCCACCGCTTCGCGTGGTACGCGCTGCCGCTCGGCCTGCTGGTCGTCGCGTGGGGGAGCCGGTGATGCGCGAGCGGGTGGTGCGGGAGGCGGCGGCGGTCGCCCTGCTGCTCGGCGCCCTGCTGCTGGTGGTGGCGCTGTTGTCGCACTCGCCACTCGACCCCAGCCCCTTCCACGCCTCGACGCTGCGCTCGACCCCCCACAACCTGGCGGGCTGGCTCGGCGCCACCCTGTCGGCGGCGCTTTTCAACTTCATTGGTGTGACCTCGTTCCTGCTGCCGGTGGCCGCGGCGTTGCTCGGCTGGCGGCTGCTGCGTCAGTCACCGGTGGCGAACCCGCGGCTGGCGGGGGCCGGCTGGGCGATGGTGATGCTCGCGCTGCCGGGTTTTGCCGCCCTCATCGCCACGGACCTGCCGTTTCGCGACGGCCGCGTGTCGGCGGGCGGCTTCGTCGGGCTCGCCGAGACCGAGCTGCTGACCGGGTTCGCCGGACCCGTCGGCGGCGTCGTGGTGCTGGTCTTTCTGCTCGTGGTAGGCATCCTGCTGGTGTCGGGCGCGTCGGCGGGGGCGTGGGCCGACCGCCTCGTCGACCGGGTGCGGGACGGCTGGTTCGAGCGCCGCAAGCAGCGGGCCGAACGGCGCCGCGAAAAGGAGAAGGTGCGCGACAGCCACCGCGTCTTCGAACGCCAGATCCAGCGACTCGAGGGCGACGACAGCTATCGCGGGTCGCTCACTGTCAAGGAGGTCGAGGGTCGCGGGAGGTTCCGCATCGTCCGCAAGCAGGCGGACGAGCCGACGGTCGAGGCGCCCCAGCCGCGTGCCCCGGCACGCCCGCGTCCCGCATCCGCGGCCAAGGCGGCCGCCGCGCCGGCGCCGAAACCGCGCACCAAGCCTGCCGAGGTCCAGGAGGAGTTCGACTTCGTCGACGAGCTCACGAGCTACGAGGTGCCGAAGTCGTCCTTTCTGGAGGTTGCGGACGAGGCGGCGGAGCGCGACTCGGCGGCCCTCATCGAGCTCGGGAAGCTGATCACTGCCAAGTGCCAGGAGTTCAAGGTCCGGGGCGAGGTGGTGAACATCCGCACCGGCCCGGTCATCACCACCTACGAGTTCCGCCTCGACTCTGGGGTCAAGATCTCGGCGGTGCAGAACCTCTCCGAGGACCTCGCGCTTGCGCTGCGCACCGAGTCGGTGCGCATCGAGCGCGTCCCAGGAAGGGCCACGGTCGGCATCGAGGTGCCCAACCCCGACCCGGAGGTCATCCGCCTGCGCCAGCTCATCGAGTCGCCGGAGTTCGAGCGCGCGCCGTCGCTGCTCACCCTGAGCCTCGGCGTCGACATCCGCGGCAAACCCTTCTTCGCCGACCTCGCACGCATGCCCCACCTGCTGATGGGCGGCTTCACCGGGTCGGGCAAGTCGGTCGGGCTCAACGCCATGATCATGTCCATCCTGTTCAAGGCGCGGCCCGACGAGGTCAAGTTCATCCTCGTCGACCCGAAGATGGTGGAGCTCGGGGTCTACGGAGACATCCCGCACCTGCTGACACCGATCATCTCGAACCCCAACAAGGCGGCCAACGCCCTCGGCTGGGCGGTGGCCGAGATGGACCAGCGCTACCACGTGCTGGCCGCCCTGGGCGTGCGCAACCTGCAGCAGTACAACCAGCTCCTGCGCGACCCGGTGCAGCTGCGGCGGGCCAGGAAGAAGCTGGTCGACGACGCCAACGGCGACGAGCCCCTGCTCGAGCCGATGCCCTACATCGTGATCATCATCGACGAGCTCGCCGACCTCATGATCACCTCCTCGCGGGCGGTGGAGGAATCCATCACCCGCCTCGCGCAGAAGGCCCGGGCGGTCGGCGTGCACCTGGTGTGCGCCACCCAGCGGCCTTCGGTCGACATCCTCACCGGCATCATCAAGGCCAACTTCCCGTGCCGCATCGCCTACAAGGTGCGGTCGCGCTTCGACTCGCGCACCATCCTCGACTCCATGGGTGCCGAGCACCTTCTGGGCCGCGGCGACATGCTCTTCCTGCCGCCCGGCAGCGCCAACCTCGTGCGGCTCCACGGACCGCTGGTGACCGAGAAGGAAATCCACACCGTGGTCCGCTACGTCAAGCGCTTCGGCAAGCCGGAGTACCAGCGGGACATCCTCAACCACGCCCCCCTGGGGCCGCCGGAGCGCGGCGGACGGCGGACCGCCGGCGCCGCCCCGGATGACGACCCCCTCGACCTGAACGACCCCATGTACGACGCGGCGGCGCGGTTGGTGGTCAAGACCCGGAAGGCCTCGGCCTCCTACATCCAGCGCCGTCTGCGCCTCGGTTACACCCGTTCGGCGCGGCTGTTGGATATGATGGAGAAGGAGGGCCTCGTGGGGCCGCCGGCCGGGTCCAAGGGACGCGAGCTGCTGGTGCCCGATAATTTCTTCGGTGAGGTGGACGACACCCTCGCCCTCAATGGCGGGTTGGCGGACGACGACGGCGACGACGACGGAAGGTGACCATGGACCTCGAACTCCTCGATCTCGGCCCCGCGGCGATGTACCAGCTCGGTGCGGTGGCGGCGGTGGCGGTGCTGCTCTTCCTGCTCGTCGCGTCCTTCATGTCCCGGTCGCGGGTCTTCTGCCAGTACCTCAAGCACATGACGGGGATCCAGCTCAGCCCGGCGACGGTGCGGCGGCTGTTCCTGAAGGGCGGCAAGGGCGGCGTCCGCGACCACCTCATCGACCTTCTGATCCGCGAGGACCTGGCTGACACCAGCCGGATCGTGACCCCGGACTCCAAACCGGACCTGTCGATCTTCGACGCAGGTCGCTGACACCGTGACGTCGTTCAAACGTTACAACGTTGGAACGTTGGAACGTTAGTACTTTAGAACTTTAGAACTTTAGAACGTTGGGCTCCTCGGGGGTTGCATGGGATGGAGGCATCGGGTCCGACCCGTCTCCGTCTCCGTCTCCGTGCCCGGATTCAGCATCAGTGACAGCGGCAGACGGCAGTGGCAGGTTCAGTGGCAGCTGCGGGGTCAGAGGGCAGCGGCCGCGACAGCGACCGGGGCCGCGGGCAGGCGGCGCGACCGCGGCACCGGCCTGACGGCTGCTCAATCCACGGGGACGGCCGGATCGGTACTCACGCGCACGCCTTGACGCTGTCGCTGTCTACTGGCACTGCCGCTGCCAGCGGCCACTGTGACTGCCACTGCCACTGCGCTGGCCCCAGTTCCTCGTATGGATCCACAAGACTGTATGGTCACGTGGGTGGGCGGAAATCCGAAATCCGAAATCCGAAATCCGAAATGGGTGGCCGGGCGGGGGAAGATCCGACATCCGAAATCCGACCCCGTTATCATGTCCCTCGTGCCTCGGATCCGCGTCCTCCCCG
The DNA here is from genome assembly GCA_964565045.1 of uncultured Thermoanaerobaculia bacterium. Classification (GTDB taxonomy): domain Bacteria; phylum Acidobacteriota; class Thermoanaerobaculia; order Thermoanaerobaculales; family Sulfomarinibacteraceae; genus Sulfomarinibacter. The sequence goes on from CAZMED010000134.1 coordinate 6,279, forward strand.
ACGACCTGGTCAACCGCATCGCCGCGGGCGAGGTGGTGGAGCGCCCCGGTTCGGTGCTCAAGGAGCTGGTGGAGAACAGTCTCGACGCCGAGGCCGGACGCATCGAGGTCGAGCTCGTGAACGGCGGCCGCAGCCTGGTGCGGGTCGTGGACGACGGCAGTGGGATGAGCGCCGACGACGCGTTGCTCGCGCTGGAGCGCCACGCCACGTCCAAGATCGGCGCCGCGGCCGACTTGGAGCACCTCACGACCCTCGGGTTCCGCGGCGAGGCGGTGCCGGCGATCGCCGCCGTGTCCCGCTTCGTGCTGACGACCGCCGCCGACCCGGCGGAGGGTGGCGCCCGGGTGACCGTCGAGGGAGGGCGAATCCTCGCGGTCGAGGGCGTGGCGCGGGCCCGCGGGACCACGGTCGAGGTTGCAGACCTGTTCTTCAACACGCCGGCGCGGCGCAAGTTCCTGCGCGCGCCGGAGACCGAGCTCCGCCACGCCCAGGAGACCCTGTGGGGCTGCGCACTGGCGAGGCCCGACGTGGCCTTCGTGCTGCGCCACGGCAACCGGGTGGTGATCGACGCGCCGCCGGCGCCGGATGCATCGCAGCGGCTCAAGGACCTGTGGCGCGGCTGCGGCCGGGTCTTCGCCTTCGAGGCAGGCGCCGGCAGCGCCGGTGTGCGGGGGCTGCTCGCACCCGGCGGCGGCCGCGGGCGCCCCGTCCTGACCCTGCTGGTCAACGGACGCGCGGTCCGGGACCGCCTGCTCGTCGGCGCCGTGCTGCGGGTGCTGCGGGAGGCGGGCGGTGGTATCGGCGGCGCCCGGGTGGTCGTCGACCTTCGCCTGCCGGCCGACGAGGTCGACGTCAACGTGCACCCCGCCAAGACGGAGGTGCGTTTCGCCCGCGGCGGGGCTGTGTTCGCCCTCGTCGAGCGGGCGGTGCGCAACGGGGTGGCTTCCGCCCAGGGCCGGGTCGCGGTGGGCGGGCTCGAGGAAGGGCCGGCGGCCCCGTCGTCGGTCGGTGAGCCGCCGAGGCCCGGTTACGGCGCGCTGCTCCGCGACCGCGGCGTGGGGACGCCCCTCTTCGAGCACCCGGTCTACGGCTCCTCCGCAGGTCCCGGTTCCTACCCAGAGCCCGACCCGTCGCCGGCGTTCCAGGGTCCGGACCCGCACCGGGCTTCCCGCTCGGGGGCCGCCGCCGGCGCCGCCGACACGCCCTTCGGCCGCCTCATCGGACAGTACCGCGCTTCCTTCCTGCTGCTGGAGGACGAGTTCGGCCTCGCCATCGTCGACCAGCACGTCGCCCACGAGCGGGTGCTGTATGACCGCATCCGGCGCCGTCTCACCGGTGCCCCGGCGCCGTCGCAGGGCCTGCTCGCCCCGCGCCTGATCGAGCTCGACGAAGCGCAGGCCGCCGCCCTGCCGGCGATCGCGCCCCTGCTCGCCAAGGCGGGCATCGAGGCCGAGGATTTCGGCGCCGGCACCATCCGCCTGTGCTCGGTGCCCCCCGGCCTCGACCCGGACACGGTGGACGGGGTGATCGAGGAGATGCTCGAGCGGGCGACCGCCCTCGACGGGGTTCCCGAGCGTGTGGGCGAGGAGCTCGAGGAGGCCCTCGCCGCCTCCCTCTCGTGCCGCGGCGCGATCAAGATCAACCACGTCCTGTCGGCGTCCGAGCAGCGCGCCCTGCTCGACGACCTGGCGGCGACCGACAACCCGTATCGCTGCCCGCACGGGCGGCCCATCATCCTGCGCCTGAGCCAGGAGGAGATGGAACGGCGGCTGGGGAGACGATGATGCAGCGCGAGCAATGGCACCTGACCGAGGGTCTGATCTTCGCCCACTTCGCGGTCTTCATCCTGAGCACGACCATGGCCGCGGGGCAGCAGGCGCTGGCCCTGATCCCGGGTCTTGTCGCCCAGCGCCCGTGGACCCTCCTGACATACCAGTTCGTCCACGGCCGCAGCATGTTCTGGTTCTTCATCTCGATGCTCGTGCTGTGGATCATGGCGCGGCCGC
>CAZMED010000135.1:0-4279 GCA_964565045.1 uncultured Thermoanaerobaculia bacterium
ACAGCCCGGCGCTCTTGCCGCCGAGCTTGCCGTGGCTTGCGTCGGTCTGGATCACCCGGTCGATGAGCTCGATGAAGTCCTCGGTGCGGATGTACTTCTTGGCCACCGAGATGAACTCCAGCTGGTCTGTGAGAAAGCGGCGGATGAGTCCGACGTGGATGCCGTTCATCGTGGCCTGTGACAGCTCGGAGTCGTCGGAGAGGAGGTGATGGAACCGCCGCACCGCCGATGCCACCTCCGAGAGGCTGGAGCGCGGGTTGTTGAGGACGGCCGGGAGGAAGCTCGCCTTGTCCTCCATGACCCAGTCGCGGGTCAGCGCGATGACCGCGTCGGCGCCGAGATAGCGGCGCGCGAGCTCGAACGGTTTGCCGGTGAGGAGCACTGATTCATTGACGGTTCGCTGTCGGGCCGGGTAGTTGGGGTCGTGCCGTACATCGGTATCGGGCGAGCCGTAGATTTCCTGCAGGAGCTCCTGCCCGCCTTCGATGCCCGCCCAGCACAGATGGTTGACCATCTTGCGCGCGATCCGAAGGTAGAGCTCGCGGTCCGATCTCCGCAACAGCTCGATCGGCGCCCGCCAACGGTCCTCCTTTTCGGCCTCGAGCTCACGGCTCGCCTTTTCCCACTCGAGCCGGGTCTGGTACATGCGGTGAAAGAGAATGCTCTGGCCGAGCCGCTCGCCGATGGTCTTGATCAGCCGCTCCTCCTCGGCGAGGAACGGGCCGATGTCTTCGTCAGGACGCTCCTCGGTGTACCAGACGCTGAGCCTGCCGACCACCTCCCCCTGGACGACGATGTCGCACGACTGCACCCATAGTGACGGTCGGAAGCCCTCGTTGGCGAAGGTGTGCCCGTCGTGCTCGATCATCGCCCGGCACACGTCGGGATACTGCCAACCCGGCGGAATCACCTCGACGACCTGTCGGAACGCGTCCTCGAGCGGAAGCTCGAGCCGGGCCAGGATCTGCTCGACCTCGTACAGGCAGTTGAGCTCCTTGGCCCGCTCCTGAAGCGATGCCAGCAGTGCGTCGACGGGTCGGTCGCCTTCAGGACTCGTCATTTCGCGTGATCACTCCCCGGCCGGTGGCGCCGTCGACCTTGACGGTCAGCGGCGCCGGGAGGCGGACATGGGTCGCATGCGCGGCCGACTGGACCACCGGCTGGGACGTCAGCCAGTGCCAGTCGATCCCGTACGGCCCGTGATGCTCGATCGACAGGTAGAGGACGTGGAAGCTCAGCAGGTTGTGGAAGAAGTGCGATCCCTGGCTGAGATCCGGTTGCACATCGGGCAGAGTCGCCTCGACGATCACCCTGGCGCCGCTGATCTGGCCCCAAGCGACCGGGATGCCCAGCGGCGGATCGGAGGTGCCCCAGCGGCCGAATCCGATCAGGAGGTACTGTCGGTTCTCGGCGACCAGGGTGCGGTTGATCTGCTCGAGCTCCTTGGCGATGGCAGGCGTCGCCGCCGGGTCGAAGACATCGGGGTGGACAAAGACCACGTCGGTGAGGTCGTCCCTGATCCCGTTGCCGAGGGCGATTTCGGTCGCCAGCACGACCCCGTCGCCCGCCAGCTCCCCGACGGTCACCTCGACCCGCTCGCCGGCCACCATCATCGGCCGTATCTGGAGGAAGCCGAAACGCGCCGGCAGAGCGTCGGGGCGGTGGAGATTGAGCGCGAACTCGAGCTCGACCGGTCCACCGACCACGTCTTCCGAGGCATCGATCAAACGACGGAAGAGGTCGTTGAACGGCATCATCCGGGAGCCGAGAAGCGGTGCGAAGGTCAGCGCCCGGGCGCCGCGGGCATCGAGGCCCGGATTGAGCCGGTCGGAGCCGGGATCATAGGTCGAAACCAGGTGGCGGAGGACGCCGTCCGACTCCGCGTCCTCGAGGCTCGCCTCGACGAGGTACTCGGTCTCGCGGATCGGGTCGTGGGGCGGGGGCTCCCCCATGTTGACGGCCCAGAAACGGGTCTGGGTGTTCTTGAGCAGCTCGCCGATGTCGTTGAACGGCGGCGGCGCCTTCGGGTAGGCCGGGGAGTACGACCAGCTGCGGCCGCCGTCGACGATGGTCTTGCCGAGGCCGAGGGCCAGGCTGACGACTCCGTCGGAGGGCCCGGCGTGACCGGTGGGGTAGTAGTTGTGCGACCTCGCGACGCCGGAGACGCACGGGTAGAAGCGATCGTGCGCGCGCTGGCCCACGATCTCCTGGACGATGACCCCCATCTTCTCCTCACCGAGACTGCGGCGGATCGATGCCATGTAGGATTTCGCGGCGGCGAAGAACGTGGTCGCGTAGACGAATCGGATGGCCTCGACCAGCTGAGAGAAGCGGGCGTCCTCCTCGATCTCGTTGTTGGGGATCATCTTCGTGCCGTAAACGCCGGCGAACGGATGGTCGAGCGCGTCTTCGAGCAGGCTCGACGAACGGATGGCGAGCGGGGAGTGGACGCCGGAGATCAGGGCCCTGAGATCGCCCACGAACTCGGCCGGCAGTTCCGCCTGCTGAAACGCGTGGGCGATACGATCGTCGGAGAGCTCGTCGAAGGCGAGCTCCGCGAGGCCGTTGCGGGCGATGAAGGAGTCGAAGACCCCGGTCGCGAGGATGACGGCCCTGGGGACCGAGATCTCGATGTAGGGGAATGCTCCCGGGTCGATCCTCGGCAGCACCTCGTCGCTGATCTGAACGAGACCTGACGCCTTGCCGCCGATCTCGCCATCGCCGATCACGGTCAGAGGGCTCGCACCCTCGAAGAACTCACGGTCGAACCGCGGCAACGAATCCTTCCTCACGATCCGAGACCTTCAGGAGAAGGACGAGGTACCTGGAGTTTTCGCGCGGTCAGAAAGAAGTTTTGAGTTCTGAGTTTTGAGTTTTGAGTTGGAATGGCGTTCAGCGACTCCAGGATGCTGTGCCGAACCTCAAAACTCAAAACTGAAAACTCAACACTCATTTACAGCCATCCCCGTTCTCGGCACTGCGAGGCGACCCGGTCGATCGCGATCACCAGAGCCGCGTCACGCATCGACAGCCCCTTGGAACGGGCAAGGTCCGAGATCGCGACGAAGGCGTTGGTCAGGGTCCGGTCGAGCTTCGAGAGCACCTCCGACAGCGGCCAGTAGTAGTTCATGTTGCTCTGAACCTGCTCGAAGTACGAGCAGGTCACACCGCCGGCGTTGGCGAGCAGATCCGGGAGCACGTACACGCCGCGTTCGATCAGGGCGGTCTCGGCTTCGGGGACCGTCGGCCCGTTCGCCCCCTCGGCGAGGATGCGCACTCTGCCGTTGATGGCACCGACGTTCTCGGGCGTGATCTGGTCCTCGAGAGCTGCCGGAATGAGGATGTCGACCGGCTCGGCCAGCCACGCCTGGCCCTCGAGCACCTCGTACCCGAGAGCGGCGGCCGCCTGCGGGTCGATGTTGCCGAGGTGGTCAGCTGCGTTTTGAAGGTCCTCGAGGGCGACCCCGTCCCGCTTGCGGTAGCTCACCGCGCGGCCCGCTGCAGCGTCCCAGCTCGCGACGCACGTCACGGTGCCGCCGATCTGGGTGTAGAGCTCGATCGCGTGCTGGGCGACGGAGCCGAAGCCCTGGACGCTGGCGGTGGTGGTGGATGGATCGATGCCGAGCTCCTTGAGGGCCTCCCGCAGGGTGTAGACCAGGCCGTAGCCTGCGGCCTGGAGGCGGCCGAGGGACCCTCCGGCACCGATGGTCTTGCCGGTGATCGCCCCGGGCGTCCGGGCGCCGCGCAGCATCTCGTACTCGTCGAGCATCCACGTCATGTGTCGGCCCGAGGTCATCATGTCCGGCGCCGGGACGTCGCGCTGGGGACCGATGTGCTGGGCCACCTTGCGGATCCAGCCGCGGCAGATGCGTTCGACCTCGTGGGCGCTCAACCGGTGCGGGTCGCAGACCACGCCGCCCATGCTTCCCCCGAGCGGGATGTCGACGACCGCGGTCTTCCAGGTGGTCCACATCGCGAGGGCGCGGATGGTGTCGACGGTCTCCTGCGGGTGGAAGCGGACGCCGCCCCAGGCAGGGCCTCGGGCATCGTTGTGCTGGATCCGGAACCCGTGGAAGATCTCGATCGAGCCGTCGTCGAGCCGGACCGGAATCGTCAAACGGTGCTCGTGGGCCGGTGTGCGAAGGAGGGCTCGGGTCGGCGCGTCCAGCCCCAGGAGGTCGGCCAGGCGGTCGAACTGGCCCTGGGCCTCGACAAAGGGGTTGAAGGAGGGTGCGTCGCTCATGGTGATCCTCCTGATGACGATGATCGCACACCACCG
>CAZMED010000135.1:4379-5719 GCA_964565045.1 uncultured Thermoanaerobaculia bacterium
CCCTGGTCGATCATGGAGTCGGCGACCTTGAGGAAGCCCGCGATGTTGGCGCCGGCCACATAGTTGCCGGGCTGGTCGTACTCGGCCGCAGTGGTCACGCAGGCTTCGTGGATCCGGTTCATGATGTCCCGCAGACGGGCGTCCACCTCGTCGCGGGTCCATGACAGTCGCTGGCTGTTCTGCGACATCTCGAGCCCGGAGACTGCGACGCCGCCGGCGTTGGCAGCCTTTCCCGGGCCGTAGAGGATCTTCTGCTCGACGAAGAGATCGACGGCCTCGGGGGTCGACGGCATGTTGGCGCCTTCGGAGACGACGTAGCAGCCGTTTTTCATGAGGGTCCTGGCGTCATCGGCGTCGAGCTCGTTCTGGGTCGCGCAGGGGAGTGCGATCTCGCACGGGACGTTCCAGACTCCCGTCCCCTCGTGGTAGCTGATCTTGGGGTACGTGTCCGCGAGGTCGCGGATGCGGCCGCGGCGAAGGTTCTTGAGGTCCATCAACTCGTCCCACATCTCCTTCGTGAGTCCGTCCTCGATGAGGACGAAACCGGACGAATCGGACAGGGTCACGACCTTGGCGCCAAGCTCGAGGCATTTCTCGGCCGCGTACTGGGCGACGTTGCCGGAGCCGGAGATGGCGACGCGCTTACCCTCGAAGCCGTCGTTGCGGGTGGCGAGCATGTTTTCGGCGAAGTAGACGCAGCCGTAGCCCGTCGCCTCGGGCCGGATCAGGCTGCCGCCCCAGTTGAGGCCCTTGCCGGTGAGCACCCCCTCGAAGCGGTTCCGGATCCGCTTGTACTGGCCGAACATGAACCCGATCTCGCGGCCCCCGACGCCGATGTCGCCGGCGGGTACATCGGTGTCGGCGCCGATGTGGCGGCACAGCTCGGTCATGAAGCTCTGGCAGAAGCTCATGACCTCACTGTCGGACTTGCCCTTGGGGTTGAAATCGGATCCGCCCTTGCCGCCGCCCATCGGCAGCGTGGTGAGGGAGTTCTTGAAGATCTGTTCGAAGCCCAGGAACTTGAGAATGCCGAGATTGACGGTCGGATGGAAGCGGAGGCCGCCCTTGTAGGGCCCGATCGCCGAGCTGAACTCGACGCGGTAGCCGCGGTTGACCTGGACCTCGCCGCGGGAGTCCATCCAGGGCACCCGGAACATGATGACCCTCTCCGGCTCCACGAGGCGTTCGAGAATCCGGTGGTCGAGGTACTTGGTGTGGCGCTCGAGGACCTGCACCAGCGATTCGACGACCTCTTTGACCGCCTGGTGGAACTCGGACTCGCCCGGGTTCTTGGCGACCACCCCGCGCATGAACTGTTCGGCGAAGAGCTTCTCGACTGG
>CAZMED010000135.1:5819-8199 GCA_964565045.1 uncultured Thermoanaerobaculia bacterium
TCGAGCCGGATGTGGCGGATCGATCCGTTGAGCGCCGACCACCGGGTTGCCTGTCTGTCGAGCCAATCCCAGTTGATCGAGCCTCGGCCTTCGAGTTCGTGGACTGCGAAAAAGGCGACGCCGAAGCAGGTCAGATTGTGGAAGAAGTGAGAGCCGAGCGAGGGCTCGACCTGAAGGTCGGCGAAGTCGGTCTCGACGATCGCCCGAACGGTCGAGATCTGCGGCCAGGTGACCGGGATGCCCAGCCACGGGTCGCTCGAGCCCCACCGGCCGGGTCCAATGAGAATCGTCTGCCGACCGTCGCGGCGCAGCTGTCGATTGATGCCCTCGATCAAGGCCGCGGCCTCGGCGGTCTGCGAGCGGTCCATCCGCCTGGGATCGACGACCACCAGGTCCGCGATCGTCTCGCGCCGGCCGTGGCCGAGTGCGACCTCGGACCGCACGACCGCCCGGTCGGCCATCGAGTCGTCGACCTCCACTTCGACCTCCACGTCTTCGAACACCATCGGCCGCAGCTGCAGCACGTGGAAGGACTGGAGGTGGCCGGCACCGGGCTCGATGTCGACGGCGAACTCGAGCTCGGCGGGGCTCGCGAGACCCTTCCTGCACGTCTCCAGAAGCCTGCAGAGGATCTCGGGCAGTGGCACGATGCGCCCGCGCAGAAGGGAGTCGAAGGTGATGAGAGGCGCGCCGCTCGGCTCGATGCCCGACACCACGCGGTCGTTGACCCTGTCATAGGTTGACCCGATGTGGGATACAGCGCCGTCACGTACGGCCACGCTGACGTCCTCGTGGAGCAGGTTGAGATCGGTCTCGATGCCCGGGATCACGTCGTTGCGCGACAGGTCGAGGGCATAGAAGCGGCGCTGTGCGTTGCGCAGGATGTCCTTCACGGATGAAAACTGCGGCAGCGCCTGAGGGTGTCTGGGGCAGAAGCGCAGCGACTCGAAACCCTCGACCACCGATTTGCCGAGGCCGAGAGCGATCTGGGCGACGCCATCCTCCGGTAGCATGTCGCCGAACGGGTAGAAGTTGTAGGACGACGCGGTGCCGGAGAGCGTGGGGTAGAAGCGGTCCCCGCGCCGGCTTCCGACCAGCTTCTGCACGAGCACGGCCATCGACTCCTCTTCGATGCGGTAGGGCGTTGTCTCGATGTAGTCGCGCGCGGTCTGGAAGTAGGTGGAGGCGTAGACCACCTTGATCGCCTCGAGCAGCTGCGCGAGGCGGACGTCGAGAGACGGGTGGTTGTTGGGGAGCATGATGGTGGCGTAGACGCCCGCGAAGGGTTGGTACACCGAATCCTCGAGAATGCTCGACGAACGCACCGCGATCGGCTCCGCCACACGCTCGAGGAGGGCCCCGAGGTCGGCACGCAGGGCGTGCCCGAATCGCGCCCGCCGGATGGAGTCGAGGACCTCCTGGTCCTGCATGTCCGAGGAGCGGGCGACGAAGCCGCGCAGCCGGTTGTCCTCGAGAAACTCCTCGAAGATGTCGGAGGCGAGGACGACGGTCTGCGGCACCGCGATCTCCAAGCCGTCGTCGTCGAGTATTTCGGCGGCCAGGATCTTGTGCATGAAGGCGAGACCGCGCCCCTTGCCGCCCAGGGAGCCCGATCCGATCTTGGCGAAGGCTGTGAAGTCGTTGAAGCGATCGCTGTCGAAATCGGTGATGACGTGGCGCTGGATCTCGCGCAGGTAGTCGGTGATTGTGTCGATGAGGTAGGAGCGGAGATCGGACGGGGTCGCGAACTCGGTGACCCGCCGCGGACGCAGCATCGAGGCCAGCTCGAACTCGGTGCGCGCCTTCAACCAGGCGGAGAAGTGATTGCGGCTGGCGTGGAAGACCAGGGATTCGTCGGGCACAATCGAAAGGGCCGCAAGCATCGACCGGATGCCCGAGACGCGCGTGACATCGCTCCCGTCGGGCAGCTTGAAGACGAAGTCCCCGAATCCGAAGTGATCGAGTATGTAGTCGCGCAGGTCCTCGAGCAGCTGCGGCGACCGTTTGCTCAGGAACTCGGCGCCGATCTCGATCGCCGCTTCGGCGTGCTCGTCGTCCATCGACTGCACGAGGATGGGCAGGTCCTCGTCACGGTCCCGAATCGCGCGCGCGAGGAGCAGCCCGGCCTCGCGATCGAGCACGCCCTTCCTGGGAAAGCTGATATCGGTGATGAGGCCGAGCACGTTGCCGGCGTATCGATCATAGAGTTCCCACGCTTCCTCGTAAGTCTGCGCGAGGAGGATCTTCGGGCGGGCGCGGATCCGCAGGAGCCGGTGCGAGAGGTTGATACCCTCGGACATCAGGCGCCCGGTCTGGCTGGTGATCTCGGTGTAGAAGTGGGGCAGGTAGACCGAGTAGAAGCGGGGCTCGTCCTCGACCA
>CAZMED010000136.1:0-8149 GCA_964565045.1 uncultured Thermoanaerobaculia bacterium
ATGAAGATCGTCGACCTTTCGATCCGGCGGCCGGTGACGGTCTTCATCTTCGCCGTCGCGGCGGTGGTCTTCGGCGCCGTCGCCTTTTCGAACCTCGCGGTCAATCTCCTGCCCGACATCACCTACCCCTCGCTGACCATCCGCACGACGTACGAGGGCACGGCGCCGGTCGAGATCGAATCGCTGCTCACGCGGCCCATCGAGAACGCGGTCGGGGTCGTCAACAACGTCGTCCGCGTCACCTCTTCCTCGAGGGCCGATGTCTCCGAGGTCACGCTCGAGTTCGCGTGGGCCACCGACATGGACTTCGCCTCGCTCGACGTGCGCGATCGTCTCGACCGGGTGCGGCTGCCGCTCGAGGCCGAGCCGCCGATCCTGCTGCGCTTCGACCCGTCGCTCGACCCGATCATGCGGGTCGGCCTGCACGGTTCCGACGACCTCGCCCAGCTCCGCTTCATGGCCGAGGAGGACATCAAGCGCGCCCTCGAGCGAATCGACGGGGTCGCCGCCGCGGTGGTCTCGGGAGGACTCGAGGAGGAGATCCAGGTCGAGCTCGACGAGCGCAAGCTGACGGCGCTCGGTCTGTCGGCGGGCCAGGTGGCGAGCCGACTGGCGGCGGAGAACGTCAACATCACCGGCGGTTCGCTGCGCGACGGCCGCACCGAGTACCTGGTGCGGACCCTCAACGAGTTCGTACGACCCGAGGACATGCGATCCATCGTCATCGAGCGCAGCGGCGACGCCATCATCCGCCTGTCGGACGTGGCCAGGGTCTTCACCGGCCACAAGGAGCGCGAGGTCATCACCCGCATCAACGGCGACGAGTCGGTGGAGCTGGCGATCTACAAGGAGGGCGGCACCAACACCGTGACCGTTTCCGATGCGGTGACCCAGCGCCTGGCGGAGCTGCGGTCCGAGATCGCCCGCACCGACCCCGCACTGCGGATCGACATCATCACCGACCAGGCGCGGTACATCCGGCAGGCGGTCCGCGAGGTTCTCCAGACCGCTCTCTTCGGCGGTCTGCTGGCGGTCCTCGTGCTCTACCTCTTTCTGCGCTCGGTCAGGAACACCCTGATCATCTCGATCTCGATCCCGGTGTCAGTCGTCGCGACCTTCTTCCTCATGTACGTCGCCGGAATCTCGCTCAACATCATGTCTCTGGGCGGCCTCACCCTCGGGGTCGGCCTGCTGGTGGACAACGCCATCGTCGTCCTCGAGGCGGTGCAGCGCAAGCAGGACGACGGGCTCGACGTCGTCGAGGCGGCGCGGATCGGCACCTCGGAAGTCGGGCGCGCCATCACCGCTTCGACCCTGACCACGATCTGCGTGTTCGTCCCGATCGTCTTCGTCGAAGGCGTCGCCGCCCAGCTCTTCCGCGACCAGGCTCTCACCGTCGCCTTCTCGCTGGTGGTCTCGCTGGCCGTGGCGCTGACGGTGATTCCGATGCTCGCCTCGCGCCGCTTCGCCCCGGAGCCGTCGGCAGCCGGCGCGAGCGAAACGTCGTCGCAACCGGCGCTTCTCCGGTGGCTCGGCCAGGGGGTCTTCGTCGTCGCCACCGGCTTCCTCCGGGCGGTGCTCGCTCTCACCCGCGCCATCGGCCGGATCGGCCGGGCCGTCCTCACTCCGATCCTCGAACTCTTCGACCACGCTCTGGCGGCCACGGCTGCCGCCTACTCACGGGCCATCTCCGCGGTCCTGAGACGGCCGCTGGCGGTGGTCGGCGTCACCCTGGGCCTGCTCCTGGCCAGCCTCGGCCTCTACCGGAACCTCGGTTCGGAGCTCATCCCCGAGCTCGTCCAGGGCGAGTTCTACGCCGACCTGGAGCTGCCCCCGGGGACGCGTCTCGAGATCACCGACCGCAAGCTCCAAGACCTCACCGCGGCCGCCGGCACCATCGCGGGCGTCAACACCGTCTACACCATCGCCGGCACCTCCAACGAGCAGGGCGGCACCGCGGGCGAGCTCCGCGAGTACCTCGGGCAGATCACGATCACGCTTGAACCACCGGTGTCGCGGGAGACAGAGGACGCAGCCATGAATCGCCTCCGCCAGGCCATCGACGCCGAGAACCGGGTGCTTCAGGCCGGCGAGCAGCTCCAGGCGGGCGGGCGTCCCGCGCTGGTGGCCCGCTTCGGCAGGCCGTCGTACTTCAGCTTCAAGACCGCCATCGAGGTCGAAATCCGCGGCTTCAACCTCGAGCTCCTGGAGCGGTTGGCAACGGAGGTCGTCGCGAGGATGCAGGCCATCGAGGGGTTGACCGACATCAGCGCCTCCACCGAGGGCGGCCACCCGGAGCTCCAGGTGCGCCTCGACCGCGACCGCCTCGCCGCCTACGGGCTCGGCATCGACGACGTTGCCTCGGTGCTGCGGGGTATGGTGCAGGGAAACGTGGCCACGGACATCACGCGCACCGACCGCACCATCGACATCCGGGTCCGCGCGGCCGAGCGCTACCGCTCGTCGGCGGAAGCCCTTGCCAACCTGACCGTGACCCGGATCGGCGCCACCTCGATCCCGTTGTCGGCGGTCGCCGAGGTGCTCGAGATCGAGGGGCCGGCCGAGATTCGCCGTGCCGACGGGACGCGCGTCGCCAGCATCTCCGCCAACCTCTCCGACCGCGACCTCGGTTCGGTGACCGCCGACATCCGCAGCGCTCTCGAGGAGATGAGCTGGCCGTCAGGGTACGACTGGCGCCTCGGCGGACAGGAGGAGGAAATGGCGACCTCCTTCAGCTCCATGAAGCTCGCATTCGGGCTCGCCGTGTTCCTGGTCTACCTCGTCATGGCCTCGCAGTTCGAGAGCCTGCTGCACCCCTTTGTGATCATGTTCTCGGTGCCTTTCGCAGTCATCGGCGTCCTGGCGACGATGTGGCTCTTCGGAGTGACCGTGAGCGTCGTGTCGCTGATCGGTTTCATCCTGCTGGCCGGGATCGCGGTCAATGGCGCGATCGTCCTCGTCGACTACGCCAACCAGCTCCGCCGCGAGGGCATGAGCAAGCTCGAGGCGCTGGCCACGGCCGGCAGCGTGCGCCTGCGCCCGATCCTGATGACCTCGGCGACCACGATCTTCGGGCTCCTGCCGATGGCCCTCGGGCTCGGCGAGGGCGCCGAGCTGCGGACGCCGATGGCCCTGACGGTGATCGGCGGCATGCTGACCTCGACCCTGCTCACCCTGCTCGTCGTTCCGGCCGTGTACGCGGTCCTCGACCGGAAGAGCTGAGGTCGTGAGCGGCCCCCAGAAAGACAGACACAATCGCGAAACTGAAACTCGGACGAACTCTGTTTCGTAGACGGGTCGATGAAGAACGACCCAGCCTCCGCCGCTTGCCCCACGTGGCGGCCCGTCGCCGCGACCACCCTCGCATTCGTGCTCTGCACGGTGACGGCGACTGCCGGCCGCCAGGCGCCGGATCGCGAACGCGGTGTCGACCCGTACCGGATCCCGCAGGTCGAACACCGGATATCGGTCGACGGAGTGCTCGACGAGGCGGTCTGGGAGCGGGCGTGGTCGACGACCCTGGACTACGAGGTCCAGCCGGGCGAGAACACGCCGGCGCCGGTCCGGACCGAGGTGCTGGTGATGCACGACGCGCACCGCGTGTACGTCGGGTTTCGGGCCTTCGACCCCGATCCGGCTGCGATCCGCGCCCACCTCAGCGACCGCGACCAGGCGTGGGCCGACGACTGGGTGGGCGTCGTCCTGGACACCTTCAACGACGAGCGCCGCAACTACCTCTTCGTCGTCAACCCTCACGGCGTCCAGAGCGACACGATCGAGCACTGGCCCTCGGGCGACACCCCGTGGGACGGCATCTGGGCCTCGGCCGCCGTCATCACCGACTGGGGTTGGTCGGCCGAGATCGAGATCCCCTTCTCGACCCTGCGTTTCCAGCGCAGCGACACGCCTCAGATCTGGGGCTTCGACGCCATCCGCGGTTATCCCCGCAACATCTTCAGCCAGATGGGCGCCTTCCCCCGCGACCGCAGCAACAACTGCTACCTCTGCCAGGCGCACAAGATCGAAGGCTTCGCCGGCATCTCACCGGGGCGCAACCTCGAGCTCGTTCCAACCCTCACCGCGTCCCGCACGGACACCCGCGAGGAGCTGCCCGACGGCCCCCTGACCGACGGCGACCCCGAGGTCGATCTCGGCCTCACGGCGCGCTGGGGGTTCACGCCGAACCTCACTCTGAGCGCCGCGCTCAACCCCGACTTCTCCCAGGTGGAAGCGGATGCTCGGCAGCTCGAGGTCAACCGCCCATTCGCCATCTTCTACCCCGAGAAGCGGCCGTTCTTCATGGAGGGCGCCGACTTCTTCGAGACCTCGCTCGGCGTCGTGTACACCAGGATGGTGCGCGAGCCCGCCTGGGGGCTCAAGCTGACCGGCAAGGAGGGGGCGCACACGGTCGGGGCCTACGTGATCGACGACGACACCACCAATCTGATCGTCCCGGGCAGTGAGAGCTCGGCATTCACCGTGCTCGACGCATCGAACCGGGCCACCGTGCTGCGCTACAAGTACGACCTCGGCAGCCGGTTCACTCTCGGCGGGATCTTCACCAACCGCGAGGGCACGGAGTACCTCAACCGCGTTGGTGGCGTTGACGGCGAGCTGCGGCTGTCGCCGAGGGACCGCGTCACCGTGCAGCTGCTCGCCTCGAGCACGCAGTACCCGGACGAGATCTCACAGGGTTTCTCTCAGCCGGAAGAGGAGTTCGGGGACTGGGCCGGCGAGCTCGTCTACACGCACGAGACCCGCACCTGGATGTGGTGGGCGGCATGGGCCGACATCGGTGAAGACTTCCGGGCGGACCTCGGCTTCATGCCCCAGGTGGACTACGTGCACCGCGAGGTCGGCCTCGGATACCAGTGGAACGCCGTCGACGGCAGCTGGTACTCGCGCATGGACCTCAAGGCCAAGATCGCCGACACCACCGACCAGAGCGGGTTCCTGCTCTTCCACGAGGACGTCGTCCAGTTCACTTTCGAGGGGCCGCTGCAGTCGCACTCCGTGATCCGACCCAGCCGCGCCCGGGAGGGCTTCGGCGGCCGCGAGTTCGACTTCAACCGCCTCAAGTTCCACCTCTGCGCCAAACCCGACGGCCACAGCCAGCTCTACCTCAACCTCAACGCCGGCGGCCAGGTAGACTACGCCAACGTCCGCGACGGCGACTTCGTGTACCTGGACGGAGGGCTCTGGTACCGCTTCGGCCGCCATCTGTACATCGAGCCGAGCCTCGCCCGCGAACGGATGGAGGTTGAGGAGGGGTGGCTCTACACCTCGACCGTCGCGCAGCTCACGGCCTCGTGGCAGTTCGATGCCCGGACCTTCGTGCGCGTGATCCTGCAGCATGTTGACGACCGGTTCAACGCCGAGCTCTACGCCGACGGGCGCGGCCCGGAGTACGAGGACCTCTTCGCCCAGCTCCTGTTCTCGTACAAGGTCAACCCGCAGACGGTGCTGTTCGTCGGCTACTCCGACACATCCTCCGCCGCCGGCGACTACGGCCTGACGCGCACCAACCGCACGGTCTTCGCCAAGGTCGGCTACGCCTGGGTCCTGTGACGCACTCAGTCGTACCGGGACCAGCTGCGCTGCGGTTGGTCGGCGAAGCGAAGCTCGCCCTTCGCGGCGTCGAGCCGGATCTCCGCGAAGTGGTCCTTGCCGGCCATGTCGCGGTAGCGCACCACGACGCGCTCCAGCCCCCCCACCCTCTCGACATCGACGCCGACCACCCGGTTCCTGGTCCTGCCGGTGCCTCCGGTGCCGAGGCTGATCCAACCGGGCTCGAACTCGACCCACAGGTCGGAGTGCGCCTGGTCGTCGCAGGTCCAGGTGCCGACGAGCTGCGGCGGGACCTCGCCGAACTCCATCGAGTCGCGCGTCACGAGAGCGCCGAAGACCAGGGCCAGCACCACGAGGACCGCCAGCCCGACGAGAATCCGCGAGGTGCTGAGCAGGCCGGGAGAGGGCGGGACTTCGGCCGGCTCGTCGTCCCAGTCGTCCCAGTCGTCGCGTCTGCGTGCGCTCATCATGGCCCCCTCGCCGCCGCAGGCCGCCGGGCGCCCGCGTCGCGGATCACTTGATGCGATAGCGCGCCACGTCCGGATTGACGCCGGCCGCCTTGTACTGCTCCCAGACATAGAAGCCAGACCCGGTCTTGGCGCCGAGCTGTCCCGACTCGACCAACCGCTTGAGCAGCGGGCTCGGCTTGTAGAAGCTGCCGAACTCCTCCTCGAGGACCTGGCAGATGAAGAGCATGGTGTCGAGCCCGACGTAGTCGGCGGTCATGAGCGGGCCCATCTTGTGACCCAGGCAGTAGGTGCACTTGTCGACGTCGTCGACCGCCGCGAGGCCCTCCTCGACGACCCGGATCGCCTCGTTGACGAAGGGGACGAACATGCGGTTGATGGCGAAGCCGGCCTTGTCCTCGGCCGGGATCTCGATCTTGTCGAGGTCGTGGCACAGGGCGACCACGGTGTCGTAGGTCGCATCAGACGTGGCGAGGCCCCTGATGATCTCGACGCCCTTCTGCATCGGCACCGGGTTCATGAAGTGCATCCCCATGAATCGGTCGGGCTTGCCGTAGGCCGCCCCGAGGCGGGTGATGCTGATCCCGGAGGTGTTCGAGACCAGGATCTTGTCGTAGCCGGCGGCCGCGAGGGCGCGGTTGATCTTCTCCTTGAGCTCCGGCTTCTCGGGCACCGCTTCGATGACCAGATCACAGGCCGCCAGGTCCTCGAGCTTGGTGGTGGTGCTGATCCGCGCGAACGCCTCGGTCTTGGTCTCGGCGGAGATCCCCTTCTCGCCGCCCGATTTCTCGAACGCCTTCACGAGCCGGTCGAGGCTGCGAGAAATCGAATCCAGGCCGCGCTCGAGGGCACCCGCATCCACGTCCATGACCACGGTTTCGAAGCCGCTCTGCGCAGCCACCTGTGCGATGCCGTTGCCCATCGTGCCGATTCCGATGACGCCGATTTTCTTGAGTCCACTTGCGCTCATCAGGGCCCTCCCGTCAGTCTATTGGCAGCATTCTACGCCACCCGAACGGGATGTGCGGGATGTTGGGTGTTGGATGTTGGATGTTGGATGTTGGATGCCCCAGACCGTCGACCCGCCGTGAGAAATGCCAAGGGGTGGGCGGGCCCATCCAGTTGACTGAACGAAATGCCGACGGTATACACGATGGGCCCGATAGGGCGGTGAACACGATGATTCTCGACATCGACCCGGTCGAACCCCAACCGTGGCTCCTCGCGCGTGCCGCGCAGGTCCTGCGCGACGGCGGCATCGTCGTCATGCCAACCGACACGGTCTACGGGCTGACCTGCCGCATCACCCACCACGAGGCGATCCGCCGCATCTACAAGCTCAAGGACATGGACGCCAAGAAGCCGTTGTCCATCCTGGTCGGCGACATGGGCATGGTCGGCCGCTACGCGCGCGGGGTCTCGACGCCCGCCTACCGCCTCCTGAAACGCGTGCTGCCTGGCCCCTACACCTTCATCTTCCCGGCCAGTCCCGAGGTGCCGAAGATCATGCTCCGAAAGCGCCGCACCATCGGCATCCGGATGCCCGACAACCCGATCGCACTGGCCCTCCTCGAGGAGATGGGCGAGCCGTTGCTGAGCTCGTCGATCCGAGACCCCCAGCTCGACTTCGTGAACGACCCCGATGAGATCGAACGCTCGCTCGGCAACCAGGTGGAGATGGTGATCGACGGCGGCATCCTGCTGCCGGTCCCGTCGACGGTCGTGGACATGTCGACCGACCCTCCGGAGCTCATCCGTGCCGGCAAGGGCGACCTCGACGCCCTCGAGCTGTTCTGAAGGCCCAACGTTCGAACGCTTGGCTCAACCGGAAATGCATCGGATGCGGACGTCGGTGAGACCCGCGTCCGAGTCCGCGTCCGAGTCCGCGTCCGGATGACAGCGACACTAGCCAGGATCGGTTTCCAGTGACAGTGGCAGATGACAGTGACAGTCTCAGTGGCAGTCTCAGTGGCAGTTTCAGTGGCAGTTTCAGTGGCAGAGGGCCGCGTCCGTGGCAGCGACCGTGGCAGCGACCGTGGCAGCGAGCCGGGGGCGCGATCGCGGCATGGCCACCTCCGGGTCGTTCAGATCCGGGGATAGCCGGTGGGGCAGCC
>CAZMED010000137.1:0-8117 GCA_964565045.1 uncultured Thermoanaerobaculia bacterium
TGCGCGCCCTCGACACGACGATCCGCGAGATCGACGCCACCTGCACCGAGCGCTTTGTCGCCACCTTCGAGCAGGTCAACGCGGTCTTCGCCGAGACCTTCTCGAACCTCTTCGGCGGCGGCGCCGCCCGCCTCGACCTGGTGGACGAGGACGACCCCCTGGAGTCGGGCATCGACATCACCGCCCAACCCCCGGGCAAGAAGAACCAGTCGGTGCAGCTGCTTTCGGGCGGCGAGAAGGCGCTCACCGCACTCTCGCTGCTGATCGCTCTCTTCCGGATCAAGCCCTCGCCCTTCTGCATCCTCGACGAGGTCGACGCCCCGCTCGACGATGCGAACGTCGAGCGGCTGGCCGAGCTCGTCCAGGCCATGACCGCGCACACCCAGTTCGTGCTCGTGACCCACAACCGGCGCACCATGACGCGCGCCGAGCTCCTGTACGGCGTCACCATGGAGGAGGCCGGGGTGTCGAAGGTGGTGTCGGTGCGGATGGAGCAGTAGGGCGCCGCACCGTTCGAACGTTGGAACGTTGCAACGTTGAACGTTCGAACGTTCGGTCCTCCCGAATTGACACGAGGGAGCGAGGAGATTTCGGAATTCGGATTTCGGATTTGGGATTTCCACCCACCCCCCCGAATTTGCGGCGGTGCAGGCCGAGGCAGTCAACAGTGGCCGGGGCAGTGGCAGTGGCATTCGCAGCGGCCGAGGACAGTGGCAGCGGCAGTGGGCAGCGACAGCGCCCAGGCGGGCGTGTGAGCGCTGACCCTTTCATCCCCTGGGGTTGAGCAGCCGCCAGGTCATGGCGCGCACCTCGTCGAAGGTCGCCAGCACGGTTGCAGTGCCAGGCGCATCGACGACCCCTGCGTGAGCCAGGAGACGGAGATGGCTGTCCACCTCCTTGGCGGAGGCGTAGGCGATCCGCCAGAAGTGCTGCCGGTCGCGGCCGGATCTGCCCTGGCCCTCGGCGAGGTTGGCAGGGACGGAGCTCGCAGAGCGGATCACCTGGTCGGCGATCGACTTGAGGGGCGCCGGCACCCTCATGGCCAGCCTGATGGCGGAGCCTGCGGCTTCCAGGGCCTTCGAGTGGGCAATGAGTCCAGTCGTCGTGCGGGCGTCGAGCATGGCCACCTCCGGGTCGTTCATACGCTCCCCACAGCCGGTGCGGCGGCCGATGTCAAGGGTGCTTCGCACCGGCCGCCTCGGCCGGCTTGCCCTTGACATCGGCCGCCCACCGGCTATCTCTCCAGCTGAACGACCCGGAGGTGGCCATGCTGCGGTCGCGCTCCCGGCTCACTGCCCCGGTCGCTGCCCCGGTCGCTGCCCACTGCCCCTGGAGCTGCCACTGCCATCTGCCGCTGTCACTGAGCCTGAATCCGGGCACGGAGACGGAAACGCAGACGGGCACGGGTCAATGGCGGGAATCAAAACCTTGACATCCCGATTTGACCTCCGGTAGCCTGCGTTGGTGCGTTGCCTGAGCGTCTGCCGCCATCACCATCACGGCCATTTCCCCGTCGGGGACCGGTGACGGTGTAGGCGCACTCTCGACCGACACCACGAACGCCGGCCCCGCCGGCGTTTTTCTTTTTGAAAACGACGGCGCGGTCGGCACGGAGGACAGATGACCCGAACAGCCGACGAACCGATCCTGAGACTGGCGGTCCCCAAGGGGCGCATGTCCGACGGCGTGACCCGCCTGCTGGCCGACGCCGGCGTGCACCTCACGCAGACCGTGCGCTCCTACCGCCCCCACATCAGCCTCTCAGGCTGCGAGGTCAAGATCCTCAAGCCGCAGTCGATCGTCGAGATGCTGCACGCCGGCTCCCGCGACGTCGGCTTCGCCGGCGCCGACTGGGTGGCCGAGCTCGACGGCTCGCTGGTGGAGCTTCTCGACACCGGCCTCGACCCGGTGCGGGTGGTGGCGGCGGCGCCTCTCGATCTCGCCCCCGAGGGCGTGCTGCCGGACGGCCCGCTGGTGGTGGCCTCGGAGTACGAGAACCTCACCCGCCGCTGGATCGCCGAGCGCTGCCCGCAGGCCCGCTTCGTGCGCTCCTACGGCGCCACCGAGGTCTTCCCGCCCGAGGACGCCGACCTCATCGTCGACAACACCGCCACCGGCTCGACCCTCGAGGCCAACGGCCTGCGCATCGTCGACGAGCTCATGACCTCGTCGACGCGGCTCTACGCCAACCCGCGCGCCCTCGAGCACCCCGAGCGCCGGGCCGTGGTCGACAATCTGGTGCTGCTGGTGCGTTCGGTGCTGGAGGCGCGGCGGCGGGTGATGGTCGAGGTCAACGTCGCCGCCGAGCGCCTCGAGGCGCTGCTCGCCGTGCTGCCCTGCATGCGCCAGCCGACGGTGTCGCAGCTCGCCGGCGGCGCCGGCTACGCGGTCAAGGCCGCGGTGCCGCGCGCCGACCTGCCGGCCGTCATCCCTCGCCTCAAGGCCGCGGGCGGCGAGGACGTGGTGGTGACGCGCATCGCCCAGATCGTGCCCTGAGCCGGAGGTGGCCATGGCTGACAGACCCCTGCTCGTCGAGCCGGCGCCGGTGCTCGCCGAGCTCGCCGCCTACACCACCGGGCGCCCCGCGGGCGGCATCGACCTGGTGCTCGATTTCAACGAGCGGCTCGCGCCGCCGGACGCCCTCGCCGGGGTCGCCCGGACCGAAGGGTGGCAGCTCAATCGCTACCCCGAGCTGGGGGCGCTGGAGCCCGTCCTCGCCGCCCGCCTCGGCACCGCGGTCGAGTCGGTGCTGGTCACGGGCGGTGCCGACGACGCCCTGGAGCGCTGTGTGCGCGCGGTCTGCGTGCCCGGCCGCACGGCCATCATGACGACTCCCAGCTACGGCATGATCCGCCGCTTCATCCGCATCGCCGGGGCCGAGTTGGTGGAGGTCCCGTGGTGGCGGGGCGATCTGCCGGTCGAGGAGGTGTTCCGGGCCGCGGACGAAAGCCCGGCGCTCGTCTGCGTGGTCAGCCCCAACAACCCCACCGGATCGGTCGCCTCGGCCGACGCGCTGCGGCGCCTGCTGGAGACCCTGCCCCGGACCCTGATCCTGCTCGACCAGGCGTACGTCGACTTCGCGGAGCCCGAGCACGACCTGGCGCCGCTCGCCCTCGAGTACCCCAACGCGGTGGTCGTGCGGACCCTGTCCAAGGCCTGGGGCGCCGCCGGGCTGCGCGTCGGCTACGCGCTCGGCGACCCGCGGGTTGTGGACTGGCTGCGCCGCATCGGGCTGCCATTTCCGGTGTCGACGCCCTCGCAGACCCTGGCCGCCGCCATGCTCGCCGACGGCGACGCACCGGGCGCGGCGCGCATCGCCGCCATCAGGAGCCAGCGGGGGGAGCTCTCGGCCCTTCTCGCGGAGCTCGGCGCCGAGGTCCTGCCCTCGGCGGGCAGCTTCGTCTTCGCGCGCTTCGCCGACGCGCAGCGCGTGTGGACATCGCTGCACGCGCTCGGCATCGCGATCCGCGCCTTCCACGGCCGCCCCGGAGTGGCGGGGTGGCTGCGGATCACGCTGCCCGGCGACGGCGAGAGCTTCAACCGACTGGCACGGGCGCTGCGTACCGTTCTCGCGCCCGAGGCGCTCCTGTTCGACATGGACGGGGTGCTGGCCGACGTCTCCCACTCCTACCGCGAGGCGACCATCCGAACCGCCGCCGCGTTCGGGGTCGCGATCGGCCGCGCCGACATCGAGCGCGCCACCGCCGCGGGCGGCGCCAACAACGACTGGGAGCTGACCCGCCGGCTGATGGCCGAGCGCGGCGTCGAGCGCTCCCTCGACGAGGTGACGGCGCGCTTCGAAGCCATCTACCAGGGGACGGAGGCCGAGCCGGGGCTGCGCCGCACCGAGCGCCTGCTGCTCGAGCCCGACGAGCTTCGTGCGCTGGCTGCGCGCCTGCCGCTCGCGGTGGTGACCGGGAGGCCGCGCGCCGACGCCGAGCGCTTCCTCGACGAGCACGGTATCGCCGACTGCTTCCGCACCGTGGTGACGATGGAGGACGGGCCCTTGAAGCCCGACCCGGCGCCGGTGCGCCGCGCCCTCGAACGGCTCGGCGCCGCCACTGCGTGGATGGTGGGCGACACCCCCGACGACCTGCGCGCCGCGCGCGGCGCCGGAGTGCTCGCCATCGGCGTCGTCGCGCCGGGCGACGACCCCGAAGCCACCACCGCATCGCTGCGGCGGGCCGGCGCCGCCACCGTGCTGTCCGACACCCGGAAGATCCTGGAGGTCCTGCCATGACCGCGACACCCCGCAACGCCGCCGTCGAACGTACCACCCGCGAAACCCGCATCGCCTGCCGCCTGAACCTCGACGGCACCTCCGAGGTGCGAGTCGCCACCGGGATCGGCTTCCTCGACCACCTTCTCACCGCCCTCGCCTTCCACGCCGGCTGGAACCTCGAGCTCGAGTGCTCGGGCGACCTCGAGGTGGACGACCACCACACCGCCGAGGACTGCGCGCTCGCCCTCGGCGAGGCCCTCGACACGGCCCTCGGGGATCGCGCCGGGATCGTGCGTTTCGGTAGCGCCTTCGCGCCGCTCGACGAGGCGCTGGCGCGGTGCGTGGTCGATCTCTCGGGCCGCCCCTGGCCGCAGGTGGACCTCGGCCTCCGGCGTGAAATGCTGGGCGGCCTGGCCGGCGAAAACGTCGGCCACGTCCTGCAATCGCTCGCAATGGCGGCGCGCTGTGCCCTTCACGTCGACGTCCTCCGCGGCGACAACGACCACCACCGCGCCGAGGCCGCCTTCAAGGCGACCGCCCTCGCCCTCCGCCAGGCCACGGCCCCGGCCGTGGGCGGCATCCGCAGCACCAAGGGCACGCTGGGTGGTGGTTCGTGACCGAGGTCGTGGTGCTCCGCACCGGCACGGCCAACCTCGCATCGGTGGGCGCCGCCCTCGAGCGGGCCGGAAGCACCGTCAGGTTCTCCGAGGACCCCGCCGACGCCGGGGGCGCGGACCTCGTCGTCCTGCCGGGGGTCGGGGCCTTCGGACCGGTCGCCGGCCGTCTCGACGAACTGCGGCTGCGCGAGCCTCTGATCCGGCGGATCGCGGGCGGCCGGCCGACCCTGGCCATCTGCCTCGGGCTGCAGCTGCTGGCCGCCGCGAGCGAGGAGAGCCCCGGGGCGCTGGGTCTCGGCGTGGTGCCCGCTACGGCCACCGCCTTTCGCGACGGCCTGCGGGTGCCCCATCTCGGGTGGAACAGGGTGACCGCCGGCGACGGCTGCTCGCTGCTCGAGAACGGCGCCGCCTACTTCGCCAACTCCTACAAGCTCGACGAGGTGCCGACCGGGTGGAGCGGCGCGACCAGCGATCACGACGGCTCCTTCGTGGCGGCCATCGAGCGCGGGGCGGTGCTGGCCTGCCAGTTCCACCCCGAGCTCTCCGGCGCCTGGGGCCAGGCCCTGATCGAACGCTGGCTCGCCGCCGCGGCGGGGGTGGCGTGATGCTGCTGCCGCGCGTGATCCCGTGTCTCGACGTCAAGGGGGGCCGGGTCGTCAAGGGCATCCGTTTCCAGGGCCTCCGCGACGCCGGCGACCCGGTGGAACGGGCCGGGGCCTACGCCCGCCAGGGCGCCGACGAGCTGGTCCTGCTCGATGTCTCCGCCACCCCGGAGGACCGCGGCAACGCCCTCGAGGTGGTGCGGGCGGTGCGCCGGGTGCTGCCGCTGCCGCTCACCGTCGGCGGCGGCGTGCGGGAAGCCCGCGATGCCGAGCGCCTGCTCGAGGCCGGCGCGGACAAGGTGGCGGTCAACACCGCCGCCGTGACGCGGCCCGGGCTGCTCGACGACATGGCGCGGACCTTCGGCCGCCAGTGCACCATTCTCGCCCTCGACGCGGCCCGGACCTCGGACGGGTGGGAGACGGTCATCCGCTCGGGCCGCGAGCGCACCGGGCTCGACGCCGCGACGTGGGCCCGGGAGGCGGTCGATCGGGGCGCGGGCGAGATCCTCCTGACCTCGTGGGACCGCGACGGCACCGGCTCGGGCTACGACCTCGAGCTGATCGCCGCCGTCCGCGCGGTGGTGCCGGTGCCGATCATCGCCTCCGGCGGCGCCTCCGGTCCCGCCCACATGGCGGAGGCGCTGGCCGCCGGCGCCGATGCGGTGCTCGCCGCATCGATCCTGCACGACGGCCACACCACCGTCGCCGATCTCAAACAAGAGCTCGCGGCTCTCGGAGTGGAGGTGCGGCGGTGATCGTCCCATCGATCGACCTCATGGACGGCCAGGCGGTGCAGCTGGTGGGCGGCCGCGAGAAGGCGCTCGAGGCCGGCGACCCGCTGGCGGTGGCCGAGCGCTTCGCCGTGGTCGGCGAGCTCGCCGTCATCGACCTCGATGCGGCCCTCGGCCGCGGCTCCAACCGCGACGTCATGCTCGATCTGGTGCGGCGCTACCCGTGCCGCGTCGGCGGCGGCATCCGTTCGGTGGAGCAGGCCCTCGAGTGGCTCGACGCCGGCGCCCGCAAGGTCATTCTCGGCACCGCTGCAACCCCGGAGGTGCTGGCCGAGCTGCCGCGCGAACGGGTGATCGCGGCCCTCGACGGGGTCGACGGCGAGGTCGTGGTCCGCGGCTGGACCGAGCGCACCGGCGCCTCCGTTCTCGACCGATTGGCGGAGCTCAACCACCTGGTCGGCGGATTTCTCGTCACCTTCGTCGAGCGCGAGGGCCGCCTCGGCGGGATCGATCTCGAGGCCGCCAGGCGGGTCGTGGAGGCCGCCGGCGGCACCCGGGTCACCATCGCGGGCGGCGTCACCACGACCGACGAGGTGGCCGCCCTCGACCGTCTGGGCGCCGACGCGCAGATCGGGATGGCGATCTACACCGGAAGGCTCGATCTCGCGGACGCCTTCGCCGCGCCGCTGGTCTCCGACCGCCCGGACGGGCTGTGGCCGACCGTGGTGTGCGACGAGCACGGGCAGGCCCTCGGGCTGGTCTACTCGTCGGCCGACAGCCTGCGCGCGGCTGTCGCCGAACGTCGCGGCATCTACTGGTCGCGCTCGCGCGCGGAGCTTTGGCGCAAGGGCGAGACGTCGGGCGCCGTCCAGGAGCTGCTGCGGGTGGAGACCGACTGCGACCGCGACGCGCTGCGCTTCACGGTCCGCCAGCAGGGCTCCGGCTTCTGCCACCACCGGACGCGCACCTGCTGGGGGGCCGACTCGGGGCTCGGCGCCCTCGAGCGGCGGCTGGCAGAGCGGGTCCGCAGCGCCGTCCCGAACTCCTACACCGCACGGCTGGCCTCGGAGCCGGGGCTGCTGGCCGCCAAGCTCGAGGAGGAGGCGCGCGAGCTCGCCGAGGCCCGGAGCGACGCCGAGGTGGTGTGGGAGGCCGCGGACGTGCTCTACTTCACCCTGGTGCGCCTGGCCGCCGCCGGGCTCGGCCTGCAGGAGGTGGCCGCCGAGCTCGACCGCCGCGCGCTCCAGGTGCGGCGGCGGGACGGCTCGCGAAGCGACCGGAGCCGGCCGCCCGGCGACTTCGAAGGAGGTCGATCATGAGCCTGCGACGCTTGCAGCCGGAGGAGGTCCGGGCGATCTCGCGAACGCCGGTGGACGCGACGACGCTGCGCGAGGCCGCCGCCATCGTCGACGAGGTCCGGAACGGCGGCGAGGCGGCCCTGCGGAGCTGCGCCGAGCGCTTCGGCGAGCTCGCCGGCTCCGAGCCGCTGGTCCTCGGCCGCGACACCCTCGAGCAGGCGGTGCTGCAGCTGCCGCCAGACCAACGGGCCCTGCTCGAGCGCACCGCCGCCCGCATCGAGGACTTCGCCCTCGCCCAGCGCGCCGCCCTGCAGCCGGTGACGGTTCCGGTACCTGGCGGCGAGGCCGGACACCAGGTGATGGCGGTGGAGCGCGCCGGCTGCTACGCCCCCGGCGGCCGCTACCCGTTGCCCTCGTCGGTCCTGATGACCGCCGTCACCGCGCGCGCGGCCGGCGTGGGTGAGGTCTGGGTGGCCTCGCCGCGCCCGGCGCCGATCACCCTCGCCGCCGCCGCCGTGGCCGGCGCCGACGGGTTGCTGGCAGTGGGCGGCGCCCACGCCATCGCCGCCCTCGCCTACGGCGTCGGCGGCCCGCCGCCCTGCGACGTGGTGGTGGGGCCCGGCAACCGCTGGGTCACCGCCGCCAAG
>CAZMED010000138.1:0-8081 GCA_964565045.1 uncultured Thermoanaerobaculia bacterium
TCGAGACCGCCGAGATCGCCATCAAAGCGGCCCTCACCGGCCACCTGGTGCTGTCCACCCTTCACACCAACGACGCCCCGTCCTCGATCAACCGACTCATGAACATGGGCATCGAGCCTTTCCTGGTCGCGACCTCGGTCAACCTCGTCGTCGCCCAGCGGCTGGTGCGCCGCGTCTGCGAGAAGTGCAAGCAGCCCGAGGACGTGCCGATTCAGGCGCTGCTCAACATCGGCTTCAACGAATCCGAAGCGCCCAACATCCAGATCTTCCGCGGCCGCGGCTGCGACGAGTGCAACCAGCGCGGCTACCGCGGCCGGATCGGCATCTACGAGGTGATGGTCGTCGGTGAGGACGTGCGCGAGCTCATTCTGTCCGGCGCGTCGGCGGTCGAGCTGCGGCGCAAGGCGATCGAGGAAGGTATGATCAGCCTGAGGCATTCAGGACTGCAGAAGATCCGCGAAGGCGTCACGACCATCGAAGAAGTGGTGCGCGAGTCGGTTCTGTAGTCGGAGGGAAACGCCAATGTCCGTCAGCCTGCACCAGCTTCTCAAGACCATGGTCGAGAAGGGTGGGACCGATCTCCACATCACGACCAACTCGCCACCGTTGATTCGCGTGGACGGCTCGTTGGTGACCCTGTCACACCCCCCGATGACCGCCGTCGACACCAAGAAGCTGGCCTACTCGGTTCTCACCGACGCCCAGAAGCACCGCTTCGAGGAGAACCTGGAGCTCGACATCTCGTTCGGCGTCAAGGGGCTGGCGCGGTTCCGCGCCAACATCTACATGCAGCGCGGAGCCGTGGCCGGCGCTTTTCGGCGCATTCCGTACGAGATCCTCGGTTTCCGGGAGCTCGGGCTGCCGCCGGCGGTGGAGGCCCTCTGCAGCAAGCCGCGCGGGCTCGTGCTGGTGACCGGACCGACCGGTTCCGGCAAGTCGACCACGTTGGCGGCGATGATCGACAAGGTCAACCGTGAGAACTCGCTCCACATCCTGACCATCGAGGACCCGGTCGAGTACCTGCACTCGCACAAGAAGTGCATGGTCAACCAGCGCGAGCTCCACGCCGACACCCACTCCTTTCCGAACGCCCTGCGCTCGGTCCTCCGCGAGGACCCCGACGTGGTGCTGATCGGTGAGATGCGCGACCTCGAGACCATCGAGTCCGCCCTCCGCATCGCCGAAACCGGCCACCTCACCTTCGCCACCCTGCACACCAACTCCGCGCCGCAGACCATCAACCGCATCGTCGACGTCTTCCCCGAGCACCAGCAGTCGCAGATCCGCGCCCAGCTCAGCTTCGTCCTCGAGGGCATCATCTGCCAGTCGCTGCTGCGGCGGGCCTCGGGCAAGGGACGGGCGCTGTGCTGCGAGATCCTGATTCCCAGCTCGGCCATCCGCAACCTGATCCGGGAGGACAAGATCCACCAGATCTACTCGATGATGCAGGCGGGGCAGATCAAGCACGGCATGCAGACCTTCAACCAGGGCCTTGCCACGCTCTACCACCGCAGGATCATTTCTCTCCAGACGGCGCTCTCCTACAGCTCCTACCCGGACGAGCTGCAGGACATGATCAATCGGGGCGTGGGCGCGGTGAGCCCGAACCCCGAGCCGCGGCGAGCAGGAAGGAGCTGAGATGCCCAGCTACGAATGGAAGGGTCGTGACCGGAACGGCGCCGCCCAGACGGGCGTTCTCATCGGCGACAGCAAGGACGCCGTGATCGCGGCCCTGCGCCGCCAGCAGATCGTCGTCACCACGGTCAAGGAGAAGGGCAAGGAGATCGCCCTGCCCAAGTTCGGCGGCGGCATCAAGTCGAAGGACATCGCCGTCTTCACCCGTCAGTTCTCGGTCATGATCGACGCCGGCCTGCCGCTCGTGCAGTGCCTCGACATCCTCGGCCAACAGCAGGACAACAAGGCCTTCCAGAAGGTCATCCTGCAGATCCGGCAGGACGTCGAGGGCGGCTCCTCGCTGGCCGAGGCCATGCGCAAGCACCCTCAGGCATTCGACGACCTCTACGTCAACATGGTGGCCGCGGGCGAGGCGGGCGGTATCCTCGACACCATTCTGCAGCGTCTCGCGACCTACATCGAAAAGACCGTCAAGCTCAAGTCCCAGGTCAAATCCGCGTTGATCTACCCGGCATCGGTCGTGACCATCGCCGTCGTCGTGGTGTACGTCATCCTGTGGAAGGTGATTCCGGTGTTCGCGGCCCTGTTCGAGGGCCTCGGCGGCCAGCTGCCCTTCCTCACCCAGGTCATCGTCAACCTCTCGCGCTTCATCGGCCAGTTCTGGTGGCTGATCATCCTGGTGGTGGTGGGCGCGATCATCGGAATTCGGCAGTACTACCAGACCGACGCCGGCCGCTACCAGCTCGACAAGCTGATGCTCAAGACGCCGGTCCTGGGCCTGCTGCTGCGCAAGATCGCGGTCGCCCGCTTCTGCCGCACCCTCGGGACCCTCCTCGCCTCCGGTGTGGCGATCCTCGAGTCGCTCGAGATCACGGCGCGCACCGCCGGTAACGCGGTCATCGAAGAAGCTATCCTGAAGGTCCGCAAAGAGGTCGAGGAAGGCAAGACCATCGCCGACCCGCTGATCCGCTCCGAGCAGTTCCCGCCGATGGTGTGCCAGATGATCGCCGTCGGCGAGCAGACCGGCGCCATGGACACCATGTTGTCGAAGATCGCGGACTTCTACGAGGACGAGGTCGACGCCGCCGTCGAAGGCATGATGTCGCTGATCGAGCCGGTCATCATCGCGTTTCTGGGTGTCGTGATCGGGACCATCGTCGTCGCCATGTACCTGCCCATGTTCTCGCTCATCAGCCAGATCGGCTGATGGCCACGCGGTCGCCGATGACCGGGAGCCTGCGGGATTTATCCGCGGCATCGGCTCCGCCCTACCCTTCGTCGCAGGGGCTCCGGTGGCTGATCGGCCTCCGACTCGTGGTCATCTCAACGCTCTTCCTGAGCATCCTGCTGATCCAGTTCAACAGCGAGAAGATCCTGCCCCTGCGGAACTTCTACGGGCTCATCCTGTTCAGCTTCGGGCTCTCGCTCCTTTACCTGGTGCTGTACGCGCGACGGGTGTCACCGCAGCTGCAGTCGTGGGTCCAGCTGCTCGGCGACATCGCCGTGGTGACCGGCTTCGTGTACTTCACGGGCGGGCTGTACTCGCCGTTCTCGTTCCTCTATTTGACGGTGATCGCGGTGGCCGCGATGCTCATGCGCGGCGGCGGCCTCATCTTCGCCGGCCTGTCGGCCGTCGCCTACGGGCTGCTCGTCGACCTCATGGTCTTCGGGGTGTTGCCGGTCCCGGAGAACCTCGCCGGCATCCAGATCGCGGTTCCG
Source organism: uncultured Thermoanaerobaculia bacterium (assembly GCA_964565045.1). Classification (GTDB taxonomy): domain Bacteria; phylum Acidobacteriota; class Thermoanaerobaculia; order Thermoanaerobaculales; family Sulfomarinibacteraceae; genus Sulfomarinibacter. The sequence continues at coordinate 3,355 of CAZMED010000138.1, forward strand.
ACCTCCAGGATCCTCGTCCAACTGCTCACCAACGTCATCGGCTTCGCGCTCGTGGCGGTGCTCGTCTCCTACCTCGGCGAATCGCTGCGCCGGGCCCACTACCGGCTGCGGGAGGAGACGGAGCGCACCAAGCAGTTCGTCGCCCTGACCGACCACGTGATCCGCTCGGTCGGCGCCGGCATCATCGCGACCGACCTCGAGGGCCGGATCCTGCACCTCAACCCGGCCGGCGCCCGCATGCTCGAGATGGCGGACGGCGAGGCCGCGGTCGGCAGGAGCCTCGAGGAGATCATGCCGCTCGCCGACCAGAACTGGGGCCTGCTCATGGCGCGCGCGGTCGACCGCCGGGTCATGCGCCTCGAGGGCACGGCGGCTGCCAACGGCGTCCGCTTCGGCCTCACGGTGGGGCCGCTCGCCGACGAGAGGGACGAAGTGCTCGGTTTCATCGTCACCTTCCAGGACCTTTCGGAGATCAAGCTCGAGGCCGAACGGCTCCGCCTCCAGGAGCGAATGGCGGCGGTCGGTGAGCTCGCGGCGCGCATGGCCCACGAGATCAAGAACCCGCTGGCGTCGATCTCGGGCTCGGCGCAGATGCTCGCATCGGCCGGCTCTTTCGACGACACGGGCCAGCGCCTGCTGCACATCCTGGTCGACGAGTCGCGCCGCCTGTCGGGCATTCTCGACGGATTTCTCGCCTACACCAGGCCACGGAAAGCGGCCGCGGTGGACTTCACCCAGTGCGACGTCAGCGCCATCCTGCGCGACTGCATGGACCTGCTCGGGCGATCCGACGAGCACCACGAGAACCACCGCCTCCGACTCCGGGTTCCGGACCGTCTGGTGCTCGACGGTGAGGAGCAACTTCTGCGGCAGATCTTCTGGAACCTCTCGCGCAACGCGCTGCAGGCGATGCCGGACGGCGGCGAGCTCGAGATCTCGGGCGAGCGGCGGAACGGACAGGTGGTGCTGCGCTGGCGCGACACCGGGGTCGGTATGACCGAGGAGGTGCGCCGTCAGGCCTTCGAACCCTTCGTCACCACCCAGCCCGGAGGCTCCGGTCTCGGGCTCGCCGTGGTTTACGCCGCGGTCGCGGACCACGGTGGGACGATCGCCATCGACAGCGTGCCCGGAAGCGGCACGACGGTCACTGTCGAGCTCCCGGGTGCGAGGGCCGGCGCATGAGCCTCGGCCGCATTCTCGTGGTGGACGACGAAAAATCGCTGCGCGAGTTTCTGACGATCCTGCTCGAGCAGGAGGGTTACGAGGTGTCGACTGCCGACAGCGTCGAGCGCGGCGTCGCGCGCCTCCGCGACGAGACCTTCGACCTCGTGATGTGCGACCTCAAGCTGCCGGATGGCAGCGGCCTCGAGGTGCTCGCCGATGCGCGTCGACATCATGTCGCCTCGCCGTTCATCATCATCACCGCCCACACCACGCCCCAGCACGCCCTCGAGGCGCTGCGCGCGGGCGCCGCCGAGTACCTCTCCAAGCCCTTCAACGTCGACGACCTCAAGCTCATCCTGACCAAGCTCCTCGGGACTCCCCGCGAGCCCGAGGAAGAGCGCGAGGTACCGAACTTCATCGGCTCGAGCCCTGCCATCCGGCGCATCCTCAACATGGTGCCGAGGCTCGCGGCAACGCCGTCGACGGTCTTCATCACCGGCGAGAGCGGCACCGGCAAAGAGCTGCTCGCGCAGGCGATCCACGCCTTCTCCGCCAAAGCCAACGGACCCTTTCTGAGCGTCAACTGCGGTGCCCTGCCGGAGGGCCTGCTCGAGTCGGAGCTCTTCGGCCACGTGAGGGGCTCCTTCACCGGCGCGATCCGCGACAACAAGGGCCTGTTCGTCGATGCCGAGAACGGCACCCTGTTGCTCGACGAGGTCGGCGAGCTGACACCGCTCATGCAGGTCAAACTGCTGCGCGTCCTGCAGGAGCGCCGGGTGCGCCCGGTCGGTGCGACCCGCGAGGTGCCGGTCAACGTGCGCGTCCTCGCCGCCACGAACCGCGACCTCGAGCAAGGGGTCAAGGACGGCAGCTTCCGGGAAGACCTGTTCTATCGGCTCAACGTCCTGCATGTCCATCTGCCACCGCTCCGGCAGCGCATCGAGGACCTGCCCGAGCTCGCACGCCACTTCGTCGAGCGTACGTGCGAGGCCTTCGGCCAGGCCCCCAAGCGTCTCAGCCCGGACGCGCTGCGGGTCCTGCAGGCCTACGCCTGGCCCGGCAACGTCAGGGAGCTGGAGAACGTCATCGAACGCACCGTGGCCCTCGAGGCCTCCGAGCTCATCACCTCGGGCAGCCTGCCGGAGCACCTCCGCGGCAGCTCCGACGGCCCGCGGATCGAGACCGTCGGTCTTCCCGAGGAAGGGATCGACATCGAGGAGTACCTCGACAACGTGCGACGGTCGCTGATCCTTCAGGCGCTGGACCGCACCGGAGGGCACCAGAAGAAGGCATCGGACCTGCTCCGCATGTCCTACCGGGCTTTCCGCTATCATGCCGAGAAGCTCGGCATCGCCCGTGATGACTGAGCCTCGCAACCTCGAACCGGGAGTGCTCATGGGACTCGATGCGTCGGCGATCAAGCGTCCGTGGCGGTGGATTCAGGTGGTGATGGCGGCGCTCGTCATCGCCGGTTGCTCGCAGCCGGCACCCGAGCCGCCGGCCACGGCCGCGGCCCCCGGCCGTGTGGAGGGCCCTCGCGCGACCCTGCCCGACGGCTTCACCATACGGCTGGAGCTGGCCCTGTCTCCGGAGGAAATTGCCAACGGGCTGATGTTCCGGCCGTCGCTGGCCGCCGACCGCGGCATGCTCTTCGTTTTCGACGAGGCGCGCCTGCCCTCCTTCTGGATGAAGAACACCCTGATCGCACTCGACCTCGTGTTCCTCGACCCCACCGGCATGGTGGTGGATGTCATCCCCGAGGTGCCGCCGTGCGCCGCCGACCCCTGTCCGACCTACTCGCCCGAGGCCCCGGCGCTCGCGGTGCTCGAGCTGGGAGCCGGCAGCGCGAAGGCCCACGGCATCGAGCGCGGCGCCACGGTCCTGTTCGAGCGTGTACCGGGATACCCGAGGGAAAATTAGGAATTAGGAATTAGGAATTAGGAATTCCCATCCACCCCCGCCTGACATTGCGGGTCACGCGTCTCCTCGAACACATTGACTCTACGGGGTGGCTGGCAGGACGTTGCGAAGGCGCCGCGGGTGGGCGGGCGGCATTCCTAATTCCTAATTCCTAATTCCTAATTCCTGATTCCTGATTCCTCATTCACGAGGTGCTGGCCTTCTTTTCGGCCTTGCCTTCGGCTTTCTCGGCGGGCTTGGGCTTCGGCGTGGCGTCGGAGCTCTCGGAGCTCTCGGAGTGCTCCGTCTTGGCCAGGGCCGCCGAGCGGCTGCCGTTGCCCTTGCCGTAGTCGGTGACGTACCAACCGCTGCCCTTGAACTGCAGGGCCGGCGCGCTCAGCAATCGGCGAACCTCTCCCTCGCACCGGGGACACGTCACCGATGAGCCGTCGTCAACGCGGCGGATCTTCTGGAACCGATGCTTGCACACGAAACACTCGAACTCGTACAGCGGCATGATGCTCCTAACCCCGCACCTGAATCAGTATCTTCCCGCTTCCCGCCGGGTCCACGGTCACCATCTGCAGCTCGACGAGGGCGTAGATGACCCGCGCGTTGGCGCCCGGGCTCAAGGGGCCCGCCTCGCACAGCTCGTAGAGGTTGCGCTTGCCGTTGACCAGCTCCAGGAGCTGCTGCTCCTCGGGCTCGAACCGGAACTTCTCCAGGTGGGACGGTCGCGGCAGCCTCTTGAGCACCGCGCCGCGGCCCCCGAGTCTGGCGGTGACGATCTTCGGGTCCTCGATCAGGCGGCAGCCCGCCAGCACCGCCCTCGCAGTCGGAATCTTGATCTTGAACACCTCGTCGTCGCGGGCGCCGCCGACCTTGAAGCTGACGCTCCCCCGGCTCCAGTTGAAGAGGCTCCATACGATCGCCTGGACCTGCCGCCGCACCGCCCGGCCGAGGTCCTCCTGGCTGAGAATGTTCATGCGAACCAGGACCTCGCCGTGACGCGCCCCGGGCGTTGCCGACAGCTCCTCCGACGACTGCTTCAGCTGCTCCCTGGTGATCTCTTCGTTGCGGAGGAGAAACTCGCCGAGCGACTCGGAACGATCGCTCGAGGTCGCGAAGATCACGTCGCCATCGAGAAAGAAGACCCTCTTGATGATCTCGTCGCGGGTGACCTCGAGTACGCCCGGAACGCCGTACCGATTGATCGTCGACAGAATCTCGGGCAGCGGAGTCTTTTCCAACTCGCTTCGATAAACGAACTCTTCCGCTGACATCAACGGTCACCCTCGTGCCCTGAATCGTCTGTGCGTGGCGCACCCGCCACCCCGGAACGAGGTGGCGGAAGCGCAAGGGAATCGAACCCTCCAACCGACCCGACTGAGGCCGGCTCAACGGATTTGAAGTCCGCGGAAGCCACCAGGCCCCGTGCGCTTCCCCGCAACGGTCATTCTAGCACCGATTGACACGCACCCCGGCGTTTGCTACAAAGACCCTCCCTGTGGGGCCGTAGCTCAGTTGGGAGAGCGCTTGAATGGCATTCAAGAGGTCGACGGTTCGATCCCGTTCGGCTCCACCAGCAATTCGGCCCGGCTGCAGCCAAGCCTGCAGCCGGGCCGAATTGCTGTCCTGGCGTAACTCGAAGGGTAGAGCCGAAC
>CAZMED010000139.1:0-8013 GCA_964565045.1 uncultured Thermoanaerobaculia bacterium
GGCTGTGGAACGACGGCTTCCGCAAGCAGATCCTGATCAACAACCACGGCCACCTTTGGATGCTCGAGTCGGCCATCCAACAGTTCCAGAAGCGGTACCAGCTGCCCGGGATCTTCCGCGTCATCGACTGGCACCGGGCGGTGCGCGAGTTCTTCCGCACCGGGCCCAAGGGCGGCACCATGGACACCAACTTCGTCCACGCCGACGAGTCGGAGACCTCGCTCGGCCTGCTGCTCCACCCCGACATGGTGGACATGAAGTACGCGGTCGACACCGAGGGCAAGTCCTACCTGCCGGATGGCCACTTCGACAAGTCGGTGGACCCCTTCAGCCGGCCGAGCCGCTGGTCCGAGGGCGAGGGCCATTTCGCGATCGAGATCGCGGCCACCCCGGAGGGCGTGGTCGGCAAATCGACCCGCGGTACCGCCCAGAAGGCGAAGCGGCCGGTTGCCGCCATCCTCAAGTACCTGACCCTGCTCAACGACCAGATCCTCGAGGCCTTCCCCGCCGGCACCGTGCCGCCGGTCGAAGAGGTCACGCTGCGCAGCGCCAAGGAGATGGAGCCCTACCTGCGCGAGCCTCTGAGCAAGGGCTGGAAGACGGTCTATCAGCTGCCCCAGATCGGCCAGTACTGAGCATGAAGCTGAGCATCGTGCTCTCGACCCACGCCGCCGCCTTCCAGGCGGTGGCGTTCAAGGGCGACTTCGAGACCAACGTGGCGAAGATCGCCGCGCTGGGCTTCGACGGCGTCGAGCTCGCCGTGCGCGACCCGAAGCTGGTCGACGCCGGCGAGCTCGAGCGGGTCGTCGCCCGACACGGCCTGGCGGTGCCGGCCATCGGCACCGGCCAGGCGTGGGGCGAAGAGGGGCTCTCGTTCACCAGCAGCGACCCGGAGGTCCGGGAGGCGGCCATCGCGCGCATCTGCAGCCACATACCGCTCGCCGAGCGTTTCGGCGCGATCGTCATCCTCGGACTGATCCGCGGGATCACCCCTGCCGGGCAGAGCCACGAGCAGTCGATGGCCTACCTGGTGGAAGCCATCGGCCGCTGCGCCGAGGCCGCGGCGGGTAGCGGGGTGCGCTTCGCCCTCGAGCCCATGAACCGCTACGAGACCGACCTGATCCGGACCGCCGCCGAGGGGCTCGAGCTGGTGGGCCGGGTGGGCGCCGAGAACTTCGGCCTGCTCCTCGACACCTTCCACATGAACATCGAGGAGCCGGACATCGGCGACAGCATCAGGGACTGCGGCGACCGCATCTTCCACTTTCACGTCGCCGACTCCAACCGCTGGTACCCGGGCGCCGGCCACCTCGACTTCGCGGGCATCCTGACGACCCTGTCGGGCACCGGTTACGACGGCTTCGTGTCCGGGGAGTTCATGCCGCTGCCGGACGCCGACACCGCCGCGCAGCGGGCCGTCGAACACCTGAGGGCCCTCTGAATGGCCGGCCGAACCACGATTGCCCGCGAGCTGGAGCGGCTCGAGGTCTCGGGCCTCGGGATCGAGGAGCGCTCGATCGTGCGCGAGGCGGGCTCGACCTTCCTCCTCGCGCGGACCTCCGGCGGCGACAGGGTGCTCGCCGTCGGCGGCGGCGGGGGCTTCAGCGGCGAGCCGCACGAGCCGAGCGGCCTGCGGCTCTGCCCGCTGACCGCCGCCAACGCGGACGCGCTGCGCGGTCATCTGCCCTGGCTGCAGCCGGCGCCGCTGGGGCTTCAGACCTCCGCGGGCTTCGGCGACCGGCTGGGGCTCGCGACCCCGGGCCACGTGCGCGCCGTGCGCGCCGCCGGCGGGGAAGGCGGGGCGATCGCCCCGATCTTCGCCCAGCAGTCGGTGCGCGAGAACGCCCGCACCGGCCGCACGCCGCAGCAGGTGATGGACGACGCCATGTGGGGCCTCTTGGCCGAGGGTTGGCGGGCGCCCTGGGGCGCCGACGCCGACCACCTCAAGACGGCCGACGACATCGAGGCCTTCGCGGCCGCCGGCTACACGTTCTTCACCATCGACCCCGGCGAGCACGTGGACGGCGAAGCCCACGCCGCGCGCGCGAGCGTGATCGAGGCCAAGGTTCTCGCCTTGCCGTGGGACGCCCTCGAGGACAGGGTGACGGACCTCGAGGCGCGCTACCTCGGACGGCCGATCCCGCTCAACGGCGGCCCCTTCCTGTTCGAACGCGGGGACCTGTGGCGGGCGGCCGCCAAGTACGGTCGTGCCGTGGCTCACACCGCCGGCATGTACCGTGCCATCGTGGAACGACTGGGAGAGAGTCGTTTCGAGCTCGAGGTCTCGGTGGACGAGACGGCGAGCCCGACCAGCGTCGCCGAGCACGTCTTCATCGCCTCCGAGCTGTCCCGCCTCGGGGTGCGGTGGGTGAGCCTCGCGCCGCGATTCGTCGGCGAGTTCGAAAAGGGTGTCGACTATATCGGCGACCTCGAGGCCTTCGCGTCCGAGTTCGCCCGCCACGCGCAGGTGGCGAGGGCCCTCGGACCTTACAAGCTCAGCCTGCACTCGGGCTCCGACAAGTTCAGCATCTACCCGATCACGGCGCGGCTCGCCGCGGGCGCCCCGGGCCGCGGCCCGCTGGTCCACCTCAAGACCGCCGGCACGAGCTACCTCGAGGCGCTGCGCACCGTGGCGGCGGCCGAGCCCGGCCTCTTCCGCGAGATCCTCGCGCTGGCGCGCGCGCGTTACGAGACGGACCGCGCCAGCTACCACGTGTCGGCGCGGCTGGAGAACGTTCCCGCGGCGCACGAGCCCGATGACCCCGAGCTGGCCGGCCTGCTCGAGGACTTCGACGCCCGCGAGCTCCTGCACGTGACCTTCGGCTCGGTGCTCGGCGCCCTCGGCCCCCGCCTGCGCGCCGCCCTGAGGTGCCACGAGGCCGAGTATGCCAAGGCGCTGCAGGACCATTTCGGACGCCACCTCGAGCCGTTCGTCGGCTGACAGACGCCGGGAGGGAGCATGAGATACGAAGCCGGGGCCTACGATTTCTCGGGACGGACGGTGGCCGTCACCGGCGGCGCCGGCGTCCTCGGCGGCGAGCTCGCGTGCGCGCTCGTCGGCTGCGGCGCCCGGGTCGCGGTGCTCGACGCGAAGCCGGCGGCGGCCGAGCGCCTGCGCGGCCGGCTCGAGGGCGGCCCCGGCCGGGGGGCGGTCTTCGAGGCCGACGTGCTCGACAGCCGGTCACTCGCCGACGTCGAGCGCGCTGTCCGCTTGGAGCTCGGGCCTGTGGACTCGCTCGTCAACGCCGCCGGCGGCAACCACCCGCACGCCACCACCTCGAGCGCCCTCGGCTTCTTCGACCTGCCGGCGGACGCCCTGCGCTTCGTCGGCGAGCTCAACCTGCTGGGCACGATCCTTCCCTGCCAGGTCTTCGGCCGCCCGATGGCGGAAGCCGGCCGGGGCGTCATCCTCAACATCTCGTCGATGAATGCGTTCCGCCCCCTGACCAGGATCCCCGCCTACTCGGCGGCCAAGGCGGCGGTCAGCAACTTCACGCAGTGGCTGGCGGTGCACATGGCGCAGGAGCACTCGCCCGAGATCCGGGTCAACGCTCTCGCGCCGGGCTTCTTCCTCACCGAGCAGAACCGTTTCCTGCTCACCGACGAGGCCACGGGCGAGCTGACGGCCCGCGGGCGGACGATTCTCGCCCACACCCCGATGGGGCGCTTCGGCGCGCCCGAGGACCTGATCGGTGCGGCGCTGTGGCTGCTGTCCCCGGCGTCGTCCTTCGTGACCGGAATCGTCGTGCCGGTCGACGGCGGCTTCTCCGCGTTCAGCGGCGTGTGAGCGGGGCGGAAGGGGATTGCCGATGAGCCTGCCCGGAGTGGTGAGCGCCGAGGACGCGTCCCGCGGCCTGTCCGAAGGCGCGGTGCGGACGCTGCTCGGCAACGGGCTCGCGCGGCTGGAGCTCTCGGGCGCCCGGGTGCTGGTGGTGATCCCGGACGGCACGCGCACCGCCCCGATGCCGATGATGTTCAGGCTCCTCACCGAGCTGCTGGGCCCCGAGGTCGAGCGGCTCGACTTCCTGATCGCGCTCGGCACCCACCCGCCGATGGACGACGCCGCGCGCTCGCGGCTGCTCGGCGTTCCGGTCAGCGACGGCCGCGCCGGCGCGTCGCGCGTCTTCAACCACCGCTGGGAGCGCCCGGAGACCTTCGTCGATCTGGGGACGATCGGGGCCGACGAGGTGGCGGCGGCGACCGGGGGACAGCTGGCGGTCGAGATCCCGGTGCGGCTCAACCGGCTGCTGGGCGCGCCCGGCGGCGAGCGGCCCTACGACCACGTCGTCGTCTGCGGTCCGGTGTTCCCGCACGAGGTGGCCGGGTTTTCGGGCGGCAACAAGTACTTCGTGCCGGGGGTCGCCGGGCAGGAGGTCATCGACGTCACCCACTGGGTCGGCGCCCTGATGACCAGCCGCCGCATCATCGGCGTGCCCGACACCCCGGTGCGGCGCCTGATCGACCGCGCGGCCGGGATGATCCCGACGCCGCGCAGCCTGATCGCGATGGTGCTGCACGGCGAGACCCTGCACGGCGTGTACATCGGCTCCATGGAGAACGCCTGGCGGGCGGCGGCGGCGCTGTCGGCCGAGCTCGACATCGTGTGGGTCGAGCGGCCCTTCGAGAGGGTGCTGTCGGTGATGCCCGAGATCTACGACGACCTGTGGACCGGGGCCAAGGGGATGTACAAGCTCGAGCCCGCGGTCGCCGACGGCGGCGAGGTGGTGATCTACGCGCCGCACATCCGCGAGGTGTCGTCCGTGCACGGCCGCCACATCGACGCCATCGGCTACCACGTGCGCGACTACTTCCTCGCGCAGTGGGAGCGCTTCAAGGAGGTGCCGTGGGGTGTGGTGGCGCACGCCACCCATCTGCGCGGCGACGGCACCTTCGTCGACGGCGTGGAGACGCCGCGCATCCGCGTGACGCTGGCCACCGGCATTCCGGAGGAGCGCTGCCGGCGGATCGGGCTCGGCTACCTCGATCCGGCATCGGTGGACCCCGAGGCGTGGGCCGGCCGCGAGGACGAGGGCGTGCTGCTGGTACGTCGGGCGGGCGAGCAGCTGTACCGGGTGCGGGGCGAGGGGACGACGGAGGAGGGTTCATGAGCCAGAAGGCGGACATCGGCCTCATCGGGCTGGCGGTGATGGGCCAGAACCTGGTGCTCAACATGAACGACCACGGCTTCAGGGTCGCGGTGTTCAACCGCACCACCGAGGTAGTGGACGAGTTCCTCGCGGGCAGCGCCAGGGGAACCGGGATCGTGGGCGCGCACTCGCTCGAGGAGCTGGTCGGGGCGCTCGCGCGACCGCGGCGGGTGATGCTGCTGGTCAAGGCGGGGCGTCCGGTGGACGATTTCATCGAGCGGCTGATACCTCTGCTCGAGGCCGGCGACATCATCATCGACGGCGGCAACTCCAACTACAACGACACGATCCGCCGCACGGCGCGGGTGGAGTCGGCGGGCCTGCTGTACATCGGCACCGGGGTCTCGGGCGGCGAGGAGGGGGCGCGGCGCGGGCCGTCGATCATGCCGGGCGGCTCGCCGGCGGCGTGGCCGCACGTCAAGCCGATCTTCCAGGCGGTGGCGGCCAAGGTCGAGGACGGCAGCCCGTGCTGCGACTGGGTGGGGGAGAACGGCGCCGGCCACTTCGTCAAGATGGTCCACAACGGCATCGAGTACGGCGACATGCAGCTCATCTGCGAGGCCTACCAGCTCCTGAAGGACGGGCTCGGGCTCGACCACGACCGCATGCACGAGGTCTTCGCCGAGTGGAACGAGGGCGAGCTGGACTCCTACCTGATCGAGATCAGCCGCGACATCCTCGGCTTCCGCGATGAGCACGGCGAGCCGGTGCTCGAGAAGATCCTCGACAGCGCCGGACAGAAGGGCACCGGCAAGTGGACGGCGGTGTCGGCGCTCGACATGGGCATCCCTCTGACCCTGATCGCCGAGGCGGTCCTGGCCCGCTTCCTGTCGGCGCTCAAGGACGAGCGGGTGGCGGCCGCGAAGGTCCTGAAGGGGCCGGACACCACCTTCGCCGGTGACCCGGACGACTTCGTGGACGATCTCCGGCAGGCGCTGTACGCGGCCAAGATCGTCTCCTACGCGCAGGGCTACATGCTGATGCGGGCGGCCGCCGCGGAGTACGGCTGGACGCTGAACAACGGCGGCATCGCGCTGATGTGGCGCGGCGGCTGCATCATCCGATCGGTCTTTCTGGGCCGCATCAAGGAGGCCTTCGACCGCGATCCCGGGCTTTCGAACCTCCTCCTCGACCCCTATTTCGCCGGCCAGGTGCAGGCCGCGCAGGCGGCCTGGCGGCGGGTGGTGGCGAAGGCGGTGGCGCTGGGCATTCCGGTGCCGGCGCTCGCGAGCGCGCTCTCCTTCTTCGACGGCTACCGCAGCGGCAGGCTGCCGGCCAACCTTCTCCAGGCGCAGCGCGACTACTTCGGCGCCCACACCTACGAGCGGGTCGACCGGCCGCGGGGCGAGTTCTTCCACACCGACTGGACGGGGCGCGGAGGGGATGTGACGGCGAGGACGTACCAGGCGTGAGGGATGAGATTTCGGATTTCGGATTTCGGATTTTCCACCCGCCCTCCCGCGGGGCGGACCGCCGGAAATGGACTCCAACAGCGGACATCCAATCCAGCATCCAGCATCCAGCATCCGGATTCACCATCTTGAAGCTGGCGCCGCGAGCGGAGAGGCCGGGAAGGGAGCTTCGACATGATCACGTTTCGGGATGACTGCAAGTACGCGCTGCTCGTGCCGACGAGCATGGGTGTCCGTCTGACGCCGGCCGGCGCCCAGGGGGTCCACTGCAGCAGGACATTCACCATGCAGGTCACCAGCGCCGAGTCGAACGTGGCCAGCGTGTCCTCCAATCTCGGCCTGCCGGTGAAGGTCCTGACCGCCTTCGTCAAGGGCAGCCCGATCTCGCGCATGATCAAGGACGATCTGGCAGGGCGGCACATGGATTTCGAGGGACCGGAGGTCGATCCCGGAGGACCCTGGGGCTACCGTCACCAGTTCAACATCGCGGACACCGGATACGGCGCACGCGGCCCCCGGGTTTACAACGACCGTGCGGGGGAGGTGGGTCTCACCCTCGACGCGAAGAACTTCGACTTCGATCGGATCTTCGGGCGCGAGGGAGCCCGCCTCGTGCACCTGTCGGGGCTCGTCGCCGCCCTGTCCGAGGGGACCGCCGCCTTCTGCCTGGACGTCGCGCGGGCCGCCAAACGGCACGGGAGCCGCATCTCGTTCGATCTCAACCACCGCGCCTCGTTCTGGGCGAACCGCGAAGAGGAGCTGCGCCGGGTATTTCACGAGATCGCGGGGCTGTCCGACGTGCTGGTCGGCAACGAGGAGGACTTCCAGCTCTGTCTCGGCATCGAGGGCCCGGAGGCGGGAGGCAAGGACCTCGCCGCGAAGATCGAGAGCTTCAAGGGCATGATCGACCGGGCCGGGGCGGCGTACCCCGATTGCGCGGTCTTCGCCACCACCCTGCGCGAGGTCCTCAGCGCCAACGCCCACCTGTGGGGCGCCGTCGCCGCGGTGGGCGGCGAGTGGCACGTGGTCGAGCCGCGGGAGATCGGGGTCCTCGACCGCATCGGCGGCGGCGACGGGTTCGTCGGCGGCATGCTCTACGCCATGCTCAGGGGCTGGGAGCCGGAGAAGTGGATCCAGTTCGGGTGGGCGACCGGCGCCCTGGTCACGACCCTGCTGACGGACTACGCCCAACCGGCGGACGAGGAGCAGATCTGGAGCATCTGGGCGGGCAACGCCCGGGTTCGACGCTGAGCCGTTGCCGCCCGCGTCGCCGCGAACGAGAGTCCGAACATCGGAAGGAGTGACCATGACGACGTGTCGCCGCTTGTGGACCGCCGCAGCCCTGGTGTCGATCCTCGCCGGAGCTGCGTCTGAAGCCGCCGCCGCGAAGGCCTCGCAGACCGGCTACCCGCGGCTCATGCAGGGCCCCATGGTCGGGGCGCTGGCGCCCACCG
>CAZMED010000140.1:0-7982 GCA_964565045.1 uncultured Thermoanaerobaculia bacterium
GCGATGACGCTGCGTGCTGTGGTCGGGAGCTGTCGCTGTCAACTGCCGCTGCCACAGTTCCCGGCCACTGCCACTGCCACTGTTCCGGCCGCTGTTGACCCCGTGGACCTGCACCGCCGCATGCTCAGCGGGTGGGCGGGCGGGAAATCCGAAATCCGAAATCCGAAATAGGCGGGTGGGTGGTCTACTCCTCCACCTCGATCTCGAGGCGGTGGATCATCTCGTTCAAGGTGGTCGGGCTCAGCTTGAGCAGCTTCGCCGCCCGCCGTTGCACGCCGCCGGCCTGGCGCATGGCCTCGCGGATCAGCCGGGCCTGGTAGTCGCCGACGACCTGGCGGAAATCGACGCCCCCCGGCGGAATGTCCGGAGTCGCCTCCGCTGCGGCGCCCTCGCTGCGCACCGCCTGCGGCAGCTCGTCGACCTCGATCGTGTCGCCGCGACAGAGCACCACCGCGCGCTCGACCGCGTTCTCGAGCTCGCGGACGTTGCCCGGCCAGTGGTAGGCGGCGAGCGCATCCATCGCGGCCGCCGAGAACCCCTGCACGGTGCGCTGGTTCTCCTCCGCGTACAGCTGCAGGAAGTGGGTCGCGAGCAGTGCGATGTCCTCACGCCGCTCGCGAAGTGGGGGCAGCTCGATGGTGATGACGTTGAGCCGATAGTAGAGGTCCTCGCGGAATCGCCCGGCCTGCACCTCCGCCCAGAGGTCGGTGTTGGTGGCCGCCACCAGCCGGACATCGACGAATCGCGACTCGACGCTGCCGACGCGGCGGATCTCGCGCTCCTGGATGACCCGCAGCAGCTTGGTCTGGATCTCGGCCGCGATGGTGCCGATCTCGTCGAGGAAGAGCGTGCCCTCGTGCGCGGCCTCGAAGAGACCCTTGCGGTTGTTCACCGCGCCGGTGAACGCTCCCTTGACGTGGCCGAAGATCGTCGACTCGAGGAGCTCGTTGGGGATCGCGCTGGTGTGGACCGGCACGAAGGGGCCGTCGCCGCGCGGACTGAGGCGGTGGATGGCGCGCGCCACCAGCTCCTTCCCGGTTCCGGACTCGCCGATAACGAGGATGTTGGAGCGGGCCGGGGCCGCCCGACGCATGAGCTCGAAGACCTCCTCGATGCGGCGGCTCCTGCCGACGATCTCGCCCATGCCCTCGAGCCGGCTCCGCAGCTGCAGGTTCTCGACCATCAGCGAGCGCCGTTCGGCCGCCCGGTGCACGAGGTGGAGCACCTCCTCGTTCTTGAAGGGCTTGGGCACGTAGTGGAAGGCGCCCTGGCGCATCGCCTCGATCGCGGACTCGACCGACGAGTAGGCGGTGATCACCACCACCGGGAGGTGGGGGTCGAAGGTCTTGATCTCCGGCAGCAGCTCGAGCCCCGAGCGGTCCGGCAGCATGAGGTCGAGGAGGACGACGTCGATCTCCTCCTCTCGCAGAACCTGCATGCCGGCGGCGGCCGTCGTCGCCTGGTGGCAATCGAAACCCGCCCCCTTCAAGAGGGACCCGAGCACGTCCTGAAGGACGGGCTCGTCATCGATCACGAGGACTGAACCGGCTCCTGCCATCGTTGTAACCTGATCGTCGCCCGGGCGCCGCCTTCGTCCCGGTTGGCGAGGCTGACGCTGCCGCCGAGCTGGGCGATCATATCACGCGTGATCGCGAGGCCGAGGCCCGTCCCGCCGCGGTCGGTCTTGGTCGTGTAGAAGGGTTCGAAGGCCTTCTCGATGCCCGCGTCGCTCAGGCCCGGCCCCGAGTCCTCGATCCGGATCTCCGCCCAGCCGCCGTCGGCGAGGATCGACATCACGATCGGCTGTCCGGACGGGGATGCCTCGATGGCGTTGCGCACCAGGTTCGAGATCGCGAGCTCGATCGGCGCCACCGATCCCCACACCATCACCGGCGACCCGGCGGCGTCGATTTCGAGCGCGCCCTCGGCGCCCAGGGAGCGCGCCGCATCCTCGGCCGCCCGCGTCGCCAATCCCCGCAGCTCGAGAACGGTGCGGCTGTCGGTCGAGCCGCGCACCATGGCGCGCAGATTGGAGACGATGCGCGACACCCTGAAGCTCTGGTCGACCAGCTTGTCGACCAGCTCGGCGCGAGGGTCGTCGCCCGGCGTCATCTGGCCCAGCATCTGGGCGAAGGACGAGATACCGGTCAGCGGGGTGTTGATCTCGTGCGCGAGGCCGGAGGCCAGGCGGCCGAGCCCCGCGAGGCGTTCCTGCTCTCGGATCCGGTCCTGGAGGTCCCGCAGCTCGGTCACGTCCTGCAGCACGACCACCCGGCCGTTGAAGCTGCCGCTGTCGAGCTCGAGCACCGAAACCGCGAGGATCACGTGCCGCGGCGGGTCGGAGAGGGTCCTCGCCTCGGTGTTGACGGCGTGCAGCGGCAGCTCTCTCCGCCAGGCCTCGGGCAGATCGACCAGATCGCCGAGTGCGAGCCCGACCAGGGATTGGGCCTGGCGTTCGAAGATGCCGGCCGCGTGCCGGTTGGCGGTGAGAATGTGGGCCGAGGCGTCGCAGACCAGGATCGCCGCCGCCGAGGACTCGATGATGCGCTGGGTGTTGGTGTGGAGGATCCGGTACTCTTCGGCCTGGCGCCGCAGGTCGTCGAGATAGCGCGCGCTCTCGAGAGCCAGCGCCGCCTGCGCGGCGAACGCGGCCACCACCTCCTCACCCTCGCTGCCGAGCGGGAAGACGCCGCGCCGCAGGCCAAGGTAGAGCAACCCGTGGACGGTGCCGACCCTCTCCAGTGGCATTCTGACCGTGTAGCCGGCTCGTGCCAGAGACTCCTCGGGCAGACCCGGGTAGGGGTCATTCACGACCGCCCCCGGAAGAAGATCGGGCGCCGCCTCCTCGGCGCCGGTGACCCGCTCGAACACCTCTCCCGGCATTCTCAGGTAGGTGGCCACAAGATCGAACTCGAGGCCCTGGTTCAGGGTGTGCGACAGCAGCACGAGCAGATCTCGCGGGTCCGTGACCCGCGCCAGGTCCCGGCTCGCGCTGGCCAGGAGGACCCGTGGGGCGGGCCGCCCATGGTGCAGCCACTGGTCGAGGTAGCGCTCGACCTGGAGCCGCACCGGTTGCAGGAGCACCACCAGCAGGACTCCGGTCGCGAATGCGAACAGGTTGCGCAGTGAGCCGAGGCCGCCGACGTAGCGGAGCAGGACGTGGTTCGTGAGGACGAAGATGAAGCCGCCCATGACGACGACCAGGGTGGCCGACAGGGAGTCCCGTGCGATCGGTTCGAGGTCCCACAGGCGGTACTCGAACAGCGCCGCCGACAGCGACAGGGGAACCGCGACGATCGGCAGCACCGCCATCCAGGTGAAGGGCTCGAAACCGAGGCCGAACCAGTTGGGGACCGCCACCAGCGCCAGAAACGGCGTCAGGCCGACGATCAGACCGAGCGCCTCCCACTCGATCTGGCGGCGCGTCCTCGCCTCCCGGGCCGCCACCCGCCACCGCCATATCTGGATGACGATGCCGAAGAGCACCGAGGAGGTGAAGAGCGCCCGCAGCAGCGAGGCGACCGCCGGCCACCACGCTTCCGCGCCGCGCACCAGCGCGGTCCCCCCCGAGCAGGCGACCGCGGCCAGCATGACGATGTCGAGGGTGCGCATCGAACGCTCGCGCTCCGGGAATATCAGGAAGAAGCGGGCGATCAGAAAGGGCAGCGCGGCCCCCGCCGCGCGCCTCACGACCTGCAGCGTCAGCTCGGCGGTGGCGGTTCGATTGGGCACCGCACCCATGACGAGGGCGGCCGCCGCGAGCAGCAGAAAGGTCGCGGCCTCGCGGCGCCGAGTTCGCCAGACGGTGGACAGGGCCAGCGCGAGACTCGCCAAGCCGACCGTGGTACGGGCCAGGTAGACCGAGTTGATGGCCGGCGGCGGCGACCGGAAGCGAATCCGGGCGACGCTGCCGTTGGCGTGGCGCACCTCGAGGTCGTGCTCGTCGCCGCCGGCGAGGAAGAACCCGGGGTCGTCGAGGCGGTCGATCGACACCCCGTCCACGCCGACGATCGTGTCGCCCGGCCTCAGCCCGGCCGCCGCGGCGCTCGAACCCTCGGGTACGCCTTCCACCACCAGCCCGGCGGCGATCCAGGAGACGGCGAAGTCGAGCCGGTAGAAGCTGCGCACTGTCCGGATCAGCGACGTCCCCGAAACCGCCACCGTCAGGACGGCGATCAGGGTCAGCAGCAGGCGGCGGCGGAGCATCGTTCGAGTATAGAGAAGGTCTCGTGGCGGCGCCTCGAACGCGGCACCTCGTGACCGCCGGCGGGAACCGGATCCCGATCCGACATCAGGCGCTCGAGGCCCGGCGGTCGCCGATCGTGTAGCCACGGTCGACGGTGATCACCCCCGCCAGCAGCATGTCGCGCACCGCGAGGCCGATCTGGCCGCGGCTGAACGGCAACACCTCGGACAGCAGCCCCCAGCCGCAGGGCTCGACGCAGAGCTGGTGCCACACCTGCTCCACCAGCTCCGAGTTGCGGCCGCCGCTCCACACCAGTTGGCGCGACGACGGCTGCAGGTACGCGTCTTCGGCAACGGTCGCCGCGAAGTGGGTGAACTCGTCCTGGATCCGCGCCGCCTCCATCAGCAGCGGCTGGACCGGCTGATAGTCGGCGCCCTCCTCGGCCGCAGCAGTCGAGGAGAAGCGGAAGGTCCCCCTGGTCGGCGGGAAGGCGAGGATCTCGAGGAAGGCCTCGCGGCCGGTCAGGTTGCGGCAGTGCATGCGGCCGATCATCCTCGCCCGGGTGTGGATCGCTCCGAAGTCCTTGCCGTCGGCGTCGGCGATCTCGAGGACCCCGGTCGCGCCCGAGTCCACGACCATCTGCAGGATCGCCGGCAGGTCGAAGTGCTCGAGCCGTCCACCGAGGTTCGAACCCTCGTGAGCCCCGAGGTTGGCGATCGTGCCCTCGAGCCGGCGGGCCAGGCTCTGAAGGTAATTCAGGGCGAGGTCCCGCGACGCGTACAGGTGCCGCAGGAGGACCGGGCGCGGCCAGGTGAGGGTCACGCCCCCCTCCGGAAACTGGGCCAGGGAGGCCATCACGGTGCCGGTGATGACCTTGCTCTCCGACACCGTCGAACCGGGACCGAGGTAGGCCACCGGCCGCATCCCGAGCTCGCTGCTCTCCTCGCGGCAGATCTCGACGACACCCTGCAGCACCAGATAGAGCGCGGCCGGGACCTGTCCCGGCCGGAACAGCACCGCACCCGGACGGTGGCGGTCGACCGAGCCGAGCCGGGCCAGGGACACCTGCTCGTCATGGGACATGCCGTGGAAGAACGGACTTTCCCTGATCGCGCGAACCAGATCGTCGAACAGCATGTGAGCAGATTATCCCACCCTTGCGGCGGCGGATCAATCCGGCCGGCTTCGCCCGGCCCGGCCGCCGGATACAATGGAAGGATGGTGCGGGACGACAAGTCGCTGGACGCCTTCGCGCACGTTCTGCAGGAGGACCTGCAACACCCGCAGTACCTGACGCCCGAGGAGGTCGGCGGGGGATGGTGCGAGCTCTTCCCCGCCCTCGCGACCTCGCTGCCGGCGCCGTTTCCGATCTTCAGCCGCGACGAGGAGCGCGTGGTGACCTGGGGCTTTCCGATCCTCCTCTCGGACGGTGTCCTGAAGCTGCGCCGCGACCTGGAGGGCCTGATACGAGCCGAGGTCGAGCACCGCAGCAGCGCCCACGCGGTCGACGAGGAGCTCAAGCGGTCCCTGCAGGCGTGCCGCGAACGCTACCTCAAGAGCGTCTCGACCACCCTCGAGAACGTCTTCATGAACGACTACTACCGGGGGCTCGTCGACCTCTTTTTGCTGTTTCACTCGCAGGAGGTCGTCAGGGCGCTTGCCCAGGTGCCGGCCCCCAGGGCCGGCGTGCGCGACGCCGATCCCGCGGCCGACCCGCGCCACGCCCTGGCGGCCGTCGTCGCCGACCTTTTGCGCCGCGCGGCGATGGCGGCGGTCAACCGGCTGCACCAGCTCGCCGAGGTCCAGGTGACCCCCGCTCTGACCCCGCTGCTCGGCGTGATCTGCCAGGACCACCTGATGCTCGTCGAGCCGCGGCCTCCGCGCGATCTCGCGCAGCTGCGGACGTATCTGCAGCTGCGCTACCGGCAGAGCGCCGATGCGCTGGTCACCGCCAACCGACGGGTGCTCGCCCGCCTCGGCGAGCTGGTCGCGCGGCAGCCGGAGGTCGGCAACCTGCTGCGCTTGGCGGTGGGCTCGAGCCTCAAGCTCGAGCGCGTCGAGAGCCTCCTCGAGCCACGCCTCCTGGATGCCATCCGCAACGCAGGTCTCGCCGAGACCCTCCACCTTTCGGTGGTGCAGATGGACCTCCTGCGCGACCTCGGGCTGCGCCTCAAGTCCTTCGAGCTGTTGGCCGCGCTGCGGCGCCGCATCCTGCCCATGCAGCGCCAGTCCGGCGTCCTGACGCTCACCGGCCCCTCGTCGGCGACGCCGATCGCCAGGACCACCAGGCCCTACGACTTCACCGCACCCGGAGTCGTCGACTCGGCGGTCCGCCGCTTCGGCCTGATCTACGACCTGTCCAACTTCACCGCGGTCCTCGAGGAGATGCGCAAGGAAGGGCGGATGGCCGAGGAGCGGGCCCTCCAGTTCATGTACGTGTTCCAGAACCGCCTCGAGGCGATCCGTCTCCGGAGACGGCTGACCTTCGAGAAGTTCCTCGGCGACGGCGCCTTCTACACCTCCCGCCGCGCCCTGCGGGTCATCGCGGCCGCCTGTGAGATCCAGTCGGTCTACGAGCAGCTCCGCGGCATCGGCTTCCCCTTCAACCACGGCATCCGGATCGCCCTCAACTTCGGGGTCTACCGCCTGCTCCCCATGCTCCACCCCGGACCCGAGGCCAAGCGCTTCGAGTTCTTCGGCCACGGCATCGTCGAGCTCGCGCGGTTGACCACCGGCAAGAGCACGCGCGAGGTCTCCGACATCGCCGAGTTCCTGATCCACTCCGGCTACGAACCCCGCGCGGTCGAGTCCTTCCTGGCGCCGCTGTCGTCGGTTCGCAGCGGTCTCGAGCCGCACGCGAGCCGGCGCTACGCGGCCACCATCGACGGCCACGGCGAGCTCATCAACGAGGGCATCGTGGTCGCCTTCCCCTTCCTCGAGGAGCTGCAGCACGAGCTCGAGCTCGAGGAGCTCGCAGTGGTCGAGGACGACTCCGTGCAGTGGCTGCTGCTCCCCATCGACCCGGCGCTGCCCGACACCCTCTACGTCGGTCTGCGCCACCTCGGCGTCGCGCGGCTCAAGGGGCTGCCGCCGCAGGAGCTGGCCGAGGCCGCGGTGTGGAGGCGGCGGCCGCCCGACGCGGCGCCGATGCCGTTCGACGGGCCGCTGATCGAGAGCCTGCGCCGGCTCGCCCAAGCCGAAGACCGCAACCGCCCCGACGGCGCCGGCGACTCGCAGGGGACCATCGCCGAGAACCTGCTGGTCATCACCTACGTGCTCGAGGACGGCACACGCAAGTGGGTCTTCGGCGAGTACCGGACAGCCGACGACGTCCTTCTGCACGCACTCCAGGTGCCCATCCAGACGCCCGAGCTGGAGGCGTCCGAGCCGATGGAGATGTGGCTGTTCCGCAACCGCTTCGAGCTCGCGCGGGTGTACGAGGGGCTGCGCCGCGAGTCGGCGGGCATCGCCACGCCGCTGACGACCCTGCGCAACCGTACCGGCTGCCTCGCGTGCTTCCTCGCCGCCCCGCACCGCGGGCTCGGGTAGTCGTTGAAACGTTGCAACGTTAAGACGTTTGGCTCATCCGGAACAACGTGGGATGGCCACGGCTCGAATTCAGAATTAGGAATTAGGAATTAGGAATTAGGAATGCCGCCCCCCCCCCGCAAGCTCACGCTCCGGCCACCGGGGGGATGGATGGAAATTCCTAATTCCTAATTCCGAATTCCTAATTCTTCGGTTCCTGGGCTTCCTCGAGGATCCTGAGGTAGCTCGAGTAGCGGCCCTCGTCGAT
>CAZMED010000141.1:0-7956 GCA_964565045.1 uncultured Thermoanaerobaculia bacterium
TTCGGGCTCGTCCTCGACGGCTCGGAGCGCGTCGACCGCATCCTCGACACCGCCCTCGAGTGGGACGCCATGGGCGGCGTCGCCCGCCGCGCCTGGGCCCGCAACCCCAATGCCATCGAGACCGTCGACGCGTGGAACCGCGCCAACGCCGCCCGCGGCCACGCCACCGTTCCCCGGATTGCAGACGACAACCTGCTGGATCGCCTCGTCGGCGATTCACAGTGATCAATTCTTAATTTTGAATTTTGAATTTTGAATTCCCACCCAACCTCCCACACAACCGGGGGGCGGGGAGGGAATTGAGAATTGAGAATTGAGAATTCAGAATTCAGAATTGAGAGTGAACCATCGTGCATTAGTATGGTGATGTGGACGCCCTCATCACCTACCTGCCTCCCCAGGTCTTCGGCTTCATCCTGACGCTGGGGTTGTCGCTGCTGATCGGCTTCGAGCGCGAGGAGCACGAGCCGGACGGCATCGGCGGCGTCCGCACCTTCCCCATCATCGGCCTCGGCGGCTACATCCTCATTGCGGCGTTTCCGGAGACCGCGATCCCCTTCGCACTCGGACTGGTGGTGACCGGCATCCTGGTGGCGCTGTCGCACTGGTTCTTCCTGCAGCAGGGCGAGCCGGGCATCACGACCGAGGCGTCGGTTCTGCTCACCTTCGCCCTCGGCGGCTGCGCGGCCAAGGGGATGTACTGGCTCGCCATCGCCACCGGCGTCGTCGCGGTCATCCTCCTGCAGGAGAAGTACCTGCTCGAGGGCCTGGCGACCCGGCTGCCGCGGCGCGAGCTCAGCACCCTCCTGCGCTTCCTGCTGCTGACCGCGGTCATCCTGCCGGTCGTGCCCAACCGCGACTTCACCCCGTTCGAGATCAACCCCTTCAAGCTGTGGTTGATCGTGGTGGCGGTCCTGGGCGTGTCCTACGTCAGCTATCTGTTGCGCCTGTGGTGGGGAGAAGACCGCGGGCTGCTGCTCGCCGGCCTGCTCGGCGGCGCGTACTCCTCGACCGTGACCACCGTCGTGCTGGCGCGCCAGTCCAAGGGGCAGGACGGCTGCACGGCGGGCTTCGCCGGCGCCATCGTCGCCGCCTCCGGCATGATGTACCTGCGCCTCTGGATCCTGCTGCTGCTTTTCGCCGCCCCCCTCGCCCACCGGCTGACGGCCATCTTCTGGGCCCTCGGTCTGGGCGCCGTGGCGGTGGGAGCGGCCCTCACCAGGTGGGGGCGCAACCGCGACGACTGCGAGGTGGAGCCGCGCGAGGACCAACGGAAGACCAACCCGCTCGAGATGACCTCCGCCGTGATGTTCGCGGTGATCTTCCTGACCGTACTGGTGGTCACCCGGCTGGTCGCCGAACGATTCGGCGACACCGGCGTGCTGGTGCTGGCCGCCATCATGGGCGCCGCCGACGTCGACCCCTTCATCCTCGGCCTCACCCAGACCGTCGGCGTCACCCTCGACGTGGGCACGGCCGCCCTCGCGGTGATCATCGCCTCGGCCATGAACAACCTGATGAAGGGCATCTACGCGCTCATCTTCGGCGCCGCACACACCGGGCGCCTCAGCTTCGTGTTGCTCGCCTTCCTCGGCGCGCTCAGCGTCGTGCTGTTCTGGGTCTTCTGACGCCCGAGCCGTCGCGCCGCTCCCGCTGCGGTAGAGTCGGGAGGCCCCGAAGGAGGGCCGTGGCCGCACGAGGGCCGAGGGAGTCACGAAAGCGTCGTTGCCATGAACCACACCGATCCGAAAGCCGCCCAGGTCATCCTCGACAGCGTCAACGACGGCGTCTTCACGGTCGACCGGGAGTGGCGCGTCGCCTCGTTCAACACGGCGGCCGAGCGGATCACCGGCGTCGCGCGGGAGGATGCCATCGGCATGCGCTGCTGCGACGTCTTCAGGTCCAGCATCTGCGAGAGCGGGTGCGCCCTCAGGGAAACCATCAGCTCCGGCCAGCCGGTGGTCAACAAGGCGGTCTACATCATCGACTCGGACGGCCGCACGGTGCCGATCAGTATCTCCACCGCGATCATCAAGGACGACGCAGGCGAGATCGTCGGGGGGGTCGAGACGTTCCGCGACCTGAGCCTGGTGGAAGATCTCAGGAAGGAGATCGAGAGCCGCTACAGCCTCGGCGACATCATCGGCCGCAGCCCTGCGATGCGGAAGCTCTTCGAGCTGCTCCCGGTGGTCGCGGAGAGCACCAGCAACGTGCTGATCGAGGGCGCCAGCGGCACCGGCAAGGAGCTCTTCGCCCGCGCCATCCACAACCTCTCGCCGCGATCGGGGGAACGCTTCGTCGCCATCAACTGCGGCGCGCTCCCCGACACCCTGCTCGAGTCCGAGCTCTTCGGCCACAAGGCCGGGGCCTTCACCGACGCCCGCCGCGACAAGCCGGGCCGATTCGCCGTCGCCGACGGCGGAACCCTGTTCCTCGACGAGATCGGCGACATCTCGCCGGCCATGCAGATGCGCCTGCTCCGCGTGCTCCAGGAACGGGTGTACGAGCCGCTCGGCGGCGTGAACCCGGTGCCGGTGGACGTGCGGGTGATCACCGCGACCCACCGCGACCTGGCGCAGATGGTACGCGACGGCGGGTTCCGCGAGGACCTCTTTTACCGCATCGACGTGTTCCGGCTCCACCTGCCCATGCTGCGCGACCGGCGCGAGGACATCCCGCTGCTCGTCGACCACTTCGTCTCGCGCTTCAACCGCCGGCAGCAGAAGGACGTCACCGGCGTCTCCGAGGACGTCATGAGTGTGCTCATGCGATACGACTTTCCGGGCAACGTGCGCGAGCTGGAGAACATCATCGAGCACGCCTTCGTACTGTGCGGCGGTGGGCTCCTCGAGCTCCGCCACCTTCCCGGCGGGCTCCTTGAAGACATCGGCTACCCCTCCACCCGGGTCGAGGCCGGCGCGACCCTCCGCTCGGTCGAAACCCTGCTGATCGCCGATGCCGTCCGCCGCCACGACGGCAACCGCAAGCAAGCGGCCCACGAGCTCGGGATCCACCCGACGACGCTGCGCCGGAAGATCAGGGAGCTCGGAATCGAGGTCCCGGAGCACGACGGCCGGCGCCGGTCTCGAACGCGATCGTAAGCTCGCCTGTTGCCACCCCGGCCGGTCGACCCTGGCATCGACGTTGCAAGGTCCCGCTGTATGAGAATCGCGATCCCGGTCTGGAACGACCACGTCTCGCCGATCTTCGACGTCGCGCGGCAGATCCGCATCTTCGATGTCGAAGAGGGGTCGGTGCGGCAGACCACGGTTGCCGACATGCCCGCCGGGCATCACGCCGGCGCGCTCCGCGGGCACGGCGTCGATCTCCTGATCTGCGCCGCAATCTCCTCGCAGCTCGAATCGCTGATCTGGGTTGCCGGCATCGACGTCGTCTCCGACGTCTGCGGGCCGGCCGACGCGATCGCCCGCGCCTTTGCCGGCGGCGACACCGTCCTCAGCCGCTACCGGTCACCGGGCAACAGCCGCCACTCCAGGGCGCGACATCAGGGTACGAAGCCGGGGCCTCGACTGCACCGCGAAAGGAACAGGCCGTGAATCACGTCTTCGGACCGGTCAGCTCACGTCGTCTGGGACGCTCTCTCGGCATCGATCCGGTGCCGTCGAAGACCTGCAACTTCAACTGCGTCTACTGCCAGCTCGGCCGCACCCACCCGTTCACCACCCGGAGGCATGCGTTCTTCGCCGCCACCGAGCTCTTCGCCGAGATCGCCACCGCGATCGCCGAGCACGAGCCCGGTGAGATCGACTGGATCACCTTCGTCGGATCGGGCGAGACCACGCTGTTTTCGAGGCTCGGCTGCCTGATCGACATGGTTCGCTCGATCACCGACCTCCCGATCGCGGTCATCACCAACGGCTCGCTGCTCGGCGCCGCCAAGATGCGGCGCGAGCTGGCCTCGGCGGACGCCGTGCTGCCGAGCCTGGACGCCGGTAACGAGGTCCTGTTCCGCAGGATCAACCGACCCCACCCCTCCCTGCGCTTCGACGACTTCGTCGAGGGGCTCGAGCGTTTTCGCGGCGGGTTCGCGGGCAGGCTGTGGGTCGAGGTCATGCTGGTGCAGGGCCTCAACGACGGGGACCGGGCCCTGACGGAGATCGCCGCGATCGTCGACCGGATCCGACCCGACGGGGTCCACCTCTCGGTCCCCACCCGGCCGCCGGCCGAACCATGGGTCGCTCCACCCGACGAGGCGGCGCTGCAACGCGCGGCCGAAATTCTCGGCGGCAGCACCAAGGTGCTGCGGCCGGTCGACGTGGAGGCGTCGCCCGAGGCGCACGACGACCTCATCGCGACCGTCCAGGCGGTCGTGTCCCGGCACCCGTTGCGCGAGGCGGAGCTGGTCGCCCTGCTCGAGCGATGGCGGCCCGGACGGGCCGCCATCGCGCTGGCGCGGCTCCGCGACAGCGGCCGCTTCCAGATCGTCGACCGGTTCGGGGAGTCGTTCTGGTGCTCCAGGGAAGGGATCTACAGCCCGGGAGCTGCAGCCCGGGCGGCGGGCCGGGGCGCCGATCAGGCCTGCTGAGCCTCGGCGGCGGTGCCGGCCTCGTGCCAGAGGGCCGGGCCGAGGTCCTTCAGACACAGCCGGGCGAAGGCGTGCCGCCCGTTGGAGTCGAGGATCCGCACCGGCTTGCCGTTCCGGATGTCCCATTCGATGACCTCGAAGGACACCCCGTAGGACTCGCGAAGGCTCGCCACCGGCACCTCGTGCGCGATGAACCGGTCGACGCCGATGGCCTCCAACCGCTCGATCAGGCGCCCATCCGCCACCGCTTCCGCCGCGGCCATCACCAGCAGCGGCTCGCGCTCCGAGAAAATGAGAAATGCCGTCATGTGCCCTCCCCCGTTCCCCGCGGTCGATGCCCGGAACGATCTCTCGATGGGTTTCAAAGAGCAAATACCCTGCCAGCCCACCATCTGGGGAAGAGCCCTACGCGACCTCGCCGTCGGGTGCCGGTTTCGGAGGTTCGGACGGCTGGACTGGGATCAATAACCGAGCAATTTGTGCGTTTTTAAATAGGTGAAGTGAGCATTGTGCTTCTTTATGTCCGGGATTTTCCGCCGTGCCGCGCCACCTCACCGCGCATCAACCGCAAGGCGGCGTCAGCACCTGCTGCAAGTCGACCGTCCTCCCGTCGACGCGAGCGTGGCGGGTATCGATCTTGCTGATTCCGAGGCAACCGGCGCCGGCCGGCCCGTTCATCGGCATGTCCGCCCGGTGACCAGAGACGAAAGGAAAGCCCATGACCAGGATCGGCATCATCATCTGCGACCGGTGGCGACGCTGCGCCGGCGGGAAGTGCCTGCGCGCCCTGCGCGAACGGGAAGGCGCCTTCAGCCGCTACCGCGGCGAGGACGTCGAGCTCGTCGGGTACACCACCTGCGACGGCTGTCCCGGCGGCAACGTGGAGTACGCGCCGGCAGAGATGGCGAAGAACGGCGCCGAGGTCGTGCACCTCGCAACCGGTCTTCTGGTCGGCTACCCTCCCTGCCCCTTCATCGACGACTTCGTCCGCTTCATCGAGACGAAGTACGGCATGGAGGTCGTGCTCGGGACCCACCCCATCCCTCAGAACTACTACCAGACCCACCGCGCCCTCGGCACCTGGGCGCCGTCCGTCTGGGAGGAACGGCTGCGACCGACCCTCGGCAACGAGGCGATCCGGCGCGCGTACGACTGAGCACGATCAATCGCGCATGCGCCGTCTGCGCGCCGCCTCGAGCCGCTCCGCCTCCACAGACAGGCGCACGCGGTGCTCGTCATCGACGGAGAACTCGAACTCGTCGCGCCACGGGCAGAAGTCGTCACGCACCACTTCGTCGACGTCGAGGTCGAGGATCAGCGGGTAGAGCCGGCAGCCCTCGGGCCGGTGCTCGTACACCGAGCACTGCCCATCGATCAGGAAGACGCAGCGGCCGCCACGGTTGACGAGCTGCGGGACCCCGTCCCGGTTGCGGCGGGAGAACCGTCGTGCGCCGGTGGACCGCAGCCGCTCGACGTCGGCCTCGGTCAGGGTCATGCGGGTCCCCACGCAGCACAGGTGGCAGTCGTGCTCGCGGCAGGGGCTCTGTCGGTCCATGACGTATTGTCCCTCGGATCGGTGCGAATCCGCCGCCGGGACGGAGAACGGACCGGGCCGGCCGCGCGCCGGATCAGGCCTTCGTCCCGGCTCCGTCCCGCAGGACGTGTTAGATTTCGGCCCAAGGGAGCCCGCCATGAGCCAGTCTGGAAGCACCGCGCTGTGGCGCCGTGGAACGGTCATGGTGAGCGTGCTTGCCGCGGTGTCCTGCGCGTCGGTCGATACGATGGGCACGCGCGATACAGACTCTACGGCCGCGGTCGATCCATCGCAGAAGACCCAGCAGCAGGTCCAGGCCGAGCTCATGGCGTTCTCGGACCGCTACTTCGCGGCCACCCTGGAGTCCGCCAAGACCCTCGAGAGCTCGTTGCGGACGCCCGAGAGCCGTTACACCGCGGCGGCGGCGCGCCTCGTGGCACTGATGGTGACCACCGACATCGCGGCGAGCCCCAACCCGGCCGCGGCCCTGCTCGACATGACGGTGTTCGTCACGCTCAAGCGAATGGCCTGGGAGGCGTACTGGATGCCGGAGGTGTACGGCGACTCAGGCGCGCCGGTGCTCGACACCCTGCGCGAGCTCGAGGACGACATCTGGCAGATCGCGGCCGGCGTCTACAACCCGCAGCAGCTCGACGAGCTCAGGAAGCTGATCCTCGACTGGAGGTTGCAGCACCCGGACACCTCGGCCGTGGACTTCGTGCGGCTCGGCGAGCTCGGCGAGTCTCGCGAGGTCAAGGACCTGATTGATGCCGGCCGGAGCGGTGGGATGTTGGCCCCGGTCAGGGAAGCCAACCGGAACCTCGAGGAGATGCGGCTGCTGGCCGAGCGCCTGACCTTCATGGTCACGAGAATGCAGCTGCTGATCTCGCTCCAGGTGGAGATGGCCACGGCGAAGCTGGCCGTCCAGCCCGAGGTCCGTCAGCTGCTCGAGGATTCACGGACCTTCGCCGGGGTTTCGGATCGGGCTGCCACCGCATTCGCGGACCTGGTCGCGGTCCTTCCCGAAGAGCGCCGCGCGGCCGTTGACCAGATCATGGCGGGGCTGAGCGACGAACGGGAGCGGATCTTCGCCGAGCTGGCGGAGGACGGCGCGCTGCGTCCGGCCCTCCGCGATCTTCGTGAGACGCTGGCGACCGGTCGCGAGATGGCTCAGAGCCTGGACGCGGCTGCAACCGACATCGACGCGCTCGTTGCCCGGATGATCGCCGGCAGCGCCGCGGCGCCACGCCCGTTCGATATCCTCGAGTATCAGGCGACCTTCGCCGAGCTCACGGGTACTGCCCGGGAAATCCAGGCGGTGCTGGACTCGATCGAAGCGATCCTCGGCTCAGCCGACCTTCAAAGCCAGATCGACCCCATCGTGGAAGGCGCCAATCGCCTGGAGGAGGAGGTCATCGACGACATCATCGACCGGGCCTTCCTGCGCGGCGTGGCGTTGATCGTCATTTTCTTCGCCATGCTCACGGCATATCGCCTGCTCTTCCGAGGCCGGGCATCCGACCGCAGGCCCGCGAGCAGCCCGGACTCCTGAGATCGCCGACGACGACCGGCTGCCGGCGCCATAGTTCAGCCTCCTTCGCATCCCGGTGCTCACGTCGAGGTCTCCTCCGGACCGATCACTCCTGTTCCGGCGATGCCGGAGCCGCCGACCGCTCCCAGTCGAACTCCTCGATCTCCTCGATGGGCACCGTCTCGGCGGCGATCAACATCACGGCGCGCAGCCCGTCGGTGAAGAAGGGGTCGCCGGTGAGGTTGCCCCGCGGCTCGGCCATGGGGATCTCACCCACGCCGCCGGCCCAACCGAAGACGGCCAGCGACTGGCCCCACAGGAAGTCCTGCAGCAGCGAGGCGCGGG
>CAZMED010000142.1:0-7955 GCA_964565045.1 uncultured Thermoanaerobaculia bacterium
CACATCAGAAGGCCGATGCGCAGGGCTGCGAGCGAGTCAGCCTTCAGGGGCCGGCTTGCAACCACGAAAAAACGCGGCGCCGGGCGCCGCGTATTTTTCGTGGTTGCGGGGGCAGGATTTGAACCTGCGACCTTTGGGTTATGAGCCCAACGAGCTACCGGACTGCTCCACCCCGCGTCAGTCGCGAAGAGTGAGTATAGGAGTCGGGGCGGGGCCTGTCAAGGCGGGCTCCGGCGGCGGCGTCGGGGTGGCGAGCAGGATGACGGTGTCGCCGGGGCGCACCATGGCGAGCTCGGCGCGCGCCAGCGACTCGACCGCGGCCGGGTCGCTGCGCAGGGCGTGCAGGGTCTCCTCGAGCTCGGCGATGCTGTCCTCGAGCTCGATGGTGCGCTCCTCGAGGCGCCGCTGCTCGTCCTCGGCCGCGGCCAGCTCCTCGAAGCCGTGGGTGACGATGGACGAGAACACGCCGAGCGCCGCCAGCACGGCGACGGCGAGGACGACCAGGGGCAGGCGCTTCATCGTCTCCCGAGCGCCGCGCGGCCGCGGTAGCGGGCGATGTCCTCGAGCTCCTCCTCGATGCGGAGGAGGCGGTTGTACTTGGCGATGCGGTCGGTGCGGCAGGCGGAGCCGGTCTTGATCTGGCCGGTGTTGAGCGCCACCGCGAGGTCGGCGATGGTG
This sequence comes from uncultured Thermoanaerobaculia bacterium, assembly GCA_964565045.1. Classification (GTDB taxonomy): domain Bacteria; phylum Acidobacteriota; class Thermoanaerobaculia; order Thermoanaerobaculales; family Sulfomarinibacteraceae; genus Sulfomarinibacter. The sequence goes on from CAZMED010000142.1 coordinate 679, forward strand.
GTGTCCTCGGTCTCGCCCGAGCGGTGCGAGATGACCGCCGTCCACCCCGCGCGGTGAGCCATCTCCACCGCGTCGAGGGTCTCCGACAGGGTGCCGATCTGGTTGAGCTTGACGAGCACCGAGTTGGCGACGCCGCGCTCGATGCCCTCGCGGATGATCTCCGGGTTGGTGACGAAGATGTCGTCGCCGACGAGCTGGATGCGCCCGCCGAGCCGGGCCATGAGCTGCTCCCAGCCCTCCCAGTCGCTCTCGGCGAGCGCGTCCTCGATCGACACGATCGGGAAGTCGTCCACCAGGGAGGCGTAGACGTCGATCATCTGCTCCGACGAGAGCCCCTCGCGGCCTTCGCCCGTCAGGTTGTAGGCGCCTTCGGCGAAGAACTCGGAGGCCGCCGGGTCCATGGCGAGGGCGATCTGGTCGCCGGGGGCGTAGCCGGCGCGGTCGATGGCCTCCATGATGAGCTCGAGCGCGGCCCGGTTGGAGGCGAGGTCCGGGGCGAAGCCGCCCTCGTCGCCGACCGCCGTCGACAGGCCGCGGTCGGCGAGCACCTTCTTCAGGGTGTGGAAGACCTCGACCCCGGCGCGCAGCCCCTCCGAGAAGGTCGGGAAGCCGACCGGCATCACCATGAACTCCTGGAAGTCCACCGAGTTGTCGGCGTGGGCGCCGCCGTTCAAGATGTTCATCATCGGCACCGGCAGCTCGCGCGCGCCGCAGCCGCCGAGGTACTGGTAGAGCGGCAGGCCGGCCGCCTCCGCGGCCGCCCGGGCGACCGCCAACGAGACCGCGAGCATGGCGTTGGCGCCGAGGTTCGACTTGTTGTCGGTGCCGTCGAGGTCGAGCATCGCCTGGTCGACCCCGAGCTGGTCGCGGGCGTCGAGGTCCTCGATGGCCTCGGCGATGGGGCCGTTGATGTGCTCCACCGCGCGCAGCACGCCCTTGCCGCCGAAGCGGTCGGGGTCGCCGTCGCGCAGCTCGAGGGCCTCGCGCGAACCGGTGGAAGCGCCCGAAGGAACGATCGCGTGGCCGACGGCGCCGCCCGAGAGCACGACCTCCGACTCGACCGTCGGGTTGCCTCGCGAGTCCAGGACCTCGCGTCCGGAAACGAACTCGATGTCGAACATGATCAAACCCTCCGTTGCGAAAAGAAGTGGCGCGCCAGGTGCATCAGGAGGCGCTGCTCCTCGGGGGAACGGCCCTCGACGTAGAGCCGGATCTTGGGCTCGGTGCCGGCGAGACGGACGAGGATCCAGCCGCCGCCGTCGAAAATCAGCTTGAGGCCGTCGCTGCGGTCCACCTCGACCACCCGATGCCCGTTGACCTCGTGCCACTCCTGGCGCAACCGCTGCTCGTACATTTCCAGGGAGCGTTCGGTGAGTGGGATCTGGGTGCGCCGGAATGAGTAGACGCCGACCCGCGCGGCCAGCTCCTGGGCGAGCTCGATCATCGTCTTGCCTTCCACCGCGACCATCTCGGCCGCCAGCAGACAGGCCAGCACGCCGTCCCGCTCGGGCAGGTGCCGGGCCCACGCGAGCCCGGCGCTCTCCTCACCGGCGTACTCCAGGGTGCCGTCGACCAGCAGCGGGCCGAAGTTCTTGAAGCCGACCGGGGTCTCGACGAGCTCGAGGCCGTGGGCGCGGGCGACCGCGTTGATCAGGCCCGAGGTGGCGATGGTGTAGCCGACCCCGCCCTCAAGCCCGCGCCGGCGCGCCAGGTAATCGAGGATCAGGGCCAGGCAGGTGGTGGAGTCGCACATCCGCGCGCCGCGGTCGAGGATCCCGAAGCGATCGCCGTCGCCGTCGGTGGAAAGCCCGAGGTCGGCGCCGGTGCTGCGCATCTCCTCGCGCAGCCGCGACAGGTTTTCCGAGGTGCAGTCGGGTGCGTAGCCCCCGAAGTACGGGTCGCGGGTGTTGTGGATGACGACCGCCGCGATCTCGTTCTCGAGCAGGATGTGGTCGAGGTACTCGCGGGCCGAGCCGAACAGCGGGTCGACCACGATCTTGATGCCGGAGCGCGCGATGGCCTTCCAGTCGATGAGCCCCTGGAGCCGCTCGAGGTAGGCCGGTTTGGGGTCGTGCGCCGCGATCAACTCGGTGCGCGGCACGACGGTGTCCTCCCAGGCCGCCTCGAGCCGGTCGAAGCGCCGCTCGATCCGGTCGGTGACGGTCTGCGGCGCGAGGATGCCGTCCGCGGTGTAGATCTTGAGCCCGTTGTACTCGGGGGCGTTGTGGCTGCCGGTGAAGATGATGCCGGCCGCGGCGGAACGCTCGAGCACCATGGAGGCCACCACCGGCGAGGGGACGTCGCGCGGCACGAGCTCGGCGACGATGCCGTTGGCGGCGATGAGCTCGGCGGCGGTGGCGGCGAACTTCTCCGACAGCAGGCGGGTGTCGAAGCCGACCGCGAGCCTCTCGACCGGTCCCGGCTCCTCCCGCAAGGTATCGACCATCGCCTGCACCGCCATCCGCACGCGGCGGAAGGTCAACTCGCGGCCGATGATGCCGCGCCACCCGGAGGTCCCGAAACGCACCATGGGCAATTCTACATCGTACGGCCCGGCCGCACGATGTAGAATTGCGGGATGTTCGTGTACCGCGAGAGCGATCCCTCGGGCACCTATCTGATCCCGCAGACCTCGCACGCGTGGTTGGCGTGGCAGGTGGCGGGCCACTGGGGCAACCGCTCGTTCTCGCGACCGTCGCCGCGCGCCGAGACCCTCGCCGCAGTCCTCCTCCACGACTGCGGCTGGAGCGACTACGACGAGGCGCCGGAGATCGATGCCGACGGGCGTCCGCGGACCTTCGACCGCATGGCGGCCTCCGAGCACCTGGCGATCTGGCGCACCAGCATCGCGCGCAGCGCGCAGTACAGCCGCTACTCGGGCCTGCTGGTGGCCTCCCACTTCGCCGCCATGGCCGATCGCAAGCTCGCCGACCTGCTCGATCACGGATCGAACGCCGACGCGCGCCTGACGCGCAGCTTCACCGCCGAGATGGAACGCCTCGAGGCGTCATGGCTCGAGGAGCTCTCGGCCGACCCGCGCTACGCCCCGGCACTGTCGGGCCCTGCCCGCGAGACCAACGCCCGCCTCCTCGACACCTGCGACCGTATTTCGGTGTACCTGTGCGCGTCGTTGCCGTCGCCATTCGAGGTGTGGGCGCAGAACGCCGCCGGCAACACCGAGGTGGTGAGCTTCGACGCCGTCGACCGGACGACCTGGCGGGTCCACCCGTGGCCGCTGCAGGGCGAACGGCTGCAGATCCACTGCGAGGGCAAGCGGCTGGCGAGGGTCCAGTTCGAATCGGCCGACGAGTTTGCCGAGGCGCTGCGCCGCGCGCCGGTGGAGCGCCTCGTCTTCACCCTGCTGCGCCCGTCCGCCGTCGGTTGACAATCGTTCGCCGGCGCCTACAATGGGCGACTGCCGTGATGCTCCGCAGTAGCTCAATGGTAGAGCGGGTGGCTGTTAACCACTAGGTTGGGGGTTCAAATCCCTCCTGCGGAGCCAAGTCCTCTCCGCATCCGCGGCCCCGTTCCCACCCGATTCCCACGGGATATTGATCGCCGGGCTCACCATTGACGCCCTGCAGCGGCAGCTCTCCGAAAACGGGTTCGACCCGCGCCCGTTTCCGTGCCCGTGCCCGGATGGGCAGCCAGTCATCATTACCAGTGGGCCGCGGAAGTTGGCGGGGTCATCGGGGCGCCGTGGCCACCTCCGCCTTCTGGCCGAAAACGTTGCTGCCGGTATAAGCTGCTGCGGCGGCCCGCTGGGAGCTCTGCCGGCAGTGCTGCCGGACCGGGGCGCGTGCCGAGTCGTGGGGGGCCATGGGCATCGCGACCGACATCATCCTTCTCGTGGTTGTCGCCTTCGGCTGCGGCCTGCTCCTGCAGCGCCTCGGCCAGCCCGTCATCCTCGGCTACATCCTGGCCGGCTTCGTCCTCGGCCCGTTCACCGGCGGCGTCACCGTCTCGAGCGTGCACGACATCGAACGCCTCGCCGAGATCGGCGTCGCGTTGCTGCTGTTCGGCCTCGGGCTCGAGTTCTCGTTCAAGGACCTGGCGCCGGTGCGCGCCATCGCCCTCATCGGCACCCCGATCCAGATGCTCCTCACCATCGGCCTCGGGGCCGCGATCGGCTCCCTCCTCGGCTGGGACTGGGCGCAGTCGCTGTGGCTGGGGGCGATGGTCTCTCTTTCGTCCACGATGGTGATCCTCAAGACGTTGATGAGCCAGGGCTGGCTCGGCACGCTGTCGAGCAAGGTCATGGTCGGGATGCTCATCGTGCAGGACCTGGCGGTGGTGCCGCTGATGGTGGTGCTGCCCAAGCTCAGCGATCCGGCTTCGGGCCTGCCGGCGGTCGGGTTCGCTGCGCTGAAGGCGGCGGCCTTCCTCGCCGCGATGATCTTCCTCGGAACCAGGCTGCTGCCGCGCCTCCTGGCGCACATCGCCAAGCTCGGCTCGCGCGAGCTCTTCCTGCTCGCCATCACCGCCATCGGGCTCGGGATCGGCCTCGCCACCCACATGTTGGGGCTGTCGTTCGCCTTCGGCGCCTTCATCGCCGGCATGGTCCTGAGCGAGTCCGACTTCGGCCACCAGGCCCTGGGGGACATCATCCCGCTGCGTGACCTTTTCGGGCTGCTGTTCTTTGCGTCGGTGGGCATGCTCTTCGATCCCGTGTACCTCAAGAACCACCTGGGCGAGGTGGCCGTGCTGGTTGTGGCGGTCAGTATCGGCAAGGGCCTGATCTTCTCGGGTCTCGCCAGGCTCTTCCGCTACGGCAACGTGATCCCGCTCGCCGTCGGGCTGGGTCTCTTCCAGGTCGGCGAGTTCTCCTTCGTGCTCGCGCGGGTCGGCGTGTCGACCGGGTCGATCGGCAACGACCTCTACTCGATGCTCCTGACGACCGCCATCCTGACCATGGCCTTGACCCCCTTCGTCTCCGGCCAGACGGCGCGGCTGTACGCGCTCAAGAAACGCTGGTTCCGCCACGAAGCCCTGGAGACCCGGAACATCCCCGCCGGGGGCCTGGCCGACCACGTGGTGATCGCGGGCGGCGGCCGCGTCGGGTCGCAGATCGCGCGCGTCCTCGCCCGGCTCGACCTCCCGCTGGTCATTGTCGAGCTCGACCACCGCCGGGTCGAGGCTTGTCGCGAGGCGGGGCTGCCGGTGATCTACGGGGATGCCAGCCACGAGGTGGTGCTCGAGGCGGCGGCGATCGAAGACGCCCGGCTGCTGGTGGTGACGACCCCCGACATGGTTGCGGCGCGGACCATCGTGGTCAACGCGCGGCGCGCCAACGCCGGCCTGCCCGTCGTCGCCAGGACCTCGGACCAGGGATTCCTCTCCCGCTTCCGGGAGATCGGCGTCACCGAGGTCGTGCTGCCCGAGTTCGAGGCCGGCCTCGAGATGACGCGCGAGGCCCTGCTCCACCTGCGGGTCCCGGTGGCGGAGATCCAGCGCCAGACCGAGTCGCTCCGCAGCGAGCTGCTGGCGCCGCACATGAGCACCGGGCGCAGCGCCTACCGGACCCTGGCCCAGCTCCGCGCCGCCGAGCACCGCTTCGAGCTGCAGTGGGTCGAGCTTCAGGACGGCTGTTCCCTGGCCGGGCGCTCGATCGCGGAGGCTGGGATCCGCAAGGCCAGCGGTGCGTCGGTGGTGGGGATCGTCCGCGATGACGCGCTCGAAACCAACCCCGACGCCGACTTCCGCCTCGAAGCCGGCGACCTGGTCGCCATCCTCGGCACCGAAGCGGCGCGGCGGGCATTTCAGGCCATGGCTTCGCGGCCCGCGGGGTGAGGCGCCGGCCTGCCGAGAGAGACGCCGGGACCGCGGCGACGCGGTGCGAAACCCTGGGTCTCGGTGCTCCGGTGGCGGTTGGAAGGGGTCGTCGGTGCGCGATTTTGTGAAAAATTGCGCAATACCGTTGACGGCCGCAATGCCGTGACGTATAACACGCGCGCGTGCGGATTCTCCGCAGCCGCGAGACGGATCGAGGAGGCAACCATGGCACGAGAGTTCAACGCGTTCGAGATGGCGCAGCGTCAGTTCGACGCAGTGGCCGACAAGCTGCAGCTGGAGAGCGGTATCCGCGACCTCCTGCGCTGGCCGCAGCGCGAGTTCCACTTCACGGTGCCGGTCCGCATGGACGACGGGTCGGTGAGGGTCTTCAAGGGCTACCGGGTGCAGCACAACGACGCCCGCGGCCCGGCCAAGGGCGGCATCCGCTTCCACCCGCAGGAGACGGTGGACACGGTGCGTGCGCTCGCGACCTGGATGACCTGGAAGTGCGCGGTGGTCGACATTCCGCTCGGCGGCGGCAAGGGCGGCGTGATCTGCGACCCGCACGACCTCTCCTCCCGCGAGCAGGAGGCCCTGTGCCGCGGTTGGGTGCGCCAGGTGGCGCGCAACGTCGGACCGGTGCAGGACGTGCCGGCGCCGGACGTGATGACCAACCCGCAGCACATGGTGTGGATGATGGATGAGTACGAGAAGCTCGCCGGCGGGCACTACCCCGGCTTCATCACCGGCAAGCCGGTCGAGGTCGGCGGCTCGCTCGGCCGCACCGAGGCCACCGGGTACGGCGTCATCTACACGGTGCGCGAGGCGCTCAAGCGCATCGGAATCCCGGTCCAGGGCGTGAAGGCCTCGATCCAGGGCTTCGGCAACGTCGCCCAGTACGCGGCCAAGAAGCTGGTGGAGCTCGGCGGCATGGTGGTGGCGGTGGCCTGCTGGGACAACAACGACCACGCGGCCTACACCTTCCGCAAGGCGGACGGCATCGACGTCGACTTCCTGCTGTCGATCACCGACCGCTTCGGCACCATCGACAAGGAGAAGGCCGGCGTGGCGGGCTACGAGGTGCTGCCGGCCGACGCCTGGCTCGAGCAGGAGGTGACGATCCTGATCCCCGCCGCGCTCGAGAACCAGGTCACCGGCGACAACGTGCAGCGCATCCACGAGCAGGTGAAGATCCTCGTCGAGGGCGCCAACGGCCCGACGACACCGGAGGCGGACGCGGTGCTCAAGGAGCGCGGCGTCTTCGTCATCCCGGACTTCCTGGCCAACGCCGGCGGCGTCACCTGCTCCTACTTCGAGCAGGTCCAGTGCAACATGAACTTCTTCTGGCCCAAGCAGGAGGTCCTCGACCGGCTCGACCAGAAGATGACCACCGCCTTCAACGCGGTCGCCGACCTCGCCCAGGAGACCGGCGAGTACATGCGCGACGCGGCGTACATGATCGCCATCCAGCGGGTGGCGACCGCATGCCACCTGCGGGGGTGGGC
>CAZMED010000143.1:0-1783 GCA_964565045.1 uncultured Thermoanaerobaculia bacterium
CAGGACGCCGATGTGGGCGGCGCCCCGCGCGCCGCCGCCGGACAGCACCAGGACGAGCTTGCCGTCATCGGGTGCCGGTGTCTCGGCCGCCAGCGTCGGAGCCAGACAGCAGCCGATGAGGATCCAGGCCAGAAGCTGGCGTCGGGGGATGGACGTGGTGCTGCGTCCGGTTGCCGTCTGCATGGCGATCACGGCACTGCCGGGCTGGAGCGCTTCACCTGCTCCAGGCTGGCGACGGGTTCCCCGCCCTCGTAGGTCGTCATCTGGACCGGGGCGCCGGGCAGGGAGGCGGCGAAGAAGAGCTCGTCGACGGTTTCGTTCTCATCGTCGGTCACGCGGTACAGCCATCCTTCCATCCTTCCCAGCGCGGTGTCGCGGGTGGTCCACTCGCGGGTGGCATCAGTTTCCGGAAAGAGGGCGTGATCGCGAAGCTCGTTCCAGGTGGAGCGGACGGTGACCGGTTCGCCGAGCACGGCACCCCCATCGTCGACCGCGGCGTACTCGATGTCGGCTCCGTTGTCGTCGGCGGCGACGACGGTCCAGCGCTCGCGGCTGGTCTCGCCGACGGAGCTCCGCACGATCGTCACCGTGAAGCCCTCGATCCACTCGTCGCGGATTTGCTCGGCGGTGAAAGGCGCCTCCAGAGCGTCAGCACCTTGACCCGGCTCCGCCGCGACCGAGGTTGGAGCCCCCTCGCCCGTGTCCACCGCCGTCGGGAGGTCCTCTCCGCTGGGCCGGCCTCCGCATGCCGTCATCACCAGCGCGACAACCAGAACCAGGAAGTTCGCAGCTCGCATCGTTCAACTCCAGCGTTGAGGGGTTGCGGACGGGGGAATTGTACAGGAGGTCAGCGTTGGCGCGAGCGCGGCGAGAATGTCCGGCCCCTGCTGTGAGTTGTAGACTATCGGAACCGGGGAGGTGAAGAATGAGCGAGCGCGCGAACGGTCACGTGGTCGCCGCCGGGCTCCTGTTGGCGGTCGGCGTTGCTGTGGGCGGCTACTTCGTGGGCCACGGCCTGTTGGCGGCGCGCTCGAGCGACCGCTACGTGACGGTGCGCGGGCTCGCCGAGCGCGAGGTTCCGGCGAACCTGGTGGTGTGGCCGATCACCTTCACCGTGACCGCCGACGACCTCAGCACCCTGCAGCGCCGCAGCGACGAGAGCGCAGCCAGGATCGCGGCGTTTCTCGCCGACGGATTCCCGCGCGAGGAGATCAGCCTCTCGCAGCCGCGCGTCACCGACCGCCAGGCGCAGGGCATGATGAACCAGGGCGGCCGTCTCGAGCGTTTCGTCTCCGAGTCGACGGTGACAGTACGCTCCGAGCGCATCGACGACGTACGCGCGGCGATGGCGGGAACCGGCGAGTTGGTGGCGCAGGGCGTCGCCCTCATCCGCAGCTACGAGAACTCGACCGAGTACTTTTTCACCGCCCTCGAGGCGGTCAAGCCCGAGATGATCCGCGAGGCGACCCGCGACGCGCGGAGCGCGGCACAGCAGTTCGCGGAGGACTCCGGAAGCCGGGTCGGAGGCATCCGCACCGCCCAGCAGGGATACTTCTCGATCGAGGATCGCGACCGCTTTTCGCCGGAGCACAAGAAGATCAGGGTCGTGACCACCGTGCAGTACTATCTGGTCGACGACTGATGGACCGGCCGCGGCGACGGGGCCTGGCGGCGGCTCGGGCGGAATGTGCGGCAGGAGAACCGACGTGACCAGAAAGATCCTCGCACTGTGGTTCCTCACGACCATGGCTGCCGTGAAGCCAGCCCTTGCGGAGCCACTCGC
>CAZMED010000143.1:1883-7944 GCA_964565045.1 uncultured Thermoanaerobaculia bacterium
TGTGGTTCCTCACGACCATGGCTGCCGTGAAGCCAGCCCTTGCGGAGCCACTCGCCGTGCGCGTGGAGGTCGAGATTCTCGGCCCGGCTTCCGGCGGCACCAGGGTCGCCATGACCGTGCAGGTCTCGCCGGAGGACCGCGGACGGGTCGGCGCCAACGCCATGCTGCAGATCGAGCTCGACGGTGAGGCGCCGCCGGGGCAGAGTCCGATGTGGGCTGTGAGGATGGAGGACGACGGCAGCACCCGCATCGAGACCGTCTGGCCGCCGGGCGAGCACGAGCTGCAGGTGCGGATCTCGAGCCCGAACGGCCGCGACAGCGGCCTGTGGGTGGGCGCGGTCCGCATTCCGGGGCCAGCAGCGGCGCCGGTCGAGCCGCCCACCGCAACCGACGAGCGGACACCCGCTTCCGGCGCGGCGCCGGATGAGCAGACATCAGTTTCGACCGCGGCGCCGGTCGAGCCGCCCACCGCAACCGACGAGCGGACACCCGCTTCCGGCGCGGCGCCGCCCGAGACGACCTCCCCACCGGTCGCGCCGGCGCCGATCCCCGAGCCACAGGCCGCACCGGCGGATGAGGTACGGAGCGCGGTTCCTGACGGGCCCGCGTTGCCGCCGCCGGCCGCTGCGGAGGTTGTGGAGAACGTCCTGCCGGCCCCGGAACCTGCGGCCGTGGACGCGTCGGATCCGGCGCCCGAGGCCGCCGCACGGCTCGATCCGCCGGTCACAGAGCAGCCTTCACCGGAGGGCGATGGATCGATCGGGGACGAGCCTGCAGGGGTCACAACCGAGGCTTCCGGCAGTGCTGTAGCCGTCGAGGCGCCGACCGTGGAGGACAGTGTCGAGCCGATCCTCGAGCCGCTTCGCGGCGAGCCGCCTCCCCCGGATGATGGTCCGACACCGGTGGTCGCGGCGGCGCCGGTGACGCCGCCGCCGGAAGCTGCCGCCGCGGCAGTCTCCGCTTGGGCGGAGGACGCCGATGCCTCGGGCTCTGAGCTGACGGCGGTGGTCCTGGAGGGACGCGAGCCCGTCCGGGGCCTGCGGCCGTCGGATCTGCGGCTGCGCGTGAACGGCGCCGAGGTTTCCATCGAGGCATTGGGCGAGGCCGGCAAGGCGCCGCTGTTCCTCGGAGTCGCGGTCGACACGGGCCCCGACTCCGGCATCGGCTGGCCCGGAGGCGGCGAACTGGCGCCGCTGATCACACGCGCCCGGGACGGCCTCGGGACGACCTTCTACGCCGCATCCGGCGACCCGGTCGGCGGATGGGGGGCGGGGCCCCCCGCCTCGGCCCCCGGCGGCACGGTGGGGGACGTGGCATCGCTCATCGTCGACTCGCTGCGGCGCTTCGACGGGGTGCGGGGACGGCGATTTCTCCTGGTGGTGACGGATGGGCGCAACCAACCCGTCAAGGAGTCGTGGAAGCAGGCGGTCACGGCCGCCGGCGAGGCGGGAACCCCGGTTCTGGTCATCGCGCTGTGGGACGAGGACTTCAGCCGGCGCACGCGCAACAACCTGCGCGAGATCGCCGAGGTCTCCGGCGGCAGTTTGTTCCTGGTCCAGGGAAGGGCGCAGCTCGATCGCGCGGCCGAGCGATTCGGACCGCTGCTCGATGCGGGCGTCGCGGTTCGTTTCGAGGTTCCGGCCGGCACCGCACTGCCGGCTCGGGTGGCGCTGACGAGCCACGACCGCGAACTCGAGGTCTCAGCACCCCGGTTCATCCGGTAATACCTTTGAGCGGTTCAACGTTCGAACGTTCAACGTTCCAACGTTCAAGCGTTCGGCTCATTCGGGATTGCATGGGATGGAGGCATCGGATACGACCCGACCGCGTCTCCATCTCGTTGCCCGGATTCAGGTTCAGTGACAGCGGCAGATGGCAGTGACAGCGGCAGTGGCAGAAGGCCGCATCCCACCGCTTCCCGGATGAGCAGCACGCTCGAACGTCGAGACGCTCCTAGATGATCCGCTCGTGCAGGGCCCGGGACACGGCCTCGAGGCGGTTGGCCGCGCCGAGGGTGCGCAGGATGCCCTGGATGTGGGTGCGGACGGTGTGCACGCTGATGCACAGCTCCGTGGCGATCTCCCCCGAGCGCTTACCTTCCGCCATGAGCAGCAGCACCTCGAGCTGACGCCGCGTCAGGTGCGGCTGGGTCTTGGTGCCGCGCTGCTCGGCGCCGGTGGCGACGTTGCCGCCCGGCACGGTGACGCCCGGAATATTCGTCTGCGCCAGCAGCCGGTCGATGGCCTCGTCGGCACGCCGCCGCCGGTGCATGGGCGTCATCAGGTAGATCAACCTGTAGTCTTTGGGCTGCGGTCCGAGGACGACGACGATCGAGACCGCGACCCGCATCATCTTGCCGGTGGCTGTGATGATGGCGAGCTCGAAGCTCTGCGGGGCCTCGCCGATACGGATCATCTCGTGCAGGGCGCCATGGTCGGCGGAGAGACGGTTGCCGTGGACGTCACGGGCCTGGATCACCTGCTGCAGGTTGCGACCGACCACCTCCTCGTCTGTGAAGCCGAAGAGCTCGATGGCGGCGGCGTTCCAGTGCGCGATCCGGTTGTCGGGGCCCACCGCGACCGCCGCTCTGGCGGCATTGCCGACGATGGTCTGGACGTTCGGGAACACCGCCGGGGCGTCGGCCGGGGCCCGCCGACGTCGGCCGGAGGAGGGCAGCCGGTGGACGTTGTCCACACCGGCGGCCGAATCGTTCTCGGTCTTCCTCGCCACGTTCGGCTCCTTCTTCCGCGAGGCGTCCTCGCGTCGGCGTCGCCACCCCTCCATGGCAGACCGTGCATCCATCTTACCATTCAGGGCAGGCGGCCTCCGGCCCGGCACCTCCTCCCTCGGAGGCGCGGGCACCGCCCGGACCCTCGGGCGTGCTAGCCTGGATCGTTCTCCGCGCGGGTCACGACGCCGGTTTCGCCGACCGCAGTGGAATCTCGGCACACGGAGTATCGTCACGTGAACACGACCGACAGTCATCGGGATCAGGGAGTCGGTTCTTCGATTCCGGTCCCGGCGATCGTGGCCGCGGCGGTGGCCCTGGCCGTGGTGGTCGTCGGCCTCGCGGTGACCCGCGGACTCAACGAGTCCGGTCGCCACCGGCGGCTGGTGATCGCCACGGGATCGGAGGAGGGGACATACCACGCTCTCGGCGTCGCGCTGGCGCGAGTGCTGGAAGAGGAAGCTCTGGTCGACGAGGCGGTGGTCGAGGTCACCGGCGGCAGCGTGGCCAACATGAGGCGCATCGGAGGGGCCGACGGCGGCGCCGATCTCGCCTTCGTTCAAAGCGATACGGAGCCGGCCTCGGCGGCCCGTCTGGTGGCTCCGCTTTACGATGAGGTGCTGCACATCCTGGTGGCGGAAAGCGTCGCCGACCAGATCCGGAGCATCGCCGACCTGGCAGGGCGCCGGGTGGCGGTGGGACCGGCGGGTTCGGGCACCCGGCAGCTCACCGAACGGGTCCTCGGGCACTTCGCCGTCGCGGTGGGCGAGGAGCTCGAGGTGAGCGCCTCGGCCGCCGCGGAGGGGCTCACGGACGGTTCCGTCGAGGCCGCCTTCATCCTGACCTCGATCCCTTCGCGTCTCATGGACGAGCTGGCGACGACGGACGCGGTCCGTTTCTTGAGCCTCGGCGATCCCCAGGAGGCCGGCAACGAGTCGGATGCCCTGGCGCTCGTTTTCCCGAGCATCAAGGCGACCACGATCCCGCGTTCGACCTACGTCGGGCTGCCGAGGCGTCCGGTGCGCACCATCGCCGTGTCTGCACTGCTCGTCGCCCGCGAGGGCCTCGCGCCCGACCTGGTTCGCGGAATCACCGAGGCGGTTTTCGAGCACCGCGGCGGCGCCGGGGGGCTCGCGGGCGAAGAGCTCGTCGTGGCGCGGAGGATCCGCGAGGACTTTCGCCCCGGCGCCCACGTGATCCCCTTCCACGAGGGCGCCGCGAGCTACTACCTCCGCGAGGAGCCGCCGTTCTTCGTCGCCTACGCGGAAGCCATCAGCCTCGGGCTGACGCTGCTGGTGGGGGCGTACTCCGCGTTCCTCGGCCTGCGCGAGTGGATGAAGCGTCGCATGAAGAACCGCGTCGACGCGTACCTTCTGGAGGTCGCCGGGCTGGCCTCGGACCTCGGAGAGCTGACGGTGGAGCAGCTGACCGAGCACCGCAGGTCACTCGAGCGGATCCGCCACCGGGCCTTCGCCGACCTGGTGGCCGAACGCCTGCCCGCCGACGAGTCGTTCTCGATCCTGCAGAACCACTTTCGCGACGAGTTCGCCGCGGTCAACGCCCGGTTGCGGGAGAAGGGCGGGGTGGACTGACGGTGCCGTCGGAACGCGGGCCGACGCCGGCCGCACCGTGACCCGCGGCGGAGGACCTCCGTCGACCGCGGGTCAGGGCACCCTGAGGACGAGCGGTCCCGCAGCGTCGCGCAGCGTGACCTGGTCGGCCTCGATCTTCTCGACCGTGAAACCCTCGATCTCCGAGCCCTCGTAGACCTCGAACCCGTTGATCTCGGCGAACGGCCTGACCTGGCGGAAGACGATGAAGTCCAGGCTCAATCTGACGTCGCCGAGGTCGGCGTCGAGGACGTAGACCCGTTCTCCGTCCGGCCCGTCGTCGCGCGCGTCGCCGGGAGGCGGCGGCGGGCCGTTCTGGTCGTCGGAAGCGGCCTCGGCCATGCCGCGATCCCGGCCTTTCCGATCGCTGTCCTCGGCCTGGACGGGCCGCGAGGGCTCGGCGCTGCCGACGGTGTCGATGCGTGATGGGGGAGGTGGGGGCTCGACCTCCCGGGGCATCGGGTCCGAAGCCGGTTCGTCGGGCCGCGATGCGGTTCGGGGAGCCGCCCCTCCGGCCTCGACCAATGGCGCCGGCGCCGCCACGGCACGGTCCCCGCGCGGGGGCGGCTCCGACGTCGCCCACCAGACGGCGGCGGCGCCCCCGAGACACGCCACAGCCGCGATGAAAACCACCGCCGCCGTGCCCAGCCCGCGCCCCGGCCCGCGCGAGGGGTAGGCCACCGGCGGCCGCGCCCGCCCCTGCTGCACGTCGTGCTCGGCGGCGGCCTGGCGCGCCTTGCGCAGGGCGTCGTTGATCAGGCTCACCAGCCCTGGCCCTCGAGATCGCGGATGGCGCGCCGCACCTGCCACCAGCCGAGGTGGTCCCGCCCCTGCACGTAGCCGCAGAGCAGGGCCTTGTCGCAGACCGCGTTGATGAGCCGCGGGATGCCGCGGGAGTAGCGGTGGATCGCCCACATACCGGGCCGGCTGAAGGTCGGACGGCCGTTGGAGCCGGCGATCAGCAGCCGGTGCTGGACGTAGGCCGAGGTCTCCTGGCGATTGATAGGACCGAGGTGGAAGCGGACCGTGATCCGCTGCCGCAGCTGCCGCAACTCCTTCCGCTCGAGGCGCTCGCGCAGCTCGGGCTGGCCGATGAGTACGATCTGCAGCAGCTTGTGCTCGTCCGTCTCGAGGTTCGACAGCAGCCGCACCTGCTCGAGCAGCTCCTCGGACATGTCCTGCGCCTCGTCGATGAAGAGCGCGACCACGACCCCGGCGTGGGCGCGGTCGAGCAGGTACTCGTTGAGGCGCTCGACGAGCCGGATGCGGTCGTTGCCGCTGTCGTCGAGGCCGAGCTCGCGCAGCACCGACCGCATGAGCTGGATCGGCGTCATCACGGGGTTGAGGATGAGGGCGGTGGCGTAGCCCTCGCGGAGCTCGTCGAGGACCTTGCGGCAGAGGGTGCTCTTGCCGGCCCCGACCTCGCCCGTGATCTGGATGAAGCCACGGCGCTCGGTGATGCCGAAGAGGATGTGCTCGAACGCCTGGCGGTGGCGCCGGCTGAAGAACAGGAACCGGGGATCCGGCGTGATGTTGAACGGAGGGGCCTGCAGGCCGTAGTAGTCCTGGTACATGGATGCCACACCGGCGCGGTCGGCCGAGCCGGGAGCCCGATTGTACCTGCGCAATTCGCTGGCGCGAATTGCAGGGGTCCCTCAGCGCGTCGCCAGCTCGGCTCGCAGGCCCTGGACGTTCATGTAGGTGAAGATCGCGCACAGGGCGA